>CAVOBC010000008.1:0-32392 GCA_963693635.1 Gammaproteobacteria bacterium | reverse complement strand
TGGCCCTGGAAGCGGATGTCGAGTTTTGCGAGAGCGATCCTGGTGAGAAGCCGGTCGATATCGCAAAGCGTGCGGTCAACCAGGCACGCACACGACTGGTCGACGTGCTGATCGTGGACACCGCCGGTCGCTTACATGTCGATAACGACATGATGGATGAGATCAGGGCGTTGCATGTCACGACGGCGCCAGCTGAGACGTTGTTCGTGGTCGATGCGATGACCGGCCAGGACGCTGCGAACACGGCGCAGGCGTTCAACACTGTGCTGCCGCTGACGGGTGTCATCCTGACCAAGGCGGATGGCGACGCGCGGGGTGGCGCGGCGCTGTCGGTCCGCTCAATCACTGGCAAGCCGATCAAGTTCATGGGGGTGGGCGAAAAGATCGATGCGCTGGAGGCATTCCATCCGGACCGGATCGCGTCGCGCATTCTGGGCATGGGCGACATGATGTCGCTGCTCGAAGAAGCCGAGCGCAAGATCGACAAGAAAAAGGCCAACAAGCTCGCCAGGAAAATCAAGAAGGGCAAGAAGTTCGATCTCGAAGACTTTCGGGATCAGATTGAGCAGATGAACAACATGGGTGGCATCACCAGCCTTATGGACAAGATGCCCGGGATGGGCAACGTGCCCCAGGGGGCGCTCGATTCGGTCAATGACAAGTCCTTCGGCCAGATGGAGGCGATCATCAATTCGATGACGCGGCAGGAGCGGCGCTACCCGGATGTATTAAACGGATCGCGCAAGCGCCGGATTTCAACCGGTTCCGGCACCCAGGTGCAGGACATCAATCGTCTGCTCAAGCAGCACAAGCAGATGCAAAAGATGATGAAGAAGATGACCAAGAAAGGCGCCATGGCGAACATGATGCGTGGTCTTGGCGGCGTGGGGCCCCCTGCTGGTTTGTGATGAGACTGTTGACTGTCCCGAAAGGGGACTCCCACGAAGCGTGACTCCCCTGAAATATCACTCCCCGTGAAGTCGTCGGGAAAGTCGCCCCTGAGTGGCCGGGACCGCTTCACAACGACAGCCGCAAGACCCCTGATTGGCGCGGTCTCGACACCCGCGCCGAAGACGGGTGAATTGCTCCCACGGTCTTGACCGCGCGGAAAAGCGGTGGGTGTCCATATGCATTGGCTTCTTTGCGACATTTCCGTAAAATGACGCACCTTTTTGGGGTCACCGCAACGTCTGCCGGAGTCTCCATCAGCTAGGCGTTCCCGGCGTTAAAGATACTGCGAAAAACCAGCAAAGAACCGGACATTGCGTGCCAGTTCGCCGCAGCGCGTGCACTCCAACACATTCTAAGGGATTCAACTCGATGGTAATTATCAGGCTTTCGCGCGGCGGGAGCAAAAAACGGCCTTACTACTTTGTGACAGTGGCAGATCGGCGCAAGGCGACAAGTGGCCGCTTTATCGAACGTGTCGGGTTCTTTAACCCGGTCGCGCGCGGCGGCGACGAGCCGCTCCGTCTTGACCTCGAACGCATTGAGTACTGGCAGCGTCAGGGCGCGCAGGTCTCGGACCGGGTTCGCCAATTGATCAAGCGCTGGAGGCTAAAATTGGCCTCCGCTGCGCCCGCAGAAGAAGCGGTCGCCACGGCTTAACCGGCGTTAACCTGGGTGTCCCCGCAGAGCAACAGCCAGGACGACCAGGATCAACATATCCTGATGGGACATGTTTCTGGTGCCTGGGGTATTAAGGGCTGGGTACATGTCGCCTCGTATGCCGACCCGGCGGAGGGCATCCTTGATTATCAGCCGTGGCGGCTTCGGCGCGCGGGCGAGGACCCCGGCGGAGGTGCAAATACGGTCACCCTGATCGAGGGGCGACGGCACAACCGCGGCCTTGTCGCGCACTTTGAAGGAATTGACGATCGGGACGCAGCGGCAACACTGGCTGGTTGCGAGATATGGATTGAAAGTAGCCTGCTGCCGCCACTTGAGGACGACGAGTACTATTGGCGTCAGCTGGAAGGGTTGAATGTTGAAGGCCGTGATGGCCAGCCGCTGGGCCGGATTGTGCGAATGATGGCAACGGGCGCGAATGATGTGATGGTGGTCGCGAAAGATGAAACTGGCGCGATCGAGCACCTGATTCCGTACATTGATCACGTGGTCAGAGCGGTGGATGTTGCGGCGGGGACGCTGAGTGTGGACTGGGAAGTAGAGTACGACTGATCGATCCGAGAATCGGGGGCTCAGGTGACGAGCGCGCAGGTGAACGTTGCGGGGGATGAAGAGGTGCCTTGGGTAAAGGGTGGTGGATCTTGGAGAAGTGGATCGGTGTCGTGACCCTCTTTCCCGAAATGTTCGACGGGATCATCGAGTTTGGGATCACGTCACGGGCGATACGACGGGCCATATTGGACTTGCAGCTCTTCAACCCGCGTGACTACACGAGCGACCGCCACCGCACCGTTGACGACAAGCCCTATGGCGGTGGGCCGGGGATGGTGATGAAGGTGCAGCCGGTTGCGGCTGCGATTGACGATGCGTTAAGGGGCGCAGCGCAGGCATGCCCCGGTGAGACGGCGGAGGTGGTCTATATGACGCCCCAGGGCCGGCCGCTGGGTCAACCGCTGGTTGAAGCGATGGTCGCGGGGGGACCGCTGGTTCTGCTCGCGGGAAGATACGAAGGAATTGACGAACGACTGATTGGGGGGAGAGTTACACAGGAAGTGTCGATCGGCGACTTCGTCGCAAGTGGTGGCGAACTGCCCGCGATGATGCTGATCGATGCCTTGACCCGGTGGCTGCCGGGCGCTGTTGGCGACAGTGAATCGGTGACGCAGGATTCGTTTGCGAATGGTCTTCTGGACTTTCCGCATTACACGCGACCGGAAGAGCTGAATGGCGAGCGTGTGCCGCAGGTGCTCATTAGCGGCGATCATGAGCGGATACGACGCTGGCGCCGGATGCAGTCACTCGGCAGGACACGCGACCGGCGACCGGACTTGCTGGATGCCGCGACGTTAAGCGACGAAGACCGGCAACTGCTGGTCGAGTACGACAGGCAGGAAGGCGGTGCAGACGGCTGAGCAAATCAGGTGCCAGGGACGACGGGGAAGCAGGCGGGACGCACCGATACAAAACAAATGAACAAGCATGCATACAACCATGCATACGAACGCAGAGGAGGTTGACATGACTGGTGGCAAGATAATCGATCAGATAGAAGCAGCGCAGTTGAAGGACGACGTTGCTGAATTTGGCCCCGGTGACACCGTCATTGTCCGGGTGAAGATCAAAGAAGGTGAACGAGAGCGGCTTCAGGCCTTTGAGGGCGTTGTCATCGGCAAGCGCAATCGCGGTCTGAATTCGGCGTTCACCGTCCGCAAGATTTCGCACGGCGTGGGCGTTGAACGATCATTCCAGACCCACAGCCCGATGATCGACTCCGTTGAGGTCAAGCGTCGCGGCGACGTGCGTCAGGCCAAGCTTTACTATCTGCGCGCCCTGAGTGGACGCGCGGCGCGAATCCGCGAGAAGATCCAGAGACGTTGATTCACGCCGGGGCAAGAGCGAAAGCTGGATGACCCCAGTCCAGGCAGAGACTATTGATCAATACCTCGATAGTCTTTGGCTGGAAAGAGGCCTCTCCGAGAACACACTCGCCGCCTACCGGCGAGATTTGACCGCCTTTGCCAGCTTTCTCGGTGACACCCCACTTGACGCGGCCGATCGCCGTCAAGTTCTTGAGTACCTGTCCCATCGACTCGGCAGCGGACTGAAGGCCCGATCAACCGCCCGCTTTCTGTCATGCCTGCGCGGTTTTTACCGCCAACTCATCCGCGATGGACGAATACGCGACGATCCGACGCGGGATGTTGACAGCCCGAGTATCGGTCGACCTCTGCCGGAGACGTTGTCTGAGGGGGACGTGGACAATCTCCTGGCGGCCCCCGACACAAGCACTGAACTTGGCTTGCGCGACCGCACCATGCTGGAAGTGCTCTATGCCTCCGGTCTGCGCGTCTCGGAACTGACGGGCCTGCGTCTCACCGAGGTCAACCTGCGCCAGGGCGTGGTGCGGGTGATGGGCAAAGGCAGCAAGGAGCGGCTTGTGCCGCTCGGCGAAGAAGCTATCAACTGGATAGATCGGTACCTCTCGTCCGCTCGTGGCGCGCTCGTCGACCCGGACGCGGGTGAAGAGATCGTGTTTCCGAGTTCCCGTGGCAGGGCCATGACGCGCCAGGCGTTTTGGTACCGAATTCGAAAGTATGCAGTGCAGGCGGGCATTGGCGGAAAGCTGTCGCCACACACGCTGCGCCACGCGTTCGCGACACACTTACTCAATCATGGTGCGGACTTGCGGGTGGTGCAGTTGCTGTTGGGGCACAGCGATCTTTCAACGACCCAGATCTACACGCACGTCGCTCGCCATCGAATGCAGGAACTGCACGATCAACACCATCCCCGGGCGTAGGCGTGCTCAGACAGATGTAGAGCTCTTTGGCGGGCTGCGAGTGGAGGTTGCGCCAGCGCCGGGAGGAAGTCGCCGCTATCCTGATCGTGTAGGATGCGTTCATTGTGCGGCCAGCCGCTGGTAACAAAGAAAACCAGCCCTGAGCGCCACCGGACAAGTCCGGTGGGGGAGAGCGCGAGAGGGGCGGAGGCCCCTCTCGTAACAAAGAAAACCAGCCCTGAGCGCCACCGGACAAGTCCGGTGGGGGAGAGCACGAGAGGAAAGAAGGCCCCTCTCGTAACAAGGAAAAACATGGACAAGACGCCGTCACATCGAATGTTTGCCCGAATGGGTGGATGGCTCCGGCCACTCGCCCTCGTTACGGCAGTCTGCCCGCTAGTTGCATGGGCCGTCACGCCTGAAGAAGCCGAACAACTGCTCAAAGACTTGTCGCCGGGCATTGAGATCAAGTCAGTGACCCCGAGCGAGGTGCCTGGATTCGTATTGCTTGAGATCACCGGTGGTGCCTTTCTTCACATGACCCCGGATGGCAAGCACTTCTTCGCGGGTGATCTCTATCGGGTGGGGCCCGACGGGCTGACGAACGTGATGGAAGATAAGCGCAACTTAGCGCGCAAGTCGTTAATCGACAGCGTCGATGAGTCTGAGATGCTGGTCTTTGCGCCGCCGTCGAAGTCGTTGAAGGCGACGGTCACGGTCTTTACCGATGTCGATTGCGGTTACTGTCAGAAGCTGCATCGCGAAGTTCCCAAGTTGAATGCACTAGGCATTGCGGTTCGTTACCTCGCCTATCCACGAAATGGCATTGGCAAGGGCTCATATGGACAGATGGTCTCCGCATGGTGTGCGGACGATCCAACATCTGCGCTGACGCGCGCCAAGCGCGGACAAAAACTCAAAGTGCTCAATTGCTCCAATCCCGTCGCGAGTCACTATGATCTTGGCGTCCAGGTGGGCATTACGGGCACGCCAACTATGATCCTGCCAGATGGCAAGATGATTCCAGGTTTTCTGCCGGCAGAACGATTGGCCGCCGAATTGGGAGTCGATGCCCAGGGCTGACACGGGTCGACGTTGTTTTACCAGGGCCGGCATTTATCCCCGTGCGGTTCGGCTCTTGCTCATAATCTGCCACGGCGCGGCGCTGAAACGGTGTTACAGCTTCACGTCTCTGCACCGCTTCGGTATAGTCGCTCGTTTGCATTTGGTCGCCTCTTGAGATGGAAGAAGATTTCCCACGCATTAGTCGGCTTCCGCCCTATATCTTCAGCATCACTGACTCGCTGAAGCGGGAAGCGCGAGCACGCGGTGAGGACATCATCGACTTTGGCATGGGTAACCCGGACCTGCCAACGCCCCAACATATCGTCGACAAGCTGGTCGAAACCGTGCGACGGCCAGACACGCATCGGTACTCGCAGTCGCGCGGAATTCCCCGCTTACGGCGTGCGATTACCAATTGGTACAAAGATCGTTTCGATGTCGATCTCGACCCGGAAACCGAAGCGATTGTGACGCTCGGGTCAAAAGAAGGCATCGCTCACCTTGCGCTCGCGATGCTGGGAGCCGGTGACATTGCGCTGGTGCCGAATCCGTCCTACCCGATTCATCCCTACGGCTTCGTCATTGCAGATGGCGATGTGCGGCACGTGCCGCTGACGCCGGGTGTCGACTTCTTCCTGGAACTCGAAACGGCCATCAAGACAAGTTGGCCGAAGCCGAAAGTCCTCGTCATCAACTTTCCGGGGAACCCGACAACCGAGTGCGTGGAGATCGACTTCTTCGAGAAAGTCGTCGCGATCGCGCGAGAGCATGGCATCTGGGTAATCCAGGACCTAGCGTATGCAGATCTTGTGTTCGATGGCTACGAAGCACCATCGATTCTGCAGGTCGAAGGCGCGAAAGAGGTCGCGGTTGAGTTCTTCTCACTGTCCAAGAGTTACAGCATGCCGGGATGGCGCGTCGGCTTCTGTTGCGGCAACCCGACCCTGGTCGGCGCACTCGCCAAGATCAAGTCATACCTGGATTACGGCATGTTCACGCCGATACAGGTTGCCGCTATTTCAGCGCTCGAGGGTGATCAGTCATGCGTGGCCGAAACCCGCGAGATCTATCGCCGCCGCCGCGACATTCTGTGCGATGGATTGAACGACATCGGTTGGGAGGTGGAGCGGCCGCGCGCGACGATGTTCGTTTGGGCGAAAATTCCGCCACAGTTTCAGAACATGGGCTCGCTTGAGTTTGCCACAGCGCTGCTCAAAGACGCTCAGGTTGCGGTGTCCCCGGGTGTCGGCTTCGGCCAGTTTGGGGATGATCATGTGCGCTTCGCTTTGATCGAAAATGAGCACCGCACGCGGCAGGCGATTCGTGGAATGCGGCGTATGTTCAAAAACGCTGGCTGATCTGACTGCAAGTTTCCCATATCGAGACTTGTCCGTAGTACAAAACATCAAATCTTGAGGAAGGAGTCACGGTGACGCTTCGAATAGGCATTTGCGGTCTCGGGACAGTCGGGTCTGGAACATTCAACCTGGTGACCGGCAACGCGGATGAGATCACCCGCAAAATCGGCCGCGATGTTGTCATCGCACAGGTCGGTTGCCGCCGGGGTCATCCTGATTGTGACCTGTCGTCGACGACTGTGACGAGGGATATTTTCGACGTGGCCCGCAACCCGGAGGTTGACGTGCTCGTTGAGTTGATTGGCGGTACCGACCCGGCGCTGCAGCTTGTGACCGAGGCGATTGAGTCCGGCAAACATGTGGTGACAGCCAACAAGGCGCTGATTGCGCAACACGGCGACGCGCTATTTGCGCTCGCCAACAAGTATGGGGTGTCGCTGCGATTCGAAGCGGCGATCGCGGGTGGGATTCCTATTGTCAAAGCGCTGCGCGAGGGCCTTGCCGGGAATCGGATTGACTATGTCACCGGTATCATCAATGGCACTTCCAACTTCATCCTGACGGAGATGGAGGGCGGCAATCGCTGGTTTGCGGATGTGCTCGAGGAAGCGCAGGCGCTCGGCTACGCTGAGGCTGACCCTACGTTTGATGTGGAAGGGATCGATGCGGCGCACAAACTCACTATCCTCTCTTCGCTTGCATTCGGCGGGCCGCTCGCATTCGACGCGATATACACAGAGGGTATTGGCACCATCACGCCGGCGGATATCAACTACGCCCGCGAGCTGGGATTCAGGATTAAGCACCTTGGCATCACGCGCAGGCAGGAGAGCGGCATTGAGCTGCGTGTTCACCCTACGATGATTCGGCGCTCCGAGTTGCTCGCGCAAGTCGACGGTGTGATGAATGCGGTGATGGTCGGTGGCGACGCTGCGGGCCCGACGATGTACTACGGTGCGGGTGCGGGGTCAGGACCCACATCATCAGCGGTTGTCGCCGACATCGTTGATCTGGCGCGCAACGCTGAGATTGCTGATGCGGGTTTTGTGACGAGGGCGGACACGACGATTCTGCCGATCACCGAGACGAGCGCTGCGTGCTATTTGCGCCTGCAGGTAAAGGACCGGCAGGGCGTGATGGCGTCCATCTCGACAGTTCTGTCTGACCACGAGATCAGCATCGAAAAGCTCGTTCAGAAAGACCCTGAGGACGACCACGCCGCTATTGTCATCGTGACCGATGAAACACCGGAATCGGTGATGGATGGGGCGCTCGACGCGCTGCGTCAGCTTGACAGCGTGGTCGATCTGATCCGCATTCGGGTGCAAACCTTTACCTGAGGAGTGACAGCTTTTGCGGCGCTCATGCATCGCTCGTTTTCGCCATCGTAGCGAACGAGCGTTGCGCTCATGCGCTCCTCATGCTCTGCGCCGGTCCCCCTGACGTCCTTCGGTAGGGACCCGGTTTCCCATGGTTTTCTTGCCTGTGGTTGTGTAACGAGCGCTCTGGTCTCGTCGACGAATGCGCCGCAATCCGATGGTCATCGGTTGGCCGACGCGTCTATCATAGTGGGCGGCACCGGGGGATAGTGGGGCGGCGCCGCGGGTAAGGAATGTCCGGTTCCCGGAGAAGGGACTTGCGATCGGTCCTAACCCACAATTGCGCGAAGAACGGGTTAAGCGGGGGTGCTAAAGCCGCGGTGAAGAATCTGGAGAACTCCCAATGAGCGGGTACGCGTGGTCACGATGGCACTGTTGATCCGGCGCGGGCAAGGCGTCACGGGGACGCCGGAGAAATCGGAGGCAGCGGCTGGGCTGACCGACACAGCGACCGATCCCGGAGCGCTGGTCGATCGGCTGTATCGCTCACGTGGTGTGAGACAACCCGATGAAATCGACGTACCGCTGTCGTCCCTTGAGCCCCCCGACTCACTTCTTGGCCTTGATGCCGCTGTAACGCTTCTGGTCGAGCACTTGTCCGGTTGTATTCTCATCATCGGTGATTTCGACGCGGATGGCGCGACCAGCTCGGCGTTGATGGTTGAAGGCCTGCGCCAGATGGGCGCGACCAATGTCGACTACCTGGTGCCAGACCGCTTTGAGTACGGCTACGGTCTCACGCCCGGCATCGTGGGCGTTGCGCTTGCCAGCGAACCGGATCTCATCGTCACGGTCGACAATGGCATCTCCAGCGTCGATGGCGTAACGATGGCCCGCGACGCCGGGGTTGACGTGCTGATTACGGACCACCATCTGCCGGGTAGCGAGTTGCCACCTGCGTCGGCGATCGTCAACCCGAACCAGCAGGGATGTGAGTTCCCCTGGAAATCGACGGCGGGCGTTGGGGTCGCGTTCTATGTCCTCTCGGGCCTGCGTCGACGCTTGCGTGAGCTCGGTCGATTTGAGGCGCAGCGAGAGCCCAACCTGGGCACGCTGCTGGATCTTGTCGCGCTCGGAACGATCGCTGACGTGGTGCCGCTTGAGCGAAATAACCGGGTGCTTGTCACCGAGGGGCTGCGCCGCATTCGGGCAGGTCGAGCGCGGCCTGGTATTCGAGCGCTTGCGGCATTCGCGAACAAACCGTCCAAAGACCTGTCAGCGATGGATCTTGGCTTCACACTTGGACCCCGCCTCAATGCCGCGGGACGGCTGGAGAGCATGTCCCTCGGCATCGAGTGCCTGCTTGCCCGCGATGAGCAGACTGCAACCGTGATGGCGGCGCGCCTTAACGAGTTGAATGCCGAACGCCGTGCGATTGAGCAGCAGATGAAAGAGCAGGCAGAAGATGCCCTGATGTTGCATCGGGAATACCTCGACGCGGCGATGCTGCCGGTTGGCGTCTGTCTGTACCACGACGATTGGCATCAGGGCGTTGTTGGTATCGTCGCATCCCGCATCAAGGATCGGGTAAACCGGCCCGTGATTGCGTTTGCACGGGTTGCCGATGACGAGATTAAAGGCTCTGGCCGCTCGATCCCGGGGCTTCATATTCGCGACGCACTCGAGGCGATCGCAACACGATACCCTGGCATTCTGACCCGTTTTGGCGGCCATGCGATGGCTGCGGGCATGAGCATGGCGCCCGAGAACTACGAGCGCTTTCGCATCGCGTTTGACGAGGAGGCTCGACGCTGGCTAACGGAGCAGGATCTGGCTGACGTGGTTGTGACCGACGGTGAGATTGACGAGGAGCTGACGGTACCGCTCGCGAAATCCATCCATACTGCTGGTCCCTGGGGTCAGGGCTTCCCACAGCCGCTATTCGATGGTGAGTTTGATATTACGTCACAGCATATTATCGGTGAGCGCCATCTTCGGCTGCGGCTGAAAGTGGCGGCAACGGGGCAGAAGGTGGAGGGCATTGCCTTCAATCACAATCGGCTGCTGCCGAAAAAGCGAGTTCGTCTGGCGTATCGCCTTGATGTCAACTACTACCAGGGCATGGAAACGGCCCAAATCATTGTCGAAGAGGTGGATGTGTCGGAGCCAACTCTGAGGTAGAGCCTGGCACTGCCAGTCTGCGCGCCCACGCAGCCTGGATCTTTGTTCGCACCGGTTCCTTCAGTTCCGCGAAACACCTAACATACCGGACACACCAAATGTGCTTAACGTCAGGGGTTTGAATGCTGCTCAGGAACAAGGTCGCCGTCGTTGTCGGCGGCGGTCAGACGCCCGGCTTGACCATCGGCAACGGTCGGGCGACGGCGATACAGTTCGCGCGGGAAGGTGCCACGGTGCTGGTCGGTGACCGTGACATTGACTCGGCAAACGAAACTGTCCGCATGATCCAGGACGAGAATCTGAATGCAAGCGCCATGGTGGTCGACGTGCAGGATGAGGCGTCGATTGCCGCGTTGATGCGGGATTGCGTTGACAAGTACGCGCGCATCGACATTCTGCACAACAACGTCGGAATGAGTCTTGCCGCAGGCGACGCGCCGATCGAGGATATCGAAGTCGAAGCGTTCGACCGGATTGTGAGTATTAACCTTCGCGGGATGATCCTCGCGTGTAAGCACGCCTTGCCGGTCATGCGAGAAGCCGGTTCCGGCGCGATCATCAACATCTCGTCGATGGCTGCTTGGCGGCCGTATCCTTACGTGGGTTACAAGGCAACGAAGGCTGCGGTGGTCGCGTTCACGGAGCAACTTGCCCAGACCAATGCCCGTTTCGGCATTCGCGCAAACGTCATTCTGCCGGGTTTGATGAACACGCCGATGGCCATCGAGTCGCGGGTTGGTGATGGCGCGACCAGGGACGAGGTGATCGCGGATCGTGACCGCCGGGTGCCGCTCGGCCGAAAGATGGGCACAGCGTGGGACGTCGCCCACGCGGCCGCATTCCTTGCCTCCGATCGCGCCGGCTTCATCACCGGCGTTGCGCTGCCCGTCGATGGTGGCTCAAGCGTGAGTTGAGCGTGTGATTGCGAGATGTGCGGCCAGCTAAGTGGCCCGTGATCCTGGCTTACCAGTTCTCGACCCAGGGCCGCAGTATGACCTCGGATGTCCAGGTCGATCGGTGCTGTCGGTGCAGGTGCAAGTAGGTCTCGGCGATGCGATCCGGGTCGGCCATGTTGTCGTCCACCGTGGTGCCAGCCATCCTGTGTGCCCGCGTGCCGTCGCCCTGGGTCCAGCCGATTGCGGCGTCGATGGGGATGTTGGCGACGTGAATGCCCTGTGGCATGAGTTCCCGGGCCATGCTCTCGGCAAGCCCGGCTTTCGCCTGGCAGGCCATCGCGAATGCGCCGCTCTTGGGGTAGCCCTTGAACGCCGCGCTGGCGTTTGTGAAGAGGATCGTGCCGCGGTGCCCTGATTTCGGGGCGGGCCCGCCCAGCATCGATTTCGTTGCCGCGCTGCCGACCAAAAAAGCACTGAATGCGGAATTCTGCAGCACGTCGAGCACGAGTTCGGGGTCGGCCTCGTTCACCCCTTTCCGGAAGATATCAGCGCTGCGCCCGTCGATGTTGTGGACAACGAGATTCGGGCTGCCCAATCCTTCAGCCACCGCGGAAAACAGGGATTCGACGCTTGCCGGGTCTTTCGCGTCGCACTGGAAAATGTCAATTGAGGGGTTCGCCGCCAGTTCTTGCAGGGCGGACTTGCCTGGATTCCGTGCAGCGACAGCAACGCGTATACCATCGCTTGCAAAGAGCCGAGCGCAACTTGCACTGACGCCTGGACCGCCGCCGACGATAAGCGCGACTTCTTTCTCTGCCATGACTCAGACCTTGTTAAGGAGAATGAGCGCAGCATGGCGGAGCGCTGCACGGCTGGCAAATCCGGCCCGGCCGGGACGGGAGGTCGCGTGCGGCGGCGCCATTTTCGGAAGGAGAATGCGAGGTTTGCGTGCAAACCGGACGCCCAGGAATTGTCATGGGATGACAATTTTGGGACAGGAACTGGCTATCGCGAAACAGTTCCGAAGGCTGCTTTTATTTGACGGCGTCGCCTTGATTTCATGATCCTCTACGTGCAGCCTCGATTGGCGGTTCAGAGCTGATTATCCTTGAGCATCAATGGAGGGGGCGACATGGACAAAGAGCACGCGAAGAAGCTGATACTCGAGGGTGAGAAGTCACAGGCGGTGCGCAATAAGCTGGTAGCCAGAACGTCGAAATCAGCCGACGTCCGCTTTCGAGGGGAGCATGCACTCGCGCAGGAGATTGTTGGCACCGTCGATCTACCGCATCCGATCTACATCGAGAGCGCCGAGGGACCCCACCTTACGGACGTCGACGGCAATACCTACATTGACCTTACCGGGGGATTCGGCCCCATGGTGCTGGGTAACAAGCCGGCGGTGGTCGAAGAAGCATTACAGGGTCAGATCGAGAAGGGCTGGCACTTTGGCATTCCAAGTGCACCACAGCAACGTCTGGCAGAGATCGTCAAGGATGCTGCGCCGTGTGTCGACAATGTGATCTTCTGCAACTCCGGAACCGAGGCCACAATGTTTGCGATACGCGCGGCCCGCGCTTTCACCGGCAAGCAGAAAGTTGGTTTGTTCGACGGGGCCTATCATGGGGTTCATGACTATGGACTTGTGAAGGCCGACGAAGCGAGCGACCGGTCGCGGCCGACGCCAACTTTCCTGGGTGCCGGGGTCCCGCCCGTGGTCGCCGCGGAACTGTCGGTTGTTTTGCCTTACAGGGACGAAACGGCGTTCGAGATCATTCGCGAACAGAAAGATGAGCTGGCGCTGGTCATGGTTGAGCCTGTCCAGAGCTCCAATCCGCGTCTCGACGCCGGGGCGTTCCTGCACGGATTGAAGTCGGTCTGCGAGGAGTGCGGCGTGCTCTTCTTACTGGATGAAGTAATCACGGGATTCCGGATTGAGTACGGGGGATGTCAAGCTCACTATGATATCACACCTGATCTTGCTACCTATGGCAAGGCGATCGGGGGTGGCTTGCCAATCGGTGCCGTCGGTGGTCGGGAAGACATCATGAATACTTTCTCCGGGAAAGATGGCGCACCCTACATTTTTACGGGCGGCACGTTCAGCGGCAATCCCCTGACCATGAGCGCGGGTATTGCGGCCACCAGCTACCTGCGTGAACACCAGGATGAGATCTACCCCTATCTGATGGAGCAGGGAAATCGGCTGGCGACAGAGGTTAATTCCTTCTGCGAATTGCATCAGATACCCGCGCAGATTATGAACGCAGGATCGATGTTCCATCTGGTGTTTACGGGGGGTGAAATCAACTCATCACGGGATATCACGCACGACTGGAAGATCGCGGAACGTGAGTTTTATCTGCACCTGCTGGGGCACGACGTGATCGTTCCAGGCATTCATTTGGCTTTCCTGTCCCATGCACACAGGCCGGAGCACGTGGATACTGTCATAGATGCGTTCAAAAGCTCATTTGAAGACCTGAGGGCGGACGGCATCGTCTAACCGGGCGCGGTGCTGAGGGGCGTTGCTCAGTCGAAGTGGCAGGGTCCGTCGCCGACATCTGCCTCAAAAGCGCTGCGGATGTGCGCCTCGATCACGCGGCCGGTCGAGAGCGGCGGCAGGTCATCGATCGGAAAAACCCGGCATCCATCGTCTCGGCGCCCGCCGCTGCGACAGCATTGTCGACCTGCTCGCAGATGAAAAACAGTTTGTAGAAGTCGCGCGGGTCCTGATCGTACGCAGGTCGGGCCTTGTGAAAGACGCCGTAGAGGCGTGTGGCGGTGACATCGATGCACGCCTCTTCGCGAATCTCCTTGACAACATTCTCAGACGGCGACATCCCGATCTCGGCATATCCCCCCGGCAGGGTCCACAGACCGTCCAGCTTTTCCCTGACGAGCAGGACCTCACGTTCGCGCCGCACCGCCCCGCGGACGTCAACGCGAGGTGTCGCATAGCCAGATCCGACATCGGCGAAGATGCCGCGGATGCCGTCTGCGGAGGTTTGTCCCATCTCAGCTAACATGCCGGTAGTGATCTCGACGATTGCGTCATAGCGCTCGCGGTCGAAGTCGACCGCGCAAAAATGTAGTCCGGTTGACCCGATTCCATGTAATTGCTTGACCATGGTTAACCATGGATGTTCGCCGGTTTGGCGGGTGGGCATCGAAGTCTCCGGACACCGTCCTGTTGAAGGGGCTGGTGAGACTAACGGGAAACTGCGAGCTAGTTCTTGTCCCAAAATTGTCATCCTGACAATTCTTGGGAGTCGGTTTGCAAACAACCTCGCATGATCTTGTAGAAAGAGGCCTGCGGAAAATGGCGGTGCATCCCTGCACCACACGCCAGTGCCCGCCCCAGAACGGAGTTTTGGGGACAGGAACGACTAGTCGCATCTCACGGTGCCGGATTGCCGCGCTGTCGCGCAGGAACACCGCAGCATATTGCTTTAGTTCCATGGAAGGCTGCTGAAAAAGCAGCCTGATAGACCGATACATGGATGTATCGGCCGCAAATCGACGACATAAATCGTTGATTTGTCGCGAGCGGGCTGAGGCCCGCGACTCTGAAAAAGTGCAGGAAAGCACTTTTTCAGCACCCTGCTAGTAGGTCTCGTTGGACCGTTGGTGCGGGGATCCATCTTGGGCAAATAATCTGCATCCGCTACAATGCGCCCCTTTCGACGTGGGCGTGGCCATTGGAAATCAATCCGATCATCGGGCGCATCAAAGATTTGCGGGAGCGCACGGACGTTCTCCGGGGGTATCTTTGACTACGATCAGCGCAAGGAACGGCTGGCAGAAGTAGAGCTTGAACTCGCCGACTCGAAGATCTGGGACAATCCCGACTACGCCCAAAAACTCGGTCAGGAACGCGCCAGCCTCGACTCGATCGTACACACGATTCATGCACTCGATCAGGGGCTCGACGACGCGGCGGAAATACTTGAACTTGCGGCCGAAGAAGAAGACGTTGCGCTCGTCAGTGACACCGAGGCTGATCTCGCGAAGCTCGCAGAGCGGCTTGAAACGCTGGAGTTTCGCCGGATGTTCGGGGGTGAGATGGATGCCAACAATGCCTATGTCGACATTCAGGCTGGCTCGGGTGGCACCGAGGCACAGGACTGGGCCGAGATGTTGTTGCGCATGTACCTGCGCTGGGCCGAGTCGCGTGACTTCAAGACAGAGCTGATGGAAGTCTCCCCCGGTGACGTAGCCGGCATCAAGGGCGCGACGATTCACATCGAGGGCGAGTATGCCTTCGGCTGGCTGCGAACCGAAATCGGCGTTCACCGGCTGGTGCGAAAGTCGCCATTCGACTCGGGGAACCGACGCCACACGTCATTTGCGTCGGTGTTTGTGTCACCGGAGCTGGATGACGGCATCGAAATCGAGATCAACTGGAGTGATGTGCGGGTTGATACTTATCGCGCCAGCGGCGCCGGCGGCCAGCACGTCAACAAGACCGACTCAGCCGTCAGATTGACCCACGAGCCGTCGGGGATCGTGGTCCAGTGCCAGAGCCAGCGTTCGCAACACAAGAACCGTGACATGGCGACCAAGCAACTGAAAGCCAAGCTCTACGAGATGGAAGAGCAAAAGCGCAAGCAAGAACAGCAACTGACCGAAGACAACAAGCTGGACATCAGTTGGGGCAGCCAGATCCGGTCTTATGTCCTTGACTCAGGTCGTATCAAAGATCTGCGAACCGATGTCGAAACGTCGAATACCGGCGCGGTGCTTGATGGCGGCCTGGACCTCTTTATTGTAGCAAGCCTCAAACAGGGGCTCTGACCACCGGGCTCCATCGTACGGGGCCGTAACAGGCCCATCGAGGCCAATGGAAGAGAGATGAGTGACCAGCCGGACCGGGTCGACGACAATGAGATCATTGCACAACGTCGCGCTTATCTGACGGAAATGCGCAAGGAAGGCTCCGCATTTCCGAACGACTTCAGGCGCAAACATCTTGCTGCCGCTCTTGGTGCCGACCATGGGGCCAAGAGCAAGGAAGACCTTGAAGCCGCGGCGATCCCGGCCACTGTCGCTGGCCGCGTCATGCTTCGACGTGTGATGGGCAAAGCAAGCTTTGTCACGCTCGAGGACGTGTCCGGCCGCATCCAGATCTACGTGCGCTCCAATGATGTCGGTGCCGAGGTGTACGATCAGTTCAAGCGCTGGGATCTGGGTGACATCATCGGCGTCACCGGCACGCTGATGAAGACCAACAAGGGCGAACTGACCGTGAATGCGGCCGGGATTCGATTGCTCACCAAGTCCCTGCGCCCGTTGCCGGACAAGCACAAAGGACTCTCCGACACTGAGACGCGTTACAGGCAGCGTTACCTCGACCTGATCGCTAATGAGGAGTCGCGCGAGTTATTCAAGAAGCGCTCGCGCATCATCGACGGTATCCGACGATTTCTGCTCGACAGGGACTTCATGGAAGTCGAAACGCCAATGATGCAGGCAACGCCCGGAGGCGCGACCGCCGAGCCCTTTGTCACGCACTACAACGCGCTCGACACAGACATGTACCTGCGCGTTGCGCCTGAGCTCAATCTCAAGCGCCTCGTCGTTGGCGGCTTCGAGCGCGTGTTTGAAATTAACCGCAATTTTCGCAACGAAGGTGTTTCGACCCGGCACAGTCCTGAGTTTACAATGTTGGAGTACTATCAAGCGTACGCGGACTTCAACGATCTCATGGATCTGACGGAGGAAATGTTCAGGCAGCTGGCAAAGGATGTCCTTGGCACGACGAAGTTTGTCTATCAGGGTGTAGAGATCGATTTTGGCAAGCCGTTCAGGAGGGCGACGATGGTGGAGTCAATTCTTGAGTTCAATCCGGATATCAGTGCCAGCGAGCTGGTCGACCTTGACAAGGCGCGAGCGCTCGCGCGGCGCCTGTACATCGATGTGAAAGACAGTTGGGGTGTAGGCAAGCTTGTCATGGAGATCTTCGAAGCCTGCGTTGAAGAGCGCATTGAGCAGCCGACTTTTATCACACAACATCCGACTGAGGTGTCACCGCTGGCGCGTCGCAACGACGCGGACCCGACAGTTACTGACCGTTTTGAAATCTTCGTCATGGGTCGGGAGCTCGGCAATGGATTTTCTGAGCTCAACGATCCGGAAGATCAGGCTGCGCGATTCCGGGAGCAGGCGGCGGCGAAGGCGCAGGGCGATGCGGAAGCCATGTCATATGACGCTGATTACATCACTGCACTGGAATATGGCCTGCCGCCAACAGCGGGCGAGGGTATCGGCATTGATCGACTGGTCATGTTGTTGACCAATGCGGCCTCGATTCGTGACGTGATCCTGTTTCCGCACATGCGGCCCCAGGGTCGAACGGACGGCGGGAGCTAATCGGGTGGTCGACAGCCGCGTTGCCCTCTCGGCGTCCTGGCTGGCTCGACTTGACGGTGAGTTTAGCGAACCGTACATGCAGGAGTTGCGGGCGTTTCTTGTCGCTGAGCGCAAACGTGGCAAGACGATCTACCCGCGCGGCGACGAGTACTTTGCTGCGCTTGACGCAACGTCATTCGAGCGGGTCCGGGTGGTCATTCTCGGACAAGACCCGTATCACGGACCCGGGCAGGCGCATGGGCTTTGCTTCTCGGTGCGCGAGGATGTGCGTCCGCCACCGTCGCTGCTCAACATCTTTCGCGAGATCATCGATGATCTTGATCTTGGGGGTTTCAAGTTTCCGCATGGCGCTTTGCAGGGTTGGGCGGACCAGGGTGTTTTGCTGCTAAACAGTGTGCTAACCGTGGAGAAGGGACGGGCGGCATCGCACCAGGGCAAGGGCTGGGAGCGGTTCACCGACCAGGTTGTCAACGTGCTCAATGCCGAACGGAGCAGCATCGTCTTCATGCTGTGGGGCGCGTACGCTCAGAAAAAGGGCGCTATGATTGATCGTTCCCGCCATCTGGTCCTCACATCACCCCACCCCTCGCCGCTCTCGGCGAGTCGCGGCTTTTTCGGCTGTAAACACTTCTCTATGTGCAATGCCTACCTTCAGGATCGCGGCGTCGATCCCATCGATTGGGCCCGAACGGTCTGAATGTCACCTGCGGCCATGGGACGGATACCGCGTCTGGACATTGGCGGGTGCGCGGAACGACAATGCGCCCTCGCAAATCGAGAGTCTAAAATGGCCAATCACCTCCCAATCTACATCGACGGCGCGTTCCGACAGAGCGCTGCCAGTGAATCCATTCCGGTAACGAATCCGGCCAACCAGGCGGTGCTGACACACGCACCGATGACGACACAAACTGAGATCGATCTTGCCGTTGAGCGCGCGGGTGAAGCATTTCAAAGCTGGAAGACGGTCCCCGCATCGGAGCGCGTGCGCCTGCTCATGAAATACCAGATGCTGCTTAAGGATGAGCAGGACAACATCGCAGAGATTCTGAGCCAGGAAACCGGCAAGACCTTCACGGACGCTCAGGGTGATGTCTGGCGCGGCATCGAGGTGGTCGAGCAGGCCTGCAATATTCCGTCACTAATGATGGGCGAGACGTCCGAGAACGTATCGCGAGGTATCGACACCCACAGTTACCTGCAGCCGCTTGGCGTTTGCGTCGGCATCACCCCGTTCAACTTTCCGGCGATGATTCCTCTGTGGATGTTTCCGCTCGCCATCGCGTGCGGCAATACTTTCATTCTCAAGCCGTCTGAACAGGACCCGATGACGCCTAACCGTCTGCTCGAGCTGTTCTACCAGTGCGGCTTTCCTGCCAACGTTTTGCAGGTCGTGCACGGCGGTAAGGATCAGGTCAATGCACTGCTCAATCATCCTGATACTAAAGCAATTTCTTTTGTTGGGTCCGTGCCGGTCGGCCAGCACGTCTACCGCACGGCGACCCAGAACCTGAAGCGTGTCCAGTGCATGGCGGGCGCAAAGAACCACATGGTGGTCATGCCGGATGCCACCAAGGATCAGGCGATCAGCGCATTGGTGGGGGCATCGATGGGTGCGGCCGGGCAACGTTGCATGGCGATTTCGGTTGCGGTACTCGTCGGCGATGCCGGCGGCTGGGTCGATGACATCGCTGCGGCGATGGGTAAGGTTCGCCCGGGGGCGTGGGATGATGACGGCGCTGGGTATGGCCCACAGATCAGCGTTGCCGCGCACGAGCGGATTCTGGGCTACATCGAACGGGGCAAGGACGAGGGTGCTACCTGCGTACTCGACGGGTCGGGTTGTACGGTCGACGGTTTGCCGGACGGCAACTGGGTTGGCCCAACGCTCTTTTCCGACGTCACGACCGAAATGTCGATCTATCGCGACGAGATCTTTGGCCCGGTGCTCGTCACGCTCAATGCGGCGAACTTGGCGGAGGCAATTGAGATTATCAATGCTAATCCATTCGGCAACGGCACATCGCTCTTCACTTCTTCCGGTGGTGCGGCGCGGCGCTTTCAGAATGAGATTGAGGTCGGCCAGGTCGGTATCAACATCCCTATTCCGGTGCCGCTGCCATTCTTTTCGTTCACCGGCTGGAAGAATTCGTTCTTTGGCGATCAGCACGCGTATGGCAAGCAAGGTGTGCGCTTCTACACCGAAACCAAGACGGTGATTTCGCGCTGGTTTGAGGACGACGCAGTCGCGAGCGTCAACACCACGATTGCACTGAAGTAACGATGGATAACACGTTGCTGTGGGAACGCCGGGGGCACACGGCGCTCGTGACCATCGACAATCCGCCTGCCAACACGTGGACCGAAGATAACCTCGGGGCGCTGGTTGAGCTGATGGCCAGCCTGAATGCGGATCCCGCCGTGTTCGCACTCGTCGTGACCGGCGCGGGTGGTCGATTCTTCTCGGCAGGCGCGGATCTCAAGTCTTTCGCCGATGGCGACAAGGCGGTCGCGCGCCAGATGGCGCGCCGGTTTGGTGAGGCGTTTGAGGCATTGGCAGCCTTCCGCGGCGTCTCGATTGCTGCGATCAATGGTTATGCGATGGGCGGAGGGCTCGAATGCGCTCTGGCCTGTGACATTCGAATTTGCGAAGCGCAGGCTAAAGTCGCGCTGCCGGAGGCATCGGTTGGCTTGTTGCCCTGTGGCGGCGGCACCCAGAATCTGCCATGGCTCGTCGGTGAGGGTTGGGCCAAGCGCATGATCCTCTGTGGCGAGACGATTGATGCGCAGACTGCGCTGCGCATCGGCCTCGTAGAAGAGGTCGTCGAAACCGGCAAGTCGCTGGAGGCGGCACTTAAGCTTGCGGCCGCCGCGGGCAAACAGAGTCCGATTGCGGTTGCGTCCTGCAAGCGATTGATTCACGAGGCGAGGCTGGGCGGCAACCAGAAGAACGCGCTGGCTCGTGAGCGGGAGATGTTCATCGACCTCTTTGATACTGCGGATCAAAAAGAGGGCGTGAGCGCCTTCCTGGAGAAACGGTCGGCGGAGTTTAGGAATGCCTGACACCTTAGTGGTCTCGACCATCGAGACACCCGGCAAACAGATCGGTCATCTTCATCTCAATGTGCCCAAGGCGCTCAACAGCCTGAGTCTTGAGATGATCGAGGGCATGATGGGTCAACTGGGGGAGTGGGCCGCAGACGACGACATCGCAGCCGTACTGATCGATGGCGAGGGCGATCGTGCCTTTTGCGCCGGTGGTGACATCCAGGCACTGCACGCGTCGACAGCGGAGGTTCCCGGCGGCCGCGCGCCGTACGCGGAGCGATTCTTCGAGATGGAATACCGCCTCGATTACCAGATTCATACGTACAGCAAGCCGGTTGTGTGTTGGGGCAACGGCATCGTGATGGGCGGTGGCCTTGGCATGATGTCGGCGTCGAGTCACGGCATTGCGAGCGAAACATCGCGCCTCGCGATGCCGGAAATATCCATCGGTCTTTTTCCGGACGCGGGTACCACGTGGTTCCTGGCGCACATGCCGGCACATCTGGCACATTTCATTGCCTTGACCGGGTGTCATCTGAACGGTGAGGATGCGCGCCTGGTGGGCATGGTCAATCATCTGGTGAGCTCAGGTGATGAGCCCAGGTTGATGGCGTCGCTTGCGGCGGTTGAGCTAACTGGTGACCGCGTGCTTGATGACGGATTGTTGCGGGGCGCGATCGACGGTTGCAGCCGTGATGATATGCCCCCGAGCGAACTTGACCGTCACAATGAACTGGTTCGCACATTGGTCGACGTGGCACTCGTGGCCGATGATCCGGTGGCCGCATTTGCGGACGCTGCAGCGGGCCTCAGCGACGTGGACGCCTGGACCGAACGCGCGCTTGGCGGCTTCTGGAACGGTTGCCCAACAACCGCGGGCATCATATTTGAGCAGATCGCGCGCGCCCGTTTGATGACGTTGGAAGAGACATTGCAGATGGAGTTCTGTCTTGGCTGCCAGTGTGCGTGGCGGCTTGATTTCACCGAGGGCGTTCGGGCGCTTCTCATCGACAAGGATGGCAATGCGGATTGGCAGTATCCTGATCACAGAGCCGTGCCGCACGATTGGGTTCTCGCACACTTCCAGATCGACGTGGCGAACCCATTAGCGGACCTTGGCTAGTCGTCCTGGCGAAGGTCGTTCTTGTCTCCAGGTCGTAATCGTCCAACCGTAGGTTTGCAAGGGGCCCTTCGTGGTCAGGCGCGGCAGTCACCAATGTTTGCAGGAGCACGAGCATGACTTCGATCGGATTTATCGGACTTGGCAACATGGGCGCGCCGATGGTGGCGAACCTTCTCAAAAAGGGCCACGGCGTCACCGTCTTTGACATTGTGCCTGCGTCGATCGAAACCGCTGTCGGCATCGGCGCGGTTGCAGGTCGTTCTGCGGCTGCAACCGTTGCCGACGTTGACATCGTCGTTTCGATGTTGCCGGCATCAGTTCATGTCGAGGGCCTTTATTTGGGGGAGGCCGGTTTGCTCACTGCGATTGACCCAGCGTCGCTCGTCATCGACTGCAGCACCATATCCTCGGCATCTACTCAGATGGTGAGCACAGCGGCGGCCGAGCGTGGTATCACGATGCTCGATGCGCCTGTCTCGGGCGGGGTTGGCGGTGCCGTTGCCGGAACGTTGACCTTCATTGTGGGCGGTGCAGTGGACGCCTTCGCGCGCGCAGAACCAGTCCTCAAGGACATGGGCAAGAATGTCCTTCATGCCGGTGGTGCCGGGGCCGGGCAAACAGCGAAGATCTGCAACAATATGTTGCTCTCGGTACTCATGGCAGGTACCGCCGAGGCGCTTCAGATGGGCGTCGACAACGGCCTCGACCCGTCCGTACTGTCTAACATTATGCGGGTCAGTTCGGGCGGCAACTGGGCCCTGGAGGTCTACAACCCATACCCGGGTGTGATGGACAACGTCCCGGCCAGCAACGATTACAGCGGCGGGTTTCTGGTAGACCTGATGGTCAAGGATCTGGGGCTTGCGACCGAAACCGCGCTCGCGTCCGGTTCACTCACGCCCATGGGTTCGCTCGCGCGCAGTCTGTATCTGCAGCAGCAACGACGGGGTCGGGGGCGCATAGACTTCTCCAGCATCCAGCAGTTGTACTCGGAACCCGCAGACTGACCAATGCTCAATCTCGATGAGATCGAGTCCCGGTACAGCTACGGTGATACCAACAGGGCAAGGCTCGCTGTCGAATTTGGCGAGGTGCGGCCGGGTGGCCACGGCGGGCGATCGCATGCATTGATGCCTGTCAGCGCACCTGGGGGCTCGCCCTGGGGCCACTCGCGAATGGCGGGTATGTTTGCGACCGCGTGATATTTGCTGAACGTGGTAGTGAACCGGTCGTGCTGCAGGTTGGCTTGCCGGAGCCGGAGCAATTGACTAAGAGGGTGGTGCTTGCGCTCTATGACAGTCGGGGGGCAGCGCGTTTTCTGGCGACGGATGCAGCGCATTGCGGGATGCTCATTGAGCGCGTGTCGCCCGGCGCATGGCTGCGTGACTGCGATGACGATGGCGAGGCGGGCCGCGTGTTCGGGCGGGTGGCGAACGCGCTCGCGCGAGATGTCCCCAAAGACCACGAGTTCCCCCACTATTGGGAGTGGCTTGAACGCGCATTTGAGCGATTCCGATCCTTGGGTCGGCCACGGTCACATCCGGGTTTCTATCGGCACCTGCAACGTGCGGAACAACTGAGGCACAAACTGGTGGGTGAGGATCAACTGATCCACGGCGACCTGCATCACGAGAACATAATTCGGTGCGGGGATGGCTTGCGATCGATCCGAAAGGCGTGATTGCTCCCGCTGTCATGGAGTGCGGTCGATTCGTTCACAACTTCCTGGGTGACACCTACATCGATGGCAACGGGCCGGCGGAGAGTCGGCTTGCCGTGGCGTCGGAGAGGGTGAGGCCATGGCATGTGCGCGAAAGGCTGTAAGCGCGCAGTCGCGGCATGACAGAGATCACCGGTCACTTGCAGACTGATATCGCTCGCGCCGGTTATGTTGACTTCGTTCTGGCCAACGTTTGGTCGATTAACGATTCGGTTGAACAGAACGTGGAAGCGAATTCAGTGATCGCTTCCGTGCTGGCGGAACTCGCGGAGGTATAAGGGCCGTCAGGGTCCTGACGGGTATCTGAACCGGTGGGTTCAGGCGAACACGTCTTGCGCTGCTTCGACCTCTTCTTCCATGCCTTCCTGATCGCCAAAGATGATATCGAGGTCGATGCCAAGGTGTTCAAATGCTTGAATATCAGACCATGGGATGCCGGCGTGCGGATGGTCTGTGCCAACGCGTGTATTAAAAATAGATACCATAACAACATCAAAATAGTCGGTGTTGTGACAACGACGATTGAAAGCTGTGTAGTCTTCTGAAATCAATTGAATCTCACGTGGGAAGTCCCACTCCTGTAATATTTTGGCGCCCAGGAGTGGATGCAACGCGCTGGTGATATCGCGGGTTTTTTCGTCGGACCAGTCGCGGTCGTCAGCCCAGGCGAGAATCGGCAGAACGCCGATTTCATGGACCAGACCGGCGAGCGTCGCCTGATCAGCGCGCAGGTCGGTAAAGTGATCGCATAGGACATAGCTCAACGAGGCGACCTCGGTCGAGTGCTCCCAACGATTCTCGCAGATGGAAGTCAACCGCGTCCGACGTTGCCTGGAAGAGTTGCTCCATGGCGATGCCCATCGCGGGGTTTCCGGTTTGTTGCACACCCATCCGGCTGATCGCCATCTGTAAGTCCTCAATGACCTGCGCACCACGAACCATCGGGCTGTTCGCGACCTTGATGATGCGTGCTGATAATGCGACGTCGTTGCCGATAACACGGGTGAGCGTCGACGCGGTCGCGTTTTCATCCTCGGGGCTTCTTTCACGCGCAACGCGACTTCGGGCATCGTTGGCAGAATCAGAGCATCGCGTTCGATGGCGGTGAGGATCTCCTCCTTGATTTCCGGGATCGACTGTTCCATTGGCTTCCCTGTCCATGAGTATTCGGAGTGGGCTTGCGGACGTGCGGTCATTGGCAGCTCCCCTTCAGCTGATTAGAAGGGGCATGCCCCGGTCCGTTCGACCCGTTCACGGGCTGGTCGAAACCACTAGCTTTAGGTATAGACAATTCGGGAGAAAAAGCGAGGCACGCTCGGGCGAAAAACGCATCTGGCAGTTTGTCGCTATCTGCGGCCCGGGCGGCCCGCTAAGAGAATGAGAGAGTGGTCACAGGGCATGAGCGCCCGCCGGAGAAGCGGAGAAGCATCGAGTGCCCAGGGACGGAGTGAGCACCGTGACATCGGTGGATACCCTCGCAGGAGTCGATGTGCCCATTGAACGTGCGCAGAGATTACGCGGCGACGGATGCAGTTGCCCCGGGCGGGCAGGTCAGGTCAGGTCGACGGATTCACCGTGAACCGTCAACGCCCCGGCATCGTCACGCAGGACCGCAAGCAGGTGGGTGCAGTTGTCACGCCGGGCGCTGGCGACGACGCTGCCGGCGCCCTTTCCGCCATCGGTGATCTCGTCACCGACGCTGGCATGACCGGCGGTGGTCGCGTGCCGCAAGTGTCGCTTCAGCTCGCCGCGATATTCCATCCGTGCGACGATTTCCTGACCGAGGTAACAACCCTTGTCGAAGCTAATGCCGCCGATCTCCGCGTAGCCAAACATCTGCGGCAGGAAGGCTTCGGTCGTCGCCTCGTGAACCCAGGCGATGCCAGCCGCTATTTCGGCGAACGCCCATTCGGTTTCGTCATGACCGATCGAAACTTTGCTGCTCGCCGCGGCTGGTAGCCAGGCTTCAAACAGGTTGTCTAACCCGATGGCCGACAGGATCGTTTTGCCGAAGGCGTCAGCCGACGGGCGCACGTCGGAGTCTATGCCGACGGCGACGTAGTCATCGCTCACATCGCACATCGCCGCTTTTGAGAAGACGATGTAGCGAGACAGAAAGTCAATCGTCTTTGGTACGAGCGGTCGATGCATGCGCAGCATGAAGCCGTCTTCGATGGCGGCGATGCGAAAGCTGGTCAGCATGCGCCCCTTGAGATTGCACATCGCGCCGAGACCACCGTCAGGGCCCAGCGTGTCGAGATCGTTGGTCGTGTAGCCCTGCAGAAACTTGAGAGCGTCCCGTCCCTTAATGGTTAGGAAACCAGCGTCGGCGATAGTGGTGGCATTCATAGGATGATTGTAAACCTAAAGCGGCAAACCTAAAGCGACAAAAAACGGGCAGACCCAGGGCGCGAGCTGCGAGGGCGCTTGTTTGAGTCGTGCCGAATCGCCAGATGGAGATCGAGACTCGACACGTTTCCTGTTGATCCTGCAGGCGAGACCCGGCGAATGGCTCACACAAGAGAGGCCAATCACTTACAACCTACGCCAGCCGATGTTGGTAAGCTAGTTTCTGTCCCGGAACTACGTTCTGGGGCGGGCACTGGTGTGCGGTGCAGGGATGCACCGCCATTTTCAGGAAAATGCGAGGTTTGCTTGCAAACCGACGCCGAAAAATTGTCAGGATGACAATCCTGGGACAAGAACTAGCTTGGGTTTCCCGCGAGACCGAAGGCGTTTTAGCCACCTTTCTTATGTTCGCTTATGTTCGATTCTTATGTTCGATGAGGTCTTTAAAAAGAAGCTTCGATGGCGCTGCCGGCGTGGCATGCTGGAGCTCGACTTACTCCTCGGGCCGTTTCTTGAGGAAGCCTTCGACGATCTTGACGCGTCGGATCAGCAGACGTTTGTTGGACTGTTGGACGAAGATGATCCTGATCTCTTGTCCTGGTTCAGTCGCAAGACCTGTCCCTGCGATCCCGCATTCGCTGCGATGGTCGAGACCATCCTTGCCCGCATCCAGCCTGCCTGATTCGCGCGAGAGACAACGCTGAGTCTCCTCAGATGTCCCACTTTGACGAACACTTTGACCTCAATCTGCGGCCCTCAACGACCTACACGCTGCTAATGATTGTTTCCTGTTTGTTTGGCATCGCGGCTGTCTGGATCAGTGTCGTGCCTGCGATCATGGCGGCGTCACTCTCGCTCGCTCTCTTGCTCTATCTTGCCGATCGAATGCATGCCGCCTGCCTTTTACTGGCGCCAGATGCTGTCCTTGCCATCACACATCGCGTCGCGGGCTGGCAATTGGTCCGCGCGGACGGCGAGGTCGATGACGTTGTGCTGAGCGATGCATTGCCCGGGGATCTGATCGTGACCCCCGCGCTAGTGGTACTGCGCTTTTGTGGTGCTCGTAATCAGCGGTACGCCGTGGCAATCTGGCACGACAGCATCGACCATGATGTCCACCGACGCTTGAGGGTGTTTCTTCGCTTGGGCATGCCCCGTCAATCGGGAATGACGTCGGGTCGATGAGTCGATCGTTAATGGTGCGCGGGAGGACGAGCTACGTACTCAAGCCGGGTGCTTTGCAGAAGCGCACGCTTGACCGAAGCGCACACTTGACCGAATTGCGCACGCGTAACGAAGCGCATCGTGTTTCATTCAGACTAAGAAGAACCGAAGATCGGAGGACTAACATGCCGCGAACGACACGACGAGGTTTTCTCAACGCAATGGCCATGGCCGGAATCGGTGGTCAAACTCTGCTGCGGTCGGGGAGCATCAAAGCGGCGGTTGAAGACGCCAAAGGATCGACCGACGCTTGGCCCAGGATGGACTACCGACGGCTCGGGCGCACCGGGTTCAACGGCAGTCGGCTGGTGTTCGGTTGTGGTGCCGCGCTCTCGAGTGGCCAGTCCAAAGATCTGCTGGCACCGGCGGCGGATGCCGGGGTCAATGTTTTCGACGTCGGTTACAGCGACTACTACGGTGAGGCGGAGCACCACCTGGGGGTCTTCCTCAAAGGACGCAGAGATAAGGCGTTTCTCATCTCAAAGGCGACACCACAAGTCGAGATGGATGCGGACGAGGTACTCTCGGCGGAGAAGCGACGTGATGCCGCGGCCAATTGGTCGTCATGGCTGGACCGGAGTCTGAAGGGGCTTGGGGTCGAGCAGGTGGACGCCTACTACATCATGGCTGCGAAGAACGTGTCCCTGATCGAGAGTGACGAGATGTATCAGGCGTTCGAGACGGCGCGCGATGCCGGCAAGGTCAAGTATCTCGGCTTGTCGACGCACGAGAATGCGCAGAATGTCCTGCTGGCGGCAGCGAAGAGTGGTCGCTTTGACCTCGCTCAGATCGCCATCACGCCGGGCGGTTGGTACGACTGGGAGACAAGAGCGCTGCTCGACGGCACGCCGCCACTCATCCAACTGCAACCGGTGCTGGCCGCTGCCCACGAGGCAGGGATGGGACTGATCGGCATGAAGGCCGGTCGTTATCTGGCTGGTCGGCGTTTTCTTGGGTGGGGCAATCCTGACGCATACGACGGGTACTACGATCCGCAGCTGCTAAGCGCAAAGCTGACCGCCTTTCAGCGCAGCTATGCCTACGTGCTCGCGCACGGTCTGGATGCGGTCAACGCAGACTCGCAGACGTGGCAACACCTGAAGGAAAACTTCGCCGCGGCCGCGATGTCGAAGTCTTATTTCACCTGACCTGCGCGGGCGGCCAACCCATCGATTGGTTATATCGGCGCTGGGACATGTCCCGCGCCGATGTAACTCGGTGGCACTAATATCGTGTCAGCAGGGGCCGGCAGCACGTCGGGGTAGTCGAGCGTGTAGTGCAACCCGCGACTCTCCTTGCGGCGAATCGCTGACTGAATGATGAGGTCAGCGACCTGAGTCAGATTCCTGAGTTCAATCAGGTCACTGCTGATGTGGTAGTTGGAGTAATACTCGTTGATCTCCTGAATCAGCAGTTGGACCCGGCGCCGCGCACGCTGCAGGCGCTTGTCGGTGCGCACGATGCCAACGTAATCCCACATAAAGCGCCGCAACTCATCCCAGTTGTGAGAGATGATGACGTCCTCATCGGAATCGGTCACGAGCGAGTCATCCCAGGCGGGAATCTGTACGTTGGGTGGTGCCGTTAGCGGTTGTTCCGCAATGTGTTGCGCAGCGGCGGTCGCAAAGACCATGCATTCAAGCAACGAGTTGGACGCCATTCGATTCGCGCCATGCAATCCGGTGAAGCTCGCCTCGCCAATGGCATAGAGATTCGGAATGTCAGTCAGGCCCGCCAGATCAGTCACGATGCCGCCACAGGTGTAATGGGCCGCGGGCACTATTGGAATGGGGTTCCTGGTCATGTCGATGCCGAGTTCGAGGCAGCGTGCATGAATGGTGGGGAAGTGACTGACGATGAAGTCCGGGTCCTTGTGCGAAATGTCGAGGTACACGCAATCGCATCCGAGCCGTTTCATCTCATGGTCAATGGCACGCGCGACGATGTCTCGTGGCGCAAGTTCAAGGCGCTCGTCGAAGTTCTCCATGAAGCGGCTACCATCCGGCAGGAGTAGTCGCGCCCCCTCACCCCGCAACGCCTCGGTGACCAGAAAGGACTTGGCGTCGGGGTGGTAAAGACAGGTGGGGTGGAACTGGTTGAACTCCATATTGGCCACCCGACACCCAGCGCGCCAGGCCATGGCGAGACCGTCGCCGCTCGCCGTATCCGGGTTGCTGGTGTACAGATAAACCTTCGATGCGCCGCCCGTCGCGATGATGACAAACGACGCGCGAAACAACTCCACGTTGCCGGTCACGAGATTCAGCACGTATGCTCCGAGGCAGCGCGTGCCGCGCTGGTCAACCTTGTCCTGGGTGATGAGGTCAACGGCTACGTATCGTTCGTACAGCGAGACGTTGTCTGTGCGGTCGAGTTGCTGCTTCAGGGTGACAGCGATCTCCCTGCCGGTGGCATCGGCGGCGTGGATGACCCGGCGATGACTGTGGCCCCCTTCGCGGGTCAAGTGGTACTGATTGGTGCCGGATTCCTTGTCGAACTGGACCCCGAGCTCGATCAGCCAGTCGATCACGGCGGAGGAGCGTTCAACAGTGAACTCGACGGCGTCCCGATGGCAGAGGCCGGCGCCAGCCTCCAGGGTGTCGGCGATGTGCGACTCAAACGTATCGTATTCATCCATTACAGCAGCGACGCCGCCCTGAGCGTAATACGTACTGCCTTCGCTCGCGACGTCTTTGCAGAGCATTGCGACCCGGTATTCGGACGGCAGCTTGAGGGCAAGGGTCATGCCTGCTGCGCCGCTGCCGATGATGAGGACGTCGTGCTGATGGTGTCCGGTCACGGGGTCTCGCGCGAGGAAAATGAGGGGACAGCCTAACAAAAAACAGGCTGTCGATTGCCTCAACGTGGCCGGGCGTGGTGGCAATCTGGGTCTGGAGGCGAGAACTAATCCGCCGAGGGCCTGTCTACTAGAGAACGGTTGCCGATGCCGCTATATACTCCCGGCATTCCGTGGTGGAGCAGTCGGTGCCAGAAACAGACCGGGGATTAGTAGAACGGGTTCAGAGGGGTGATAAAGGCGCCTTCGATCTGCTTGTGCTGAAGTATCAGCACAAGATCGTTGCGCTCATCGGCCGCTACGTACGTGATCGGGACGAGGTTTTGGATGTGGCGCAGGACGCCTTCCTGAAGGCGTATCGGGCGTTGCCGCGCTTCCGGGGTGAAAGCGCGTTCTATACCTGGCTGTACCGGATTGCGATTAACACGGCCAAGAACCATCTCGTGTCCCGTGCACGGCGTCCCCCGGACAGGGATCTTGATGTGAGCGATGGTGAATTCGGGGAGCATGTGGGTGCGCGTCTCAGTGATGCGACGTCCCCAGAGGCCCTGCTGGCGACTGAGGAGCTCGAGGGTGCGGTGTTCGGTGCCATCGCCGGTTTGCCGGAGGAGTTGAAACTCGCGGTGACGCTGCGTGAGTTTGACGGCCTCAGCTACGATCAGATCGCACAGGTTATGGAATGCCCGGTTGGCACCGTGAGGTCTCGGATATTCCGGGCACGAGAGGCCATCGAGAAACAGATTGACGGCCTGAAGTGATGACATGGCACGGCGCAAGACACTGGGCGCCTGGATAGACACTGGGCGCCGGGATGGACGATGAACGCCGGAATAGACAGAGGGCGCCGGATAGACAGAGCGCACACGAGGGTCGTCGGGAAGAATGACGCGGGGGCCACCAACGTTCATTTGCCGTCGGCTCAGCATTCGGAACGAAATCGGCGTACGGTAATCAAAGCTCTATTCGCGACCCGTGAGGTGCCACGACGCCACGAGGTAGAACCGACAGGGTGTCGCCTCAATTAGACTGAAGTAGGCGACAGTAGACGGAAGACGAAAAGACAGAAAGATGGAAATAGTGACGAGAGGAACAAGGAGTAGCCGGTGACGGAAAAACTCATGGAGTCCATGTCAGCCTTCATCGATGGTGAAGCGAGCGAAATCGAAGTCCATCGGCTCTTGCGGCAATTGCCTGCCGACGGACACGCGCGCGAGGCCATCCTCAAGCAGCAGTGGGTCCGTTCCGCTGCACGCGGCGAAGAAAAATTCTCGGAGCACGACCACAGCCAGCTTTTCACGCGGGTCCAGGCAGACGTGGTAAACGAGCCTTTTGACGAGTCAGTTCAACCAACTCTCCAGCCACTACCTCGAAGCGGTGACAGGCGATATTGGGGTGCTGGTCTGGCCGTCGCGGCCACCATAGCGGTCGCGGTTGTTGCAGCATCTGTTCTGCTGCCACGTGATGGTGAATCCGCGAACGTTGCTGCGGCGGTGGCGCCTGGCCCCGTTAGTGCCCAGCCAGCGGCGTTGGCAAGCGACCCCTCTGTGAGCGGCGACAGGGACAGGAGATCAGACGCGTTGCTTGCGAGTGAACCGGGCGACGGCCTTCGACAACTGGATGAAAAGCGGCGTCAGGAGGTTGAAGCGTTCCTGCAGCGCAACGAGCCGAATGGCCGCAATGCCCGCGATGAGAATTCCCGGGTTGTAACTTTCGATGACGACCGCTAATCCAACCCAATCCAACCGATTCGAACGAGACGGGGACGGGCGCATCAGCGGAAGAACGACATAAATAGGGCGGGTTCTGGAATTGATGTCGATTCATAGATTCAGGTTTGGCGTCAGGAAGTGACTGCGCGGCAATTGACGGTGCTACGGGCAGATGACAATCGGCTTTGGGTTCAGGTTGACGACCCAGGTTGCGCCGGCTGTAGCGGGTCCTGTTCTCAGGTCCCTGCGATCGGCAAGCGTGGAGCGCCAGTGATTGGTGGGGAGCCCATCGCCGCAGAGGCACGACAAAAAGATGGGCGACAAGTACACGAACTGGCCGCCGCATTGCTGACAAGACCGGGCGTGTTGGAAGCGGGGGACAGCATTCAGGTTGAAATGGACCCCTTTGCCATCCTTCAGGCGTCCGTGGCAGTGGTTGCAACGGGCTTTGTTCTCGGTGCGCTCGTCGCTGATGGCGCGGGCGGCGGTGACGGTGCGGTCTTCCTGGCCGGTCTCGCAGGCGGCGTCGTTGCAGCCTGGGGCGCGAGGTTGGGGTCTGCGGATCCTGCGGTTTCTGTCATCCTGCCACTGAAGTCCCGCACTGAAGTCCCTCAGTGAAAACGAGAGAATCTGGAAGACACCGAATCTCATTTTCGGATATGGCTCGTCGAAAAAACACGCTTCACATAGAGCCGGAAACGCGAGAGCCCTCAGCTAGGAAGAGCCCTCAGCTAGGAAGAGCCCTCAGCTAGGAAGAGCCCTCAGCTAGGAAGAGCCCTCAGCTAGGAAGAGCCCTCAGCTAGGAAGAGCCCTCAGCTAGGAA
>CAVOBC010000007.1:0-33169 GCA_963693635.1 Gammaproteobacteria bacterium | reverse complement strand
GCAGCAGCCGCAGCCGCGCGATCCTGTGACCGCGCTGGACGACCGTTCACTCGGCTGGTTGCGCTATCTGCATCGCAAGGCGACAACCCTGGACAACTGGGACCGGGACGGCGAGCCGCACCCACACTGGGACGGAATCACCGGGGAGCCGATGACCTCCTGGCATCGCTTTGACCTGATCGACTCCAGTTATGCGATGGCACTCATGAGCGATCGCACACCCGCCTGGCGCGAGGTGTACAGCGAGATCCTCGATCAGCTTGTGGCACGCCACACCGGTTGGTGGTCAGCGTCGGACTGGATGACGCAGTTCGGGGACGACCCGGATCGAACAAACTATCCGGAACGTTACCGGCCACTTGTTCCCCCTGCACACTGGGGCGATTACAACGTGCCCGGCTGGACGGCAAACGGCATTGAGCCGTATGGCGTTCAACCCGACCCGATCGCCGCCGACGGCATGCTGTTTTATAAAGGCTTCTTCACGCTGCTGATGAGCCTGCACCGCTATGTCTCGGGCGACGACAAGTGGAATCGGCCGTTCCAGATGATTCGGGACGGTGAGAAAACGTACACCTGGACCCACTCCGGAATCGCCCGCCATCTCACTGGCCAGTGGCACAACAGCCAGATGGGCTGCCACTGCGAGAACACCAAGATCTGGCCCTACTGACTGAGCGGTGCCGGCCTCGGTCTGAGGCTACACGATCAAATCTACGGCACGAGCCACCACAGCGCCTTCGAGAACTGGTGGCTCTATGCCCGGGACAACTACGTCACCTGGGACGGCGACCACCCGGTTGGCGTTGACCTTTACTACGATCCAACGGTTGACGAGCACGTCGGCAACGGCCCCGCCGGACTCATCGCACCCGCCTGGTATTTCGCGCCACAGAAACGCGACGTGGCCCGTGCCGGATGGCTAACCAGCGCCAACTTCAACGGCGTCTTCGGTGACGGGAAAATTCGGGGGCTCGACAAACCGGCGAGCGCCGTCTCGCTACTACAGATTGCCGGCGAATTTGCTGATCCGGCGGTCAAACAGCGCCTGTGGGCCGCCGCCGATGAATTCGTGCAGCCCATCTGGGACACCGAGCGCGGCGAGTTTACCCTCGGCTTCGGCCTCGACGAGGCGCATCCACGCGGCCAGTGGAACGCACGCGCAATGGCTGGATGGGTGTGCGAGCAAGGCGCGTGGAATCGCATCTTCAATCAGCCGAATCTCGAGAAGTTCACGCAGCCATCGGTCGAGGGCGTGGACTTCCCGCGCGTTGCCCTCAGCGAAGCGCGATGGCAGGACGACGCCCTCCACGTCGCCGCTCATCCGCAATCAGCGGCGGTAAGAGGCACGATGAGCCAGGTGCGCATCGTCAACGTACCCACCACGGTCCGATGGGTTCAAACCGATGCGGACGGTCAGTCGGCACCGCTCCAGGTCGAGGGCAACCATTTAGTCGCAAACCTGATCGTGGACGATCGCACCGTGGTGATCAGCAGGCGTCCATAGGGAACCGGCGAAAGGGAACCGGCGAACTTGCCAGTGCGGCTATGCTGCAAGCAGCGGGCGACCGCGCCTTCTCTGCGGGCGCCGACGTCAACGCACTGAACGAAAACGCGCAGCGCGGCATCACGACCGCGCTCGGCGGACCGCTGCTCGACAGCGAGAGGGTTACCGATCATCGCCGCCGTGCACGGCCATTGCGTGGGCGAAGGCGTCAACCTGATATTGGGCTACGACGTGGTGTTCGCTGACACCACTGCCAGGTTCACCATCTCGAGGTCAGAATCGGCGTCAACCCGATGGACATTCTCCTCAAACTCGCTCGCCGTCTGGGCTACGACCGGGCCTTTCGCTTTCTCACGCCGGGCGATCCCATGGATGCCATCTGGGCACACGATGCGGGTCTCGTTGAGCAGGTGAGCGCCGCCGGCAAAGTCGGAGCGGACGCTCACGCCTTCGCTCGGCACCTTGTGCCTCACTCTTACACGGGATAACTGCCGAATCCATTTGTCCTCCTTCCCGGGTGATGGCCGGCCGGGCACCTGCGTAAACATCGATGTCGACGACATCCGTGCGCTGCAGACCGATCTAATCAGGCGCGGCGTGAACGCAGACGACATTGCCATCAAGAGCCCGGACTGGGGCCGGGATGAGATTTACGTCTTTGACGGTCCGCGCGCTCGCCCCAACGGGACACGCGCGACTCAGGATTCGCCGCGAATCATCTCGTCCGGCAGCCATTCACCAATAATAATGCCAGCCTTGCGCGCGGTCCCCATTCGACGCCGCACAGCGTCGTCTGAGACCGTGACCCGGTTGGCCCGCGTGCGAAACCAGAGGAACAACCGATCGTGCATTGACGCCCGCACGTCCGCATGGTCGGACGACTCGCCAAGATCCACGAGTTCCTCCGGGTCTGCCCCAAGATCAAACAACTGGGGCGGAAAACCTTCCCAAAACACATACTTGTACGCATGCGTTCGCACCATGTAGCCCCGCGCTTCTGCTGGCTCCTTGCCAAGATCTACCCTGGGTTGCTTGAACGCGTAGTCGATTTCCGAGAATACCGCGTCGCGGCGCACGTCGTCGGCCCGGCCGCGCAGAAGGGGCAGCAACGACTCGCCCTCAAGCCGGTGTTCCTTGTCGGCAAGGTCGTCCTTCAGGTCGAGAAATGTCGGGATCAGATCGATCGATTCGACGAGCGCCTGGCTGGTCGTGCCGCGAGTGCCGTCGGCGGATGCGTCCGGGTCGTAGATGATCATCGGGACGCGCACAGAGCAGTCGTACAGCATTTCTTTCTCACCAAGCCAGTGGTCGCCCAGAAAGTCACCGTGGTCCGACGTGAACACAATCATCGTGTCGTTCAGCCGGCCGCTCGTGCGCATCCAGTCGAACAGTCGACCCATCTGGTCATCTATCTGTTTGATCAACCCCATGTAGGCCGGGATCACGTTGTTGCGAACCTCATCCTGAGCGAAGTTCCGCCCCTCTTCGGTCTGCATGTGTGCGGCAATCACCGGATTGGGCGCGCGACGTTCGGCCTCGGTTCGCGCCGCCGGCAGCACCTGATTCTGGCCGTACATATTGTGATACGGCGTCGGAGCGATGTATGGCCAGTGTGGCTTGATGAACGACAGATGTAGCAGGAACGGGTCATCCCCTTGCGCCTGCATAAACTCAATGCCACGGCCGGTCATGTACGGCGTTTCCGAGTCTTCCTCCCGAACACGTGCCGGCAGATGGTTGTTGCCCAGGAACCAGCCAGACAGAATCTCACCGCCCGGTCCTTCGGCGGCGTTCGCCCACTCATGCCACGGATTGTCACCGTCGTAGCCCTCGCTCCAAAGGTATTGGTTGTAGGCAGGCTCGAGCCGGGCATGCGGGCCGGGTCTGCGATCCGGCCACAGGCCGTCATCCCGCTCCACCGGTTCAAGACCACACTGCACCGAAAATATGCCCTCGGGCGACCCCGGCGACACACCGAGTCGTTTCAGCCCGTCGCCGTCCGTCGCCATGTGCGTCTTGCCGACGATCGCACAACGCATGTGGGGCCGCAGGTAGTCGCCGATGTTTTGCTGCCCGACCGACAACGGCACGCCGTTCCACGTCGCGCCATGGCTCAACACGTAGCGCCCACTCAGGAAGGACGCCCGCGATGGCCCACATAATGGCGACTGCACGAAACTGTTGGTGAAGTTAACACCCTGCGATGCCAGCCAGTCGAGGTGCGGCGTCTGCAAATGAGGGTGGCCGTTGCAGGACAGATAGTCCCAGCGCAACTGATCACACATGATAAAAAGAATATTTCTCGCCTCGGCCATTTACTTTCCCTCTCGTCAGCGTGCAGACATCTGTCTAGCAGCATCTCACGATGCCAGATCACCGCGCTGTCGCGCAGGGAACACCGCAGCACGTTCTTTAGTTCCATAAAAGGGCTTTAGTTCCGTAAAAGGGCTTTAGTTCCATGAAAGGCTGCTGAAAAAGCAGCCTGCTAAACAGATGCATGGATTTCACGTTCGCTTCGCGAGCCATGAATAGCATCGGCCGCAAATTGCCATTGTTAAGTCGTTGATTTGTCGCGAGCGGGCTGAGGCCCGCGACTCTGAAAAAGTGCAGGAAAGCACTTTTTCAGCACCCTGCTAATGCGGGCTCACCGGGTTGTCAGCATGCGCAAGCCACGCCGCTGCTTCCTGACACGCGTCCGCCACCGGTTTCGCAAGGTCGGTTCCATGTTCCGGGCGCTGCTGGCGCCAGCCCAGAGAGACGAGCGTTCGGATGAGGAAGAACATGGGCAGCATGTCGACCACCTCATCCGCGAGCGGCCGGACGTTTCGGTAGCCTTCAATCAATGCTGCCTGGATGTCCTCAAACGCCTCGTGCCGGCGGTAGTTATAGAGTGCCACTGCCAGCTCATAGTGATGCCAGCCGAAGCCAGCGTCGTCGAAATCAATCACGTGCAACCCGCCCTCACCTTCACCCGCACATTCACCTTCACCCTCACCTTCACCTTCACCGATGACGACATTGTAAGGGTGCAGGTCCGCATGGATCAGGCTGTAGGTTTGCGGGGCCTTGCCGTACGCGCCGAGCGTCTGCGCTATGCGGTCACGGGCGGTAACAACAAGCGCGCGCCCGGCTTCGTCGAGATGATCCATCTCCCAGAATCTGCCCCAGAACGGATCGGGCCCCATCAGGCCGTCAACGTCGAAGCTGTGGCGCTTGAAGCCGGCGGGCAGCGGCCATCCCGACGATTGATTATGAACCGCCGCCGCGATCGCGCCGATCTGTCGGAAATGCCGGGTTACGCGTTCTGGATGGCGTTCGATGATCCCACCAAGGACCTCGCCCTCCACCCACCTGAGAACCCCGATATTGCGCACACCACCTGCGTAGGGCAGCGTGATGTAGCCCTCCCCATCAACGGTGCGAAGCGGCACAGGCACATCCAGACCCGCAGCAATCAGGCTGTTCGTCCACACGTGCTCCGACTGAAGCTCCGCCAGGCTGTGGTAACCAGGCCGGTGAATGCGCAGCACGTACGCGGCACCCGCCTTGTCCACACGAAACGTGATGTTTTCACTGACACTGACCGGTTTGATGGCTGCACCGACGAGGTCCCAGGCAGCAAGCGCTTGTTCTGCCAGCGCGTGCAGACCCGCACCAACCTCAGGCGTTGCCATAGAACTCCTGCATGGTCTCCCTGAACGCGGCCAGAAAGGCATCCGCATTGTCCCGCGAGAAGATGAGCGGCGGACGCATCTTGAGGACGTTGCCGAGCGAACCGGCATTGCCCATCAGAAAGCCCTTCTCCTTCAGCCGATTAACGACGGCCACCACACCCTTGCGGTCTGGCTCGCGCGACTCCCGATCCGTGACCCAATCGACGACGACCGCGAGCCCATGGCCGCGCACGTCTCCCATCGACTCGTATTCCGGTTGCATGTCACCGAGCCCCGCTCGAATGTAAGCCCCAACATCGTTGACATTACTACGCAGGTCTTCGTCTTCGATCACATCCAGCACCGCCATACCCACCGCAGCTTGCAGGGGTGACGACGCGAAGGTATTGAAGTAACCCGTGTTCGTGCGGAATGCATCGACGAGTTCAGGCCGGGCGACAACGCCGGCAAACGGCAAGCCACTGCCCATCGGCTTGCCCATCGTAACGATATCAGGGACGAAGTCCGAGACCTCGTAACCCCACCAGCGCCCGGAGCGACAAAAGCCTGCCTGCACCTCGTCGGCGATGAACACGCCACCCGCCTCGCGAACGATTGCGGCCGCCTTCGCCATGTATCCCGCAGGGATATCCGGCAGTCCTTCATTCAGCAGCAACGAGCAGACAAACATGCCAGCAAACGGGATGTCGTTCTTCGCAAAATCAGCGATCGCCACACGCACCTGATCAAGGTACAACCCGGTCAGTTCCGCCTCGGTTGCACTCCGGTCCAATGGCCGGTATTTCTGGGGGTAGGGTATGGCGCGAATCTCGTGATTGCCTTCCGGGTCACGCCGCGCAACGGACAGGCGGCGCACTTCCGTGCTGTTGCCATGATAGCCACCATCAGAGCAGATGATGCCGCGCCCACCGGTTGCGGCACGCGCCATCAACATCGCGATCTCACTTGCCTCAGTCCCCGTGCAGCAAAAAACCGCACGGGTCAGTGAGTCGTGGTGCAGACCGGTTATCCGCTCCGCGTAGTCTAAAATTCCCTCGTGCAGGTAACGGCTGTGGACATTAAGCATGCCCGCCTGCTGCTGCATCGCGCCCACAACTCGCGGATTCGCATGGCCAACGCAGGGCACATTGTTGTACATGTCGACATACTGCTTGCCATCGGCATCGTACAGAAAGATGCCCTCGCCGCGCACGATGTGGACCGGCTCCTCATAAAAGAGCGGGACCCGGGTTCCGAGCAGTCGCTCGCGCCTCTCCGTCAGCGTTTTGATACTCATAGCGTGATCAACCTCGTCGTGGCTGGATAGTTAGTTGGTCGGCGTTGTATTGGCGTCGCCCCCTCAAGGACTGAACGGCTGAACGAGTCGCCTGCAGGATCGAATCGCCGAATCTGCTGCGGGGACCATCGCAGGATCACCTTAACCCTGGGTCCCGGTAACCCGGGATGACATCACTCGTCCGAAATCCCAAGTAAATCCCTCCCGAACTCCTCGTACGCAACATCGCCGATCATGATGTGCTGTGCTGCAACTGTAAGGTCTCGATGGATGCGTTGCAAAACGTTATTGCTGGCGACCGCGCTCGCCCCCGAATGCCGCAGAACCCGCCCGCCAATAGCGAGGGACTGCTCTGTTGCGTACGCACATACGGCGCGGAGTCTCGCAGCGGCGGACATCAGGCCAGGCGGGTTTTCCCGACTGATCCGGGCCATCTCTGCCGCCGAGTGACGCACACCTGCGCGCAGGCCCTCCCACTCGGCTTCAAGTTTACCGAGGTCAACCTGCACGCTCTGTTTACTGGCAACCGACGCTCGCTCGGACAGCCGGAACTTTTGCGCTGCCTGGCGGGTGATCTCGTCGAGCGCACGCCGTGCGCCGCCGAGTGAAACCGACGCGTGCTCGATCGGCAGGCGCGGACCCGGGTTGCTGCGCCGGCCGACACTGCGGCGATTGCGGCCAAGAACGCGGTGTTCGGGTACATGGACTTCCGATATCGAATAGCTACTGCTGCCCGAACCGCAGAGCCCCGACACATGCCAGTCATCATGGATCTGCACCTGATCGATCGGAACGACAAGACCCGTGGGCGACCCCTCCGCGGTCAAACAGTTGGCGATGACATAACTTGCGTGATGAACGCCGCTGCCGAAGCCCCACTTGCCGTTGGCTACATAACCACCTTCAACCTTGCGAGCCTGGCCGGAAGGTTTGAGGGAACCGGCGGCTATCGGCAGACGGTCGCCTGAGAACACCTCAGCCAGACCCTCATCCGGCAAGCCGATCGCCATGGCGGCGGTGGTTGAGTTGCCGATCATCATGGTCCAGCACGCCGACATATCGGCATGGGCAACCGCGACCATCACGTCAATCTGTGTCACAAGATCAGTGTCGTACCCGCCGCTCTCCGTGGGCACCCACAGACCGAACAGCCCAGCCCCATGCAACGCTTGCAGTGCCTGCGGACACAGTGTGCGTAACTGCTCTGACTTGGTGGCGGTTTCATCCAGCAACGGCCAGATTTCTTTGATCCGCGCGAGAAGCGTCTCTCGTGATGGGATTTCGTTATTTATCGGCTTACCTCCGGGCACCGCCCGTACCCTGCCGCCTATCCGCGACGGGGTCCATAAAACTCCTCGCGCGGCACAAAGCTTGACTCGCCACCAAAGGAGGACTTGACCCACGCAAGGGCATCGTCCTCGGCAAGCGCGAGATCCCATGGCTGACCCTGCGGTTGCGCGACATGCCACGGGGTGTCCCAGAACACCTCAAGGCCATTGCCCTCGGGATCATTGAAATAAATCGACAACGTGTTGCCATGCGACAGCGGGGCGACCTTGACGCCGTCGACGCCCGCCAGTGTCCGGGCCAGTTGACGCACTTCCTCAAACTCATCCACCCGAAACGCAAAGTGGTTGACGGTGTTTGACGGCGTCTCATCTTTGCGCGTCGTGATCATCGCCACCTGATGGTGCTCCTCCGGTTCCTGACTGAAGAACATGATCTCCGGCCCGTCGCTCTTACCGAGCGGCCCCCGATCAGTCAGCGCGAAACCCAGCACCTGCGTATAGAAGTCAATCATCTTGTCCGGCTCACGAACATAGAGAACCGCGTGCGACCAGCTCAGTTTCATCCATCTACTCCTTCGTTAATTCCTGGAATCGCGAGGCTTCTTTCCTGGAGATGGCTCCTGGAGACGGCTGGTTTGCAAGCCACGGCAAGCGTCTACTCCGAATGACTCCGTTCCTTCGCGACGTATTCCTTGTAGTGCTTCTCAAGCCGCGAGATCGCCGCCAGAAAACCCGCAGGATCGACAAAGGTCGACGGAGCGTACGCCTGGCCGGGCTTAAATTTGTCGTGGAGACCGTATTGACTGCCGTGGGCGGCCACCCACACATCAACCTGCATTGCCCGCTGCTTGCGGTAAGTGTCGGCGAAATCCTGCCCGGCACCGGGATAGGTCGGGTCAACAAACAGCTTTTTGCCCGCGTTGATGGTGCCCATATTCGCAATAGCAACGCGGTAATCACGGCCACCCTCACTCACGACCATGGTATAGCTGGAGCTACCTTCCGTATGACCCGGATGTTCATGTACACGGAGTCGGATGTCACCGAGCGAGATCACCTCGCCATCAGCAATGATCCGATCGACCGTGACTGGCTTGAAGGAGACTTTTCCACCGAAGTGCGGGTCTGACAACCCGCCATCTTCGAGGACGCGCGCATCACCCCGAGTCGCGAGCATTCGCGCCGACGTCAGCGCCTTGATCTCGGCAAACGCCGCCGCGTGATCCCAGTGTGCTTGCATGGTCAGCAGGACCCGCACGTCCTCCAACCTGAAGCCCAATGAAGAGACGTTCTCTCGAATGAGCGCGGTTGAGTCCTCAAGACCGGTGTTGATCAGCATGTGGCCTTCGTCCGACGTAATCAGAAAGACCGCCAGGTCATAGGTCCCGACCGCATACAGATTGCCGATCACGCGATGACCCGGAAACGGCTTGCCCCACACGTCTGGCGCGGCGTTTGCCGGTTGCGCGATCACGAGCATCAAGCCAAGCGCAAATAACAGCCATTTTGCGGGCGAAATCCAAACCGTCGATTTACCAGGTCCTGTCATGGCATTTACCAAATGGAAGGGGACGATCAATACTGCCACAGTTGCCAGCCCCATACGGGGGCGGCCAGCATTCGCGAACGCCAGCAAGACGCTCAACCCGCACCGGCCACACCGGCCACACCCTGCGCTCGCGCTTTTGACTGCCGCTGGGTTTAGTGATCTGCTGCGACATTTACAGAGGAACTCAACATGATCATGCGCCTCTTCTCCCATGCTGCCCGTGGCAGGCCCTGCCCCAGCGCGCGACCGATTGAAGCAAACGGCCACCCCGGCACTCGCTTCGCACAACCGCCCGCGATAATGCGATCAAGCGCGCCGTCAAAGGTCGTATCACGCGTGGCTTCACTGGTGTTCGCGACGGGTATCGTCCTGTCACTGACCGCGCCGGTAACGTCGGCCGATGCCTTGCCCAGCCTCTCGTCGCTCGGCCTCGTCTACGGCATGTCCAAGGCGCGTTCGACGCCCGAGGGAGACCTCGCGGCCCGGATCGCGGAAGTTGACACCGCACTCTTTGCCGCGTTCACGAGTGGTCGGGCGGGCGAAGCCAGACGCCAACTCGCCAGGGGCCTCGCGCTAACCAGTCGCGGCACCTGGACTGAAACAGACGACTTCAGCGCATCGCTCGTGCTGCGCACAAGTAACGATTTCGTAGACCCGTCGCGACTGCTCACCGTGCGCCTTGGACAGATTTATCCCTCCACCCTGCTCAAAACCAGTCGCATCTCTGTCCAACTGGCGTTACATGAAAAGCGCACGGGCCGGCGCGGGCGTGGCGCGCCGGGCAAGAAATTGATGGACCTCGGCAATGTCCCGGACGCTGGCTTCGACCTCATTGCAGAACCAGCAGTCGCGGAGATAGATGTCAGCAAAGTCGCGGATGGCGATTACGAAATGTATGCGACGGTCATGAGCGAAGGCGCAGAAATTGGCACGACATCAGTTCTGATCTATGTCCGCAGGAATCTGGACACCCGCGTCGCTGCGCTGCGCGCAGGGGCGGCGTCTGCATCCGAGCGCCTGCAAGCGGATATCCTCTATCCGCTGGACTTCATGCGCAAAGTGAACGCCGGGATGGTGCCGTCGCGCGGCTTCGACATCGATGAGGAGATTGCCGCGGCAGAGTCCGTCGCCGAGGCGGCAAAAGCGAATAAGGATCCATTCACAGATCGTGCCGGCGACTTCGAACGCCACTACCTGCTATCGGCCGCGGGTGAAATCATGCCTTATCGGATCTTCGTACCTGCGGCATACGTTTCGTCCAATCCGACCAAAAGTAAAAACCAGAAAAAACGCCGGAAAGGCAAGCCGTTCCCACTCATCGTCGCCCTGCACGGACTCGGCGGCAACGAGGACTCCATGTTCCGGGAGTTTTACGGCATGAAGCCGCTCGCCGAGGAACGCGGTTACATCATGGTCGCGCCCATGGGCTATCGCGTTGACGGCGGATACGGATCGAGCCGCCGCGGCGACCCACGCCGGGGCGAACTGAGCGAAGCAGACGTGATGCAGGTGCTGGACCTTGCGCAGGAAACTTTCAACATCGACAAACGCCGCATCTACCTGATGGGCCATTCGATGGGTGCAATCGGCACCTGGCGGATCGCGGCGAAGCACCCCGACATTTGGGCCGGACTCGGCCCCATCGCAGGCCGCGGCGACCCCAATACCGCTGACACCATCAAGCATATTGCACAGGTTGTCGTGCATGGCGACGCTGACCGGACCGTGTCGGTCGAAGGATCTCGCCAGATGGTCAAGGCCCTGCAGGACGCAGAAGCAACCGTCAGCTACCTCGAAGTGCCAGGCGGCGGTCACAGTGACATCGCGCCGCAGAAGATGGCGGACATCTTTGATTTCTTCGACAAGCACAAGCGTAAGAGGCTCTGACAGTAGCCTCTGTCGATCCCGGGTTGACCACCTCACCGGCGCCAAGACGGCAGCATGGTTGGCCAGAGGCAGTCGGGCGGCAATACCCGCACGCACGCCTATGCTATCCACATCAATAAGAGCCACATCAATAAAAGCCGCGCGCCAACGTGGATGCGAAGGTTGTGCCAACACGCACAACCGAACAGATTTATCCCCACGCTTTGGTGCTCGCCCGCGCACAGGAGCGGCGCCTTAAGCCCAATGTCAGGGAGTAACACACCCGACGCGCTGCGCCCCGGAACCCGAGCCGTTTCGACTCGCAAAGAGGAGAGTGAGTGAACAAGAAGCACGCGATGATCTTCGTTGTCATCACCGCGTTCATCGACACAGTCGGGTTCGGTCTCATCATGCCGGTATTGCCGAACCTCCTGATGGAATTGACCGGCGGTGATCTGTCGTCAACATCTGCCGTCGCGGGCTACCTCGTCGTCAGCTTCGCCGCGCTGCAGTTTCTCGCGGCACCGATCCTCGGCAACCTGAGCGACCGCTTCGGCCGCAAGCCGGTTCTGCTCGCTTCCCTCTTCACGCTGGGCATCTATTACGTCATCTCGGGGCTGGCGACGACGCTGTGGGTACTCTTTCTGGGGCGTGTGCTGACGGGCTTCGCGAGCGCGACCTATTCCACTGCCAACGCCCTGATCGCGGACGTGACCCCGCCAGAGGAGCGGGCGCAGAATTTTGGTCTGCTTGGTATGGCATTCGGCCTTGGCTTCATCTTCGGCCCAACGCTCGGCGGTCTGCTCGGCGAATGGGACACGCGGGCACCGTTCTTTGCCGCCGCGGCACTTGCGTTCGTCAACACCGGCTATGGCCTCATTGTATTGCGCGAGACGCTCCCTCAGGAAAACCGCCGTCCGTTCGAACTGGCCCGTGCGCTGCCACACAACGCGTTGAAACAAATCGGCCGCTTTCCCATGTTGATCGGGCTTCTCGGCGTGATGTTCGTCTACAACATCGGGCACCACGTCTACCCGTCCAACTGGAGCTTCTACACGATGGAGAAGTTCGACTGGTCGCCGTTAGATGTCGGACTCTCGTTGGGTGTCGTGGGCATATTGATGGCATTTGTGCAGGGCTACCTGATTCGCATTGTGATTCCCCGCTTCGGGCCACAACGCACCGCGTTCATCGGCTTGCTGGCAGCCGCATCGGCCTACATCGGCATCGCACTTGCGCCGAATGGGCTTGTGCTCTACGCATGGATGCTGATGTCCGCGCTCTCGAACATGGTCGGCCCGGCCGTCTCGAGCATCATGTCGAATCAGGTGCCTGCGAACCAACAGGGCGAGTTGCAGGGTGTGAATGCGAGCGTCGGCAGCCTGGCCGCGATCATCGGTCCCTTCGCAATCACGCAGGTATTCACCTACTTCACCAGTGATTGCGCGCCCATCTACCTGCCCGGTGCAGGATTCCTGGTCGCCGCAGTGCTGGCGATAATCGCGATTTTCCTGTTCGCCGCCAACGTGCGGCACGTTGCCACGCCAACGGGCGGGACAGCAGACTCAGGGTGACGGCTCAATCCCTTGCACCCACCCACCCACCCACGACCTGACGCACGAAATGAACCCAATCGACCTATGAGCACCATCTACCCATGAGCACCATCGAAATCAACGATACGACCCTCTATTTTGAAACCCACGGCGCCGGGCCCGCAATCCTTCTGACCCATGGTTTCTCAGCGACCTCGCAGATGTGGCAGGGGCAGATCGATGCCCTGAGCAGCGAGCACACACTGATTCTCTGGGATATGCGCGGTCACGGCCGGTCCGCTTCGCCTGACGATCCTGACGCCTACTCCGAAGCTCACACAGTCGCGGACATGGCCGCGCTGCTCGACCACCACGGCTGCGAACAGTCGGTCATCGGCGGCTTGTCGCTGGGCGGGTACATGTCGCTTGCCTTCAACCTCGCGCATCCCGGGCGAACCCACTGTTTGCTGATCATCGACACCGGGCCCGGATACAACAGTGATCGTGGCCGCGACGCATGGAATCAGACCGCAAACGCGACCGGAGGCAACCTGGATGAGAAAGGGCTTGCCGCATTGACCGGCCGCAGCGTGGAGATGGCTGCAACCCAACACAAGAGTGCAGCGGGCCTCGCCCACGCGGCCCGGGGCATGCTGACGCAACACGACCCTTCCGTCATCCAGTCTCTGACCAACATCACGGTGCCGTCACTGGTTCTTGTCGGGGCGAACGACGAGCCGTTCCTGAAGGCAACCGATTACATGAGCGAAAAGATTCCAAACGCAAAAAAGGTCGTCATCCCGGATGCGGGCCACGCCTCCAACATCGACCAGCCCGTAGCATTCAACCGGGCGGTATCCGCGTTCCTTCATGACAACGGATTGTGAACCCGCACCGACTTTGGCATTCGCAGCGATGGCCCTGCACTGTAGCTACCGGGGTTTCGGCACGACCAGAAGCAGCACGGCCGCCAGAAGGCTGAGCGCAGCAAGAGTCAGGAAGGCAGCGTTGTAATTGCCGATGACATCAAAGCTATAGGATGTGGCAAGCGGGGCACCTGCGCCAAAGACGAGCGCAAACGGCAGCGCGGCGCTGCGCACCGCACCTAAGTGACGTCGGCCAAAATAGGAGGCCCAGATGACCTCCTGCAACGGGATCATGCCGCCCCAACCGAAGCCGAGCAGGACGAAACCGGCATAGGTCACCCAGATCGGGCCTGTGCTGACGCCAAACACAATCATGACGAGCGAAACGGCAGAAAGGGCTGACGAGATCGCCGCAAGCGGCGCGCCGCGGACACCGTCGATGAGCCATCCCCACACCGGCTTTGATGCAAAAGCCGGAATGCTGATGAGCACGATCATGAACGCGCCGGTCGAGCGCGGGAAGCCCGCGTCGGTCATGAACGGCAGCGTCTGCAGCAGCATGACCGGGATATTAATCGTGAAGAGCCCAAACGCGATCACGAGCCAATAGAAGGTAACGGTTCGCAGCGCCTCACGCCGGGTCAGCGAATTGGCAAAGTCGTCTTTGACGCGCTGGGCCGCGCTCGCAACCGCCGTTCCACCATCCGGTTCCAGCCCGTAATCTTCCGGTGAACGCCGCATCACGAGACAAATCGGCGTGATGACCAGCAAGGTACCAAGCCCCAACAGGTGCCAGGTGTCGCGCCAGCCAACCGCATCAATGGAGAACGTCACGAGCGGTGTCAGCACAATGCCAGCTGCAGAGACCCCCATGGCCGCAAAAGCGATCGCTCGCCCGCGAAAATTGACGAACCACCGGGAAAGCGTAACGTTGACAACGAAGTTGCCGACCAGCGACGCACCAATCGAAACCGCAAGACCGTTCAGCACGATCCAGTGCCAAAGACTCGTTACGTAGCCACTCAAGAAGAGCGCGATTGCAAGCAACACCGCGCCCGTCAGCATGAATCGCCGCGGACCGTAGCGATCGACTTTCGCACCGATCAGGAACCCCGCCCCCGCAGCGACGAACTGGCCAATCGTGCGAGAGATGGTGTACTCGGCCCGGGTCCACTCAAGTTCGAGCGTCATCGGCGTCAGGAACGGGCCGATTACGTAATTTTGCATCCCGGCAGCCGCAAACTGGGCTACAAAAGCAGCACCGATCAGCCAATAACCGAAGTAGATGGGGCGACGCGAAATCAACTGCGACATTGATCGCACCATCGGTTGAAAGGGTGAAGGGTGAAGGGTGAAGGCTGAGGGTTGAAAGGGTTGAAAGGGTTGAAAGGGTTGAAAGGGTTGAAAGGGTTGAAAGGGTTGAAAGGTTGAAGGGTTGAAAGACGGCGATGGTACCAGTTTCAGGGAGTACGGTGCCCTCTCCCGAAGGCCAAAGTGAGCATTGGACTGCTCAAATTCATGCAAGTGTGGTTGGGACAGGAATTAGTTATGACAACCGCCAGGCGCCGGTCGCTCGATGTCTTATCGCCGCCGACCGGACTATGCTCCGTCCAACTCAAATTATGGGACACAGTCATGGAACTAAACGGTGGCCAGATCGCGGCACGACAACTCAAAGCCGCGGGTGTCGACACAATATTCGGGGTCGTCGGCGGCCCCATGATCCAGGTGTTTGCCGGCGCGACAGAAATCGGCATGACCGTCGTCAACTGTCGTCACGAGGAATCCGCCTGCTTCATGGCGAGCGCGTGGGGTTATGTCAACCGCAAGCCGGGCGTCATGGTCGCAGCATCCGGCCCCGGCATGACCAATGCCATCACGCCTTTGTATGTCGCGACCGAATCATCAATGCCCCTTGTCGTGCTCGGCGGGTCTGCGCAGAGTTCGACGCGTGGTCTGGGTGGTTTCCAGGAAGCGGACCAGATGGCCTTCGCCCGGCCCGCCTGCAAGTGGATCCAGCAGGTGGACAGTACGTCACGAATTGCAGAACTAACGCATCTTGCCCTCGGCAAGTCCATCTCGGGACGCCCCGGCGGTGTCTATCTCGACTTCCCCGGCGAGCACGTGTCACGCCGAATCGAAGAAGACAAAGCGGGTATTCGCGAACGGATGCCCAACGTCTTTGCACCACACCCTGACCCGGCAGCGATGGACGAGGTTGCCGACATGCTGAGAACGGCCCAGCGTCCGCTGATCATGCTGGGCAAAGGTGCCGCCTGGGCAGATGCGGGCGAGCCACTCACCGAACTCGTCAGTCTCGGCATCCCGTACATCACGTCGCCGATGGGTCGTGGCGTGATTCCTGACGACCATCCCGCCTTCATGAATGCCGCGCGCTCCGCAGCCCTTGCCGACGCCGACGCGATTGTCATGATCGGCGGTCGCTTCAACTGGATCTTTCAGTTCGGCAAAGCGCCACGCTACGCAGAGGGCGTGCGCATCGCGCAGATTGACGTGGTCGCAGAGGAAATGTGGAGCGCAGCGGACGTCGAGATCGGCATCATCGCTGACGCCGCCAACGCGGCGCACGCACTTGTCGAGCGGTTGGCCGATCGCCCCCTCGCCTGCACCGGCACCGGTTGGATGGAATCACTTGCCGCACGCAGCGCAGACAACAATTCACGCCTGACTGATCGGGTGGAGTCCAATGCCAGTCCGCTTGACCCGCATCGGGTTCTGACTGCGGTCAAGGACGCCCTGCCCCGCGACGCAAATATCGCCGTAGACGGTGAGATAACGATGGGTATCGGCCGCGTTCTGCTGCCCAGCTATGTTGCGAGGTCACGCTTCAATGCGGGCACCACCGGCTGCATGGGCACCGGCGTTCCCTATGCCATCGGCGCCAAACTCGCGCGACCGGACTCGACATCCGTTGCGGTCCTCGGCGACTATGCGTTCGGCGCAGCCGCCATGGAGGTGGAGACCGCAGCACGGGTCGGCGCCAACGTGGTCTTTGTCGTCTGCAACAATGAGGGCATCGCCGGGCACACGATTCAGGACGCCATGTTTCCTGCCGACTCGCCGCGAATCGCCAAGCTGCTGCCGGCCAACTACGAGAAGCTCGCAGAAATGGTCGACGGGCACATGGAACGCGTCGAGACCGCCGACCAACTGGCGCCCGCGCTCGCCCGTGCACTCGGGGCCAACCGACCCGCAGTCGTTCATGTCATCACCGACCCGAAGGCGGGTCGTGTGAGTGGCGGCTCGTACCTGGGGTGATCGGTAATCGGGGCGGTGTGCCCACACCCCCCCTCCCCAAAAAAGACTAACGGGCATTGCCGTGGACAAGGGCGCGCAGCGCGTCGAGTGACGGCTCCGGCACGGTCATGTTGTGGATCTGCGCGAACGGTCCAGCCGCAACGATCCGCTCGCGCCCCGCCTGCGCCTGCTCGCGCCCTGCCTGCCCGTACGCCATCGCCCTGAACCGCCAGCCCCCAGCGCCAAGCGCGAGCACGCCGACATGCCGCTGCACGTCATCCAGTACGGCAAACATGCCGTTACGGAGTGCGAACAGTTGCCCGAACGGACGCGGCGCATCGATGGGCTCGAAGCGAAATGCCGGCGGTACTGCGCTCTCAGCGAGCCACGTTCGAAGCGGCGCAAAGCTGCGCCGATGCAAGGCCGTCGGTCCATGCTGCAACAAGCCCAGCAAGTGCGTTTCTGTGCCGTAGCCTGCGTTCGACTCCCAGCCGTATACCGGATGCTCCCGGCTCCATGCTTCCATCATTCGGTCCCGCGTCACTTTCGCCACGATTGACGCGGCCGCAATACAAAGACACGTCTCGTCGCCCTTGACCACATTCTTGAAGGCGCACGGCAGGTCTGGCTTGAAATTACCATCCACCAACGCGATCGCGGGCACGGCATCCAATGCGCCGACCGCACGCGCCATCGCGAGTCGGTTCGCCTGATAGATATTCCGCGAGTCGATTTCGGCAACCGACGCCGCGCCGATCCCAACGTCGGCTATTTGCACAATGACATCATGGAAGCGCTCGCGCTGGGCACGACTGTGTTGTTTTGAATCACGCATCCCCGCGAGCGCTCGCGGTCTTGGTCCGCGGCCCAGAATGACAGCCGCCGCCAGAACCGGCCCGGCAAGGGGCGAATAGCCGACCTCGTCGACACCGCAGACGAGACCATCCAGGCTGAGTTCCATGCGTCTGTCTGGCGCACCCTTGCGCTTTGTCCGGCGCTTTTCTGCAGGCATCATCACTTACCGTTTCGAATTGTCACGACAAACCGCCCGCCACCCACCCCTCATCCACGGCGCAGCCCACCGCGTGTTCGCACGGCACCCGGCACTCGGATACCCACGCCGCAGCTTCGGGATTGTGTGCCAATGTTCACTGCGCATATAGTGCAGTTTCATCTTCACCTCCCATTTCAGTACCCGTTCTTAAGACTCAAAGTTCAGCGATGGTGACACGCGTGATGGACCGGATTTTTGCCACAGCAGAAACGATTGCACACCCTGTCTTGGTCCCCGCCATCCTGGTCCCCGCCATCGCGATTGTCGTGTTCATGACTGCTCTCGCATCCAGCCTCGCAGCGGCCAATGACGTTGCAGCGGACACAGCCGCCAACGCGGAAATGGCCAAAGAGAAGGGTTGGCCGCTCGCCTGGTTCGAACCCCCAAAGACCGCCAGCGAACTCGGCATCACCCATTTCAAACAGAGCCCCATGCTCGATGGTCTCGGCCTGCCCCCCGTCGCCGACCGCCTCCCGGATGACCCGATCGTTTTGGAGCCCTACGGCGAAATCGGCCGCCATGGCGGCAAAGCGATCATCACGCTCGGCGACAGTTGGCAGTTCTTCAACTGGGAACCGTCACTGACCTTCGCCGCGGACATGCGGACGCTGCTGCCTAATCTCGCCGAGCATTGGACGGTGAGCGAAGACGGCCGCACAACCACCATCACCCTGCGCCGGGGACTGAAATGGTCGGACGGCGTGCCGCTCACCAGCGATGATTTCATGTTCACGTTCAACCACATCTGGATGGACAACGACATGTCGCCCGTTACGTCGCGGCTGATTTCAGGCGGGCGCATCGAACGTGTGGATGACCTGACGTTCCGGTACGTCTTCACGGATCCCAATCCCCTCTTTGTGAATTTTCTGGCACAGCGTCATGACTTCGCCGATCCCGCGCACTACTTTCGTCACATCCACCCAGCCTTCACAGACCGCGTGATCGTCGACAAGCGCGTGGAGGACTTGGGTTTCATCACCTGGATGGCGATGGTCAGCGCGCTGCGCGGGGGAACAATTGAGGAGAGCGCGCAGGTCCCCACACTGCGCGCATTCAAGATTGTCGGCCGCTCACCGATTACGGTCCGCTTTGAACGTAATCCGTATTACCCAAAGGTCGACCGACTGGGCCAGCAACTGCCGTACATCGACACCATCGATGCTGAAGCGATCCTCGACAACGCCGAGGTGGTGACGGCCAAGGCAGTGACAGGTCAGCTCGACTTCGCCGCGTTTACGCTGCGCACCCAGGACATTCCTCTGCTCAAACTCGGCGAGCGCACTGGGCTGATCAAGGTACACATCTGGGAGCGCCTGCACACGAGCGACGTCGTCATTCAGTTCAATTTCAATCACCCGGACCAGAAACTGCGGGATCTCTACTGGGATGATCGTTTTCGCAAGGCACTGTCCCACGCCATCTATCGCGACGAAATGAACGACATCATCTACTTTAGTCGCGGCACGCCCAGCCAGGTGAGCGTGCACCCATCGAGCGCCTGGTACGAGGAAGAACTCGCGCGCGCTCATCTGCGGTACGACCCCGCCTACGCCAACCAACTGCTGGACGAGATGGGACTCCACGACATCGATGGCGATGCCATGCGCGAGTATGCCGATGGCACGCGGCTCATCATCACCATGGAGTTTCTCGACTTTGAGACGCCGAAGGGCATCTCCATGGATCTGATACTGGACTACTGGCGTGCCATCGGCATCGACCTGCGCTTGAAGCTGGTGGACCGGAGCCTGATGTCGGCGCGCGCCCAGGCAGGGGAAATGCAGATGTCGCTCTGGCACGCCGGCCGGGTCACCGACATCCTCTTTCCATTAACGCCCGACTGGTGGGTGCCGCGGACGACCGGCTGGTGGGCCACCATGTGGAATGACTGGGCGCGCTACTATCAAACCGACGGCACGCTGGGCGAGAAGCCGCCACCTATCATCCGGCAACTGCAGACCTGGACCGACGACATGCGCACGTCAACCGACCCCGTGCTGCGCCTCGCCGCCGGCCGCAAAATGACCCACGTGGGTGCCGAGAAGCTGTGGACAGTGGGAACCGTGGGCCTCGCCCCACATCCGGTCGTCATCTCAAAGCGGCTAAAAAACGTCATCCCCAACGGCATCTGGGGCTGGGACAACCGCTGGACCATGGCCTATCACCCCGCGACCTGGTACTTCGAATAGTGCGCCTTTGAACCACGGCCGCTTTGCAACAGAGTAGCTTTCAAACGAGCCCTACAACCGATTCATAGCATTTCAAGCAATCGACTTCCGTAGACCGGAGCCTCAATCCGCTGCGCTCGCCGACGTCACCGCGCCTCGCTCCTGCAACAGAAGATCCACGAACGCAAACACCAGATCACCCAGGTTGCGTGGTTCGGAGTTGGTCAGAAAGACGAGCCCGGCACCCAACTCCCGGTTCAGGACCATCTCGCTGCGCATGCCCCGGACGTAGCCGCCGTGGTGCACGAAACCCGGCTGGCCACCATATTCGAACACCCGCCAGCCGAGGCCGTAGTACACGGGCCCCAATCGTGGATTGCGCGGATAGTGCGCTTGTTTGCGCGACGAGCGCTGGATGCCGCGATGCATCTCGTCCAATAGGGGTGCACCGAGCACCTCGGGCTTCTGCCCGAGTTGCGCGAGCAGCCAGATCGCCATGTCGTCGATGCTCGCATTGACTCCGGCCGCAGGGGGCACCCGATAGAACTCCGAGGTGATTCGGGTCACGGCCCAGTCCTCGCCGTTCCAGCGATGCGGCCGCGCGTGATTCGTGTCATCGACATAGGGGCGAAAACCAATCGATGCGCGCTTCATGGCAAGCGGCTCAAAGATGCGCTTGGTGAGATAACTTGAGTAGTCCATACCGGTCGCTTGCTCAATGACCTCACCGACCAGGCTGAACGCCACATTCTGGTAGCTGTAGCACTGGCCCGGCTCGCAGATGAAGTCCACCTTGTGCATTTTTCGCAGAATCCGGTCGAAGGACATATTGTCCTCAACGAGATTGGTGTAAGCGTGCGGAATGAGGCCGGTGCCCTGGGACAATACGTGCCTCAGATTGATATCATTGCCACGAGCAGGGACCTTAAATCGCAGGCCATCGACCTGGCCGCTGATCGTCGTGTGCCACTCAAGGTCGGTTTCACTGACAACCTTGGCGCCCGCGGCACCTGCAAAGGTCTTTGACACGGAAGCGAGCCGGAAAAGTGTTTGTCCATCGACCTTGTCACTGGCACCTGCTTGCCGCACACCCCACGTGCGCAGCAGCGCGACTTTGCCATCGATCGCGACGACGGCAGCGGCACCTGGCATCGTTTGTGCCATCGGCGTCAGCAACTCAACGTCGACAAGCTGTGCCAGGTTCTTGTCGACCGCAGCGACCTGAGGGCCGCCAGTGAGACAACACAAACCCAGGATCAGCCGAAGGAAATTCGGTCGATTCATGGGACACGCACCTTACATGATGTGAGGCCGTCTGCCCTATCACTTTGCCTTGCGGCTTGATTGACCTTGTCTTGACAGCCACGAGCACAGGACCCGCTGCACCGGCAACCCGAATGGCCTCTCGGGCTTGCGGAGCATTCATTTCGCATCTCGTCCGGCCGCACCATCGGCGCGCGCTCTGGGGGGCGACCCGCAAACCGGGGCGGTCGCCAGGGGCAACGATCCCGGCTTTTGACCGGCCACGCCTCGAGGCTAGCGACACGCTTCTGGCGACCACCATGCGAATTGAGCCCTGGCGCGCAGTCAGCCCCCCCCTCGACAGATTCAAAACAGCCGGGTCGGTTCCCAGTTGCCATCGAACTCCTGCGTGTTGCGCCATACCCGCCGGCCCGGTATCGGTTGCATCGAATGGGGCGGCATCCGGTGAATGGGCTCATCAATGACCTCGCCCCCGTCCGCACGATCACCAGGCTCGCGCGCGTCCTCGGTAGCGAACGTGAAGGGCGTGACTTCGTTGCGATCGAAGTCGAGCACGGAAAAGCCGGGTTTGTGAACGCCCTGCAGCGTTCCGGCGTTGATCAGCGTGAGGTCAGGGAAGTGCACCAACACGCGAAAGTGCATGTGTCCGTTCAGGACAAATCGATAGCGACCCTGCGCGATGATCTTGTCCAGCCTGCGACTTCGCTCCGGAGGCATGCGTGCCGATCCCGGCCACACTTTGCGCAGGTCGTTGCGGCCCACACCATGGCAAAGGAGCAGCGGCCCCCGTGACGTCTCGACGTCGCATTCGCGTGGCAGCGACTTGAGATAGTCGACCGTCCCGGTTTCCAGATCCGTTGCCAGGTGCGCATCCGGGACGTGACGCGCCTTGTCCTCAAGCAACCAGCGGTCGTGGTTGCCAAGGACCGTGTGGACGCCTGCCCGCCGCAGATCGCGCACCACCGCATCCGGGCTGCCGGTACCATCGACCAGATCGCCGGTACAGACGATTGCATCGACGGACTCCCCTGCCAGCATAGTAAGCGCCTGACACAACCGCGAATCCTCGGCGTGGGCGTCGCCGATGACACCCAGACGAACGATTGGGCGTCCAGCCTGACTGGTCACCACCTTAATCTTGTCTGCCAATCGCGATCCGTCATCCATGCCGTCACCTTATCAGGTCTGGTGCCAGGCACCGGCCAGATCGGTCCGTCGGCTAATGACCGCGGACTGCACGCCGGAACGCCAGACAAACTGCTGACGCGTTCAAGCCCACACCCCCCATCTCGCTCACCGATCGGACCGACATTGTCTGCGTCGCCTGATGCTGGCACGCGTAAACCCCCAGGAGAAAAGCGCCCTTCTGCCAAGTAGAGATGTCCGGATCAACGGCTTCTAAAGGTGAAATTGCCTTCTTTGAGGGCAGTTTTCGCTTCCTGGACGCATTTTTGGAAATTTTTGCTTTTCGACCGTCGCACACGTCACGGCCCTGTCGACGGTCGCATTGCGGGCTTCATCCTCAAACTAGATCGCCCTTGCCCATTGCGAGGCCATTTTTAATCACACCCTTTTTTCACGCCTTCTTCATCACGCTTTCGGCCTCACATTTTGTGCCTCACCTCGCGCGCATCTTGCCGCCATGCTAGTGTGAGGTCCCCTGATTCGTAGCGCACGATCCCCCGGGGCACGCATGCGTTGACACCCTCTCCCCGTCGCTGGGGCGGGTCTGATCCAGCCCGCGAGCCCCGGTTTGGCGTGCATAACAATTGATGCGTGATTCGACCACGACCCAAAACAAACGCGATGGCGATCCCGGCTCTGGCGCCGACGCGCACGATGTTCGCGACCTGACGCAAGGCGACGTCTCTCGGCACATGTTGCGCCTGAGCGGCTTCATGATGATCAGCATGATCTCATTTACGATCGCGAGCCTCGTCGAGACACTCTACATCGGCTGGGTCGGTACCAATCAACTCGCCGCAATCAGCTTCACTTTTCCGGTTGTCTTCACCTTGCAGGGTGTCTCGATGGGACTCGGCATCGGCGCCTCGTCTGTCGTTGCGCGGGTCATTGGTACGGGCGACCGAAGTCGGGTGCGACGCCTCGTCACCCACGGCCTGATCCTGGGCACCGGCATCTCGGTTCTGCTTGCCATCGCCGCTTCTTACGCACTCGCCGACATCTTCACGTTGTTAGGTGCGAAAGGCGAAGTCCTGGAGCACATTCTGCTCTATATGCGCGTGTGGCTGATCGGCATGCCGGTCTTCACCATGACATTCGTCGGCACGACCCTGATGCGCGCAACCGGCGACGCAAAGACGCCGGGTTATCTGTCCGCGCTCGGATCAATCCTGCACATGGCACTGGCGCCTCCGTGCATCTTTGGCTGGGGCCCGATTCCGGCGATGGGCCTTGAGGGCGCCGCCGTCAGCTTCGTGGTGGCCCGACAGTTGGCGTTTTTCCTCTTCATCTATTGCATCGCAGTCCGGGACCGGCTTCTCCTCTTTAGCTTGACCGGATTCGGCGCGTCGTGTCGCGACATCCTGCATGTTGGACTGCCAGCGATGGCGTCCAACATGATCATGCCGGTTTCCATGAGCATCCTGACCCGACTGCTGGCGGGTCACGGCGTGTTCGTGGTCGCAGGTTTCGGCGTCGCATCGCGCATCGAATCCTTGCTCGTCATGGTGATTTGGGCGGTTGGCATGAGCATCGCGCCGCTGGTGGGACAAAACTGGGGCGCATCCCAATATGAACGCGTCAGGCTCGCGATGAAGATTGGCAACACCTTCGTCCTGGTGTGGGGCGCGTTCGCGTACCTCACGTTTGTTGTCATTGGCCGCTGGCTCGTCAGCCTCTTGAACAACGACCCTGAAGTGGTCGAGATGGCCTACCAGTATCTGCTGATCGCGCCGATCGGCGTCGGCTTCATGGGCATCATGAACATCGCCACCAACAGCTTCAACGCCCTCGGCAAGCCCATGCCACCGCTCATTCTCTCTGTGTTGCAAATGATCGTCGTGAACATACCGCTGATATTACTCGGCAACTATCTGTGGGGATATCGAGGGGTTTACGCCGGCAGTGTGGTGACGACGGTCTTGTTATCGGTTGTGGCGTGGTGGTGGATATTGCGGACCATTGAGCAAGGAAGGCTGTCGACTGCCACAGAGGGTTAGGGTCCGCGCTGGTGAAACGAACGCATCAAGTCGATACCGTCCCCGACCCTGACCGGCGATTGCACGACCGCGACGGTCGCCGACAGCCTGATAACCGCTGGCTAACCGAGAAGCCGCTCTGGACTCAGGAGCGGGCGCAACGCCGCGACCTCCTTGTCATCAACGATGCCCTCTTCTCCTGTAATCAACTGTGTCGCGATGTCCGCCATGCCCGGGGATGATTGCACGCCGTATCCACCCTGCCCCGCAAGCCAGTAGAAGCCGTCGGTGCGGGGGTCAAAGCCGGACACGAACTGGCGATCAGGGGCAAAGGTACGCAAGCCAGCCCAACTCGCGAGCACCCGCTTGACGTCCAGGCTTGCGACCGCCTGGATGCGATCGATCGCTATCGCAACATCGATGTCATCCGCGTAGGCATCACAGGCCGCAAACGGTGTCTCATCCGCAGGGGATATAAACAGACGCCCGGCGTCCGGTTTGAAGTAAAACTGCTCATCGATGTCGATTACATTCGGCCAGTCAGTGATGTCGCAGCCCGCAGGCGGCTCGACCAGCGCGGCAGTACGCCGCATCGGCGTGAGGCCAAGCGGACCGAGCCCGGCCACCTGAGCGAGGTTGTCGGCCCACGCCCCGGCGGCATTGACGATGATCGGCGCATCGTATTCGTCAGTCCCGGTCGATGCGTGCCAGGCGCCAGCCCGGCGAGCGACTGCCGTCACCCGGGACTCCCTGATCAGATCTCCACCACGGTCTCGAAACAGGCGCAGAAACCCCTGAAGCAGCGCATCGACATCCAGATCGCCACCCCCGTGATCAATCGCACCCGCGGTCACCAGCCCCTTGTCGATCATCGGGACCCGCGCGCGCACCTCATCGACACCGAGTCGGGTGAGATGCGGATGGCTCGCCAGCAAGGACGCCAATCTTTGCATCTGGGCGTCGGCAACGAGGTACATCGATGGGCGGTCGACCAGCAGCGGTACGGACGCAAAGCCAGATGGCGGGTCGCGAAAGAACGGACCGCTCGCCGCGGTCACCCGCTGCACGACCGCGTTGCCGTACGACGGCGCATAGTACGCCGCTGATCGACCCGTCGAATGGTAGCCCGGCTGCGACTCGGCCTCGAGCAACAGCACCTCACGGTGGGCAGACAACATGGCGGCGACTGACGCTCCGGCGATACCGGCTCCGACCACAATGACGTCGGCACTTGTGCTCATTGAATCGCCGCCTGAGGTGGACAAAGGAGCAAATCCTAACACCACCACCCTCGGTGCAATGCGCCGAAGTCATGTGCGACAAATCTCACACGATGGGCAACCCCAACCAACGACGCGTATCACGGATTTGACGACACACACGTTTTTCGGCTCACACCCCGTGCGCTGCGGCCGCTGAAAGATCAGGTCAGCGGCTGACGCTCGATGCAGACATTGCCGCCAAATCCTGGGCGTATCGGAAGGCCCACGTGAGACATACGCCGTCAACCGTGTGCGTTCTTCTCGTCGTCTCCGCCGTCGAAAATGGTGTGTGTCCCGAAATGCGTCTCAAGACGCCGTAGGAAATACGCGACTCGGACCGTGTGACATTGGCCGGCGACCTCTCTGGCGACGGCCGAGTCCAACAAGGCCAACTGCGACCAACAGCAAGCCAGTGGGTGCTGGGACGCCTGCAATGTCATCCTCATCGAACGCCTCTGCTGCCGCGAAGATGGTGTAGTCCCAGAGGAGCCTGGCCAACCCGGTGGTTGCGCTCGACCGGCTGAGCGTGAAGAACGCACCGAAATCGAGGGCGCCACTCGTGGTCGTGTTGGCGTGAAATCCGCCCCAGGCAAGGTCCTCGGACGACTCGTCCCAATTGTTGATGTCCACGTCTTCGATGATCGTCGTTGAGTGGTAGCCGAACTGGAAATCGGCATTCGATATGCCATCGAAGGTGCCGTCAAAGTCCTCAAGTCGGACGTGGTACTGCACCCCCCAAAAGACTTCACCGGCGGAGAACCGGCGCGGCGCAGCGCCACTGTCGCCGTGCATCGTCGAGTGTTCACGGCTATCAGACTGCAGGGTGCCCGCACTGCTGTAGACCGGGCCAGGGAATGAGCTACAAAGAGATTGCACGAGACCTCAAAGTCTCAACTTCAACCGTGCGCAATCACCTCCAGTCGATCTATAAGAAGCTTGGCATCTCGAACAAGGTTGAGCTGTCGAACATGCTGGCCATGCGACCGGTATGACTGGTGAGATCCGCACGATGATAAACCAGCGGGTAACTCAGGAATCCAGACTGGCTATCGCGTTCCCTCTGCCTAATAATCTCCACCACGGTTCTCGCCATTCTCAGGTACGCCACTCATGTCTACGCAACTCATATCTACGCAACTATCTACGCAACCGGATGTGCAACAGCCCGAGACGTCTGCCAGTAATGACAAATACAACGAAGTCGCGGTTCGCACCGCACAAAAACTGACCGAGGCGCGGCAGGTCGCGCACCGCGAGGCACAACGCACGCCGCGAACCCTCGAGCAGCTTTTTCCGCCGCACAACCGCGCCGGACTCGGCGTCGCGCTTGAATACGAACGCATGGGCAGTCGCCCGGTCACAGAGGCGCTGCAGGCGCGCGCTGACGAATTCGGATTCGAGCTGGAACACCTCGGCATCACCATCGGCACCGTCATCCACAATGTCGATCTACATGCGGCGCCGTCACCCGACGTGACCCGGTTCATTCGAGACACACTGAACGAGCGCAAGGTCATCTTTTTCCGAGACCAAAACCTGTCGGAAGACCAGCAGGTGGACTTGGGTCGACAGTTCGGGGATCTGGACGCGTTTCCCTTCGGCAAGGGCGGCGAGAATCCATTCATCCTTGAGATTGCACACACCAGGGACAACCCCGGCACCGAGAATAGCTGGCACACGGACGTCACCTGGATGGAACAGCCTTCTCTCGGTTCCATTGCTCAATGCATCGAGGTGCCTCCCGCCGGCGGGGATACGCTGTTTGCCGACAGCCACGCCGCCTATCTGGGATTACCCGCCGAGTTGCAGGAACGCATCTCACACCTCGACGGCATCAACGATTATCGCGTCTTTCTCGGAATGGCCGGCGTCCTGCCGCAGGATCTGATTGATACCATCAAGCAGGAGATTCCGTTCGGTGTCACCCATCCGCTCGCACGCACGCACCCGGAGACCGGCAAGACCGCTCTCTACATTCATGGCGGCTTCCTGCGCCACGATTCCCTCACCGACCGGCGCACCGGCGAGACGCTGGATGCCCAGGAGTCCACCGCGATCGTTGCGCAACTGTTAAAGCAACATGATCGGCCGGAATATATCTGCCGCTTCCGGTGGGAGCCCGGCTCAATCGCGTTCTGGGACAATCGCGCAGTGCAGCACTATGCGGCAAGTGACTACTACCCGCACACCCGGTTGTTGCGGCGGGTTACGGTGAGCGGCGACAAGCCGTTTTACGAGCAGCCGGCCACCTGACCAATCTGACTCAGCGACCAGATCTCGCAGAGAACCCCTGGGATCACAGCGCGCCAACCCACTGATCCGATTGCTGTTCGCCCCACATGTCAATCAACCTGATGCAGACGACCTGACGCAGACGACTACAAGGAACCCAACATGGCTGACGCCGCCACACGACAAGACCCGGCCGCACGCATTCAAACTTATGCCCGCGAGACGGTGCCGCCGTACGCGATCTCTGAATCACTAAAGCCGACCATCGATGAGTTGGACCTGTGGCAGAACGTTGAGGATCTGCGTGATCGCGGCTACACCGTCGTCAAGGATGTCGCTCCGCACGAACTCATGGACCAACTCCGCGAGGTCATTCACACGCTGTCAGATGAAACCGCGGGTCCAGGCAAGACGCACGTTGCGTCGATGCTGCTCGGGCGGCACCCGGTAGTCGATCAGGTGGCCACCCTGCCGAAGTTGTTGGCGGTCGCCGAGGCAAGCGTCGGCACCGGTATGCGCGCCGGACAGTTTATCGGCTCTATCAAACGCGAGGGCCAGCCGGCACTCGGACTGCACGCCGACCAGAACTGGTTGCCAGCGCCGTTCCCGGCACACAATTGTGTGATCACTTTCTGCATCCCCTGCGAGGGCATGACCACCGAGGGCGGCGCGACCACCATCGTGCCGGGCTCCCAGAGCCTGCGCCGGCACCCAACCGAAGAAGAACTGAAAAACCCGGTAACGATTCCCATCGAGGTCGAGAAGGGTTCCGTTGCTGTCTGGGACGGCTCCGTCTGGCACGCGTCAGGCTCCCGGACCATCCCGGGCACCCGCACGGTGTTGCACGCCACCTATCAGCGCCTGTATACGCAGCCGATCGACGACTACACCTTCCTGCTGCGCGACGACGAATACGTCGCCAACGCCTCCGAAGCCATGCTGAACTTACTGGGCTCAAAACTGTTCTTCGGCACCGCCACCGCAACGAGCGGCGGTACCGATATGCGCAAATTCATGGATAGCGCCGGAATGTCAAAGCAATAGCCCTCCGGCGAGAGCCACATCAAGGCCTCGCCATGATCGTTTCGAATGCTGTGCGGCCGACGCCCGAGAACATCCAGGCCTTCATCCAGAGCGACTTCTATGGCCCGGTCTGCATGCTGAACCTGCTGCGTTTCAAGGACACAGCGGCGTACGCGGACGGCCGCCAAACGGATCTCTCGGGCGCGGCGGCGTACCAACTTTATGGCGACCAGATGCTCCCGTTTGTTGCGTCCAGGGGCGGTCGATTCATCTTCGCAGGATCCGCAGACCATCTGATCATCGGCGAGTTGGAAGACAAATGGGACAGCGTGGCCATCGTTGAATATCCATCCAAAGAAGCCTTCGCCCAAATCGTGATGGCGCCCAAAGTGCGCGAATTCGGCGTGCATCGGGCGGCGGGACTGGATGGTCAGTTGCTGATAGCAATGTCGCAGATGGGTACGCTCACCGGTTCCTAGTCGCACAAAAAGGCAGATCGTCTTTCGCTCACCTCCGCTTACCTCCACTTACCTCCGAGCGCCTCCGCTCACCTCCGATCACTGAAGTCCGCCCGAGGGGCCCGACCGCACAGTGTTAGAGTAGCGGCGTGACCACACCGACCGCTGCCACGCAAACCCCGCAACAAGACTACGATGCCGATGTTGTGCGGCACCTGCGTCGCAACATCGTCGCCCAGCTTGGCAACGGCATGTTCGGCCAGACCGGATTCCGACTGGTCCAGGCACCCACCTTCCTGCCCGCCTATCTCTTCATGTTGACGGGATCTGATTTCCTGGTCGGCCTCGCCCGCTCTTTGCAAGCGCTCGGCACCGTCGTCTCGCCGGTCATGGGTGCGGCAATGATCGGTCATCGACGCCGTATCAAGTTGCCACTGCTCGCCGTCGGTCTCGCCATGCGCCTGCAGATTCTTGGTTTCGCAACGGCCGGCTTTTACCTGACCGGCCACAGCCTCGTCGCCTGTCTGATGTTGTTCATGACCCTGATGGGTTTCTTCCAGGGTATGTCGCAGGTTTCAATGAACGTTTTGCGAGCAAAGGTCATCCCCGTCAAACGCCGCGGCATCGTCAGCGGCATGCGCAACTTCCTCGCGGGCGTTACCTCCGCCAGCGTCGCCTACTTCGCCGGCGACTACTTCATCGACGAAAACCTGCTCGGCAACGGCTACAGCGCACTCTTTCTGCTCGCTTTCGGCATCACGACCGTCGGCCTCTTTGCCTCGCCGCAACGGTGGAACCGGCAGCGGTGACAGTACGCGCGCGCGACTCGGTGCGCGGCACTTTCAGTTCATTCCGCCCCTTGCTGCAAGCTGATCCCGCCTTTGCACGCTTTTTCCTCGCACGGGCGATGGCGTCTTTCGGCCGCATGGCGATGCCTTTTTACATCCTCTTTGCGGGCACACGGATGGAACTGTCGGGTACCGTCCTCGGTCTGCTGACGACCATCTGGATGTTGACCTCAAGCGTCACGAACCTTGCGTGGGGACTGCTGGCAGATCATAGCGGCCATCGAAGGGTCATCATCATCACGCTGGCACTGTGGGCGGTATCGCACCTGCAACTACTGTTCGTGAACGGCCTGCCGGGGATGATCACGTTCTTTGTGATCATGGGAATGTCGAGCGGCGGATTCAATCAGGCGGGCCAGAACATGGTTCTGGAATTCGGGCAGATCGAGGACATGTCCCTGCGACTCGCGATCTCGAACACGGCGATCAACCTGATCGGCACCATCGGGCCGGTCATGGGCGGCCTGCTCGTGGTCCTCGCAAACTACGAGACGCTGTTTGTCCTCTGCGCGGTACTTCAGGTGATTGCGCTTGCCGTCATCATTCTGAAGGTGCCGGAACCCCGCCGGCGGGTGTGAAACCGAGATGCGCATTCCGCCCATCGAGCAAAGCTGCGCACACTCGCGATCACGTCTGCCGCTCGGCCATCAGGCCGCTGCGGCGGTTCCCCATTCGATCGCATTCTTGATCAGTTGCTGGTAATGCTCTGAGTTCCAGACCCCCTTGAAGAAGCGCGGCACCTCATTGTTCGCGTCAATGTTGCTGGCGACGGTCACCTGCACATTGGTCGTCGGGCTGTGGCAATGGCCAAGGGCGAAATAAGCGACGCCGCCCTTGCCAACCTCGCGCGTATAGCCAATCGCCCGGTTCTTGCCATCCGGCAGCAGGGACGAATCTTTGCCGTAGATCTCCGCGACGTAATCTGGCGCTTCAATCTCGGACGTGGTCAGCAGAAGCTGCGTGTCGGGATGCAGCACCTCAATCATGTAGGGCTCGTCCTGCACCGTGAATGACGCGGGCAGGCCGCGGGTAAGCGGATGAGCCTGATCAGCGACCTCAACCGTAAACTCGCGAATCGGCGGATGCGTCAGGAAAAAGCTGCCAAGCGCTTCGTGGTAGTCCGTCTTGACCCAACGCCGGGAGCGACTGCCTTCAACCCGCACGGCCTTGCCACCCGAACTGCCATGCAACGCCAGCCAGCGGCCGCCACCCTCAAGCCATTCCTGGATAACCGCCGCCTGCGTGTCGTCCGCATAGGGACCGGCAACATAGGTGACCAGGAACTGACAGTCTCGAATCCACTTGTCGCAGTCGGTGAAGTCATTGCTAACGGTCGCATGAACGTCTTCGTTGGCTTGCAGCGCCTGCAGAAGCCGCATGCGGGCGAAGTCCATATCGTGGCCTGCATGCTGACCAACCGGAAAGCCGCCGGTAACGACGTGGGTTCGTATACTTGTTGTCGCCTGGGTCATCGTGGGGAGATCCTCTGGTCTGTTCATCAAAAAACGGTGTATGTTCGCCAACAGTGTGATCCGCTTGCGCAGCGAGCACAATATCAACCTTCGCCGCGCCTGGTATCGGGTAGACCGGCCCGGTCGCAATGTGCTCCACACCCAACCCCACCCCAACCCGAAAAGAAAAGGCAACACATCATGTCTGACGAATTGCATTTCCAGTCCATCACCACACTTGCCCGGCAGTATCGGGCAAACGAGCGGACATCTGTCGAGGTGACACGTCATATGCTGGACCGTATCGCAGACCAGGACCCGCACCTTCGAGCGTATGCCACATTGATGGCGGATTCCGCCCTCCATGAGGCAGAACAGGCAGACGCCGAGATGAAATCAGGGCAATATCGGGGACCATTACATGGCGTGCCGATTGCGCTCAAGGATCTCTGCGCCACAAACGGTGTGCCAACGATGGCCGGTTGCGCCGTGCACCGGGACAACATCACCGACTTCGACGCGACAGTGGTCACTCGTTTGCAAGCGGCCGGTGCCGTTCTTCTCGGCAAACTCAACCTGACCGAGGGCGCGATGGGCGGCTACAACCCGGCGCTCGCATTTCCGGAGAATCCGTGGGGCAAGGGCCGCTTTCCAGGCGCCTCGTCCAGCGGCTCAGGCGCAGCCACCGCAGCGGGCCTCGCCTTTGGCACGCTCGGCAGCGACACCGGTGGCAGCATTCGCTATCCCGCCGCCGCCTGCGGCACCGTGGGCCTGAAGCCGACGTGGGGCAGAGTGTCACGGCACGGTGTGATGGACCTTGCACCGTCGCTCGATCATGTCGGTCCACTGACCCGCAGCACCGAGGACGCGGCAATCATGCTGACTGCGATCGCCGGTCCTGACCCCATGGACCCGACATCCCTGGACGAGCCCTGCCCTGCGTTCAGCAACATCTTCCGTGATCCGGCCACAATGACCCGTACATCGCTCGCGGGTGTCACCATCGGCTTTGATCCGGACTACGCATCGACCGATCTGACCGACGACTACGCCGCTACAATCAATCAGCAGTTATCTGTGTTTGAGTCGCTGGGTATTTCGGTGCAAGAAGTGCGTATGCCCGCTCGCTTGCGCGAGTATCTTGAAGCCTGGGGTGTACTGTGCTCCGCCGAGGCGGCAAATGCACATCGCGCTAATTACCCCTCCCGAGCCGATGAGTACGGGCCCTGGTTTCGAGGGTGGCTGCAGATGGGCGCCGCTTTTTCGGCCGCCGACTACGCCGCAGCTCATCACCTGCGCCTGGCGTGCAACGCCGATGTCAGGCGCACTATGGCAGGCATTGATGCGCTGCTCTTTCCCGGTTCCGCACAGGTTGCCCACCCGGTGACTCCGGAATCCATGTGGGGTCCAGTTTCGAGTCGCGACA
>CAVOBC010000006.1:0-34722 GCA_963693635.1 Gammaproteobacteria bacterium | reverse complement strand
CGGCAACTAACGAGCCAGGCTCAGGCAGCTTGACTCAAACAAACGAGTCTCCGGAGAAACCGGTGCGGTTCAGAGCGCTCGCTGATCGGCTAGAGAAGCTCGTTAAACGCTTCTATCCCAATGTGCAGCGCGGTCGGCCGCCCTATCCACTGGCCGTGACCGTGGCGACTTTTGACCAGATATCTGGCGTATGACGGCATGGGCAGTCTCCAAACTGACCCACCCAAGTGATCCACCTAGGCACGAGGGCGGTCTGAGACGTCTGGAGAGCCTGCAAGGAGGCATTTTCACGCGAAGCTGGTACCGAGGGTCGGAATCGAACCGACACTCCCGTGAAGGAACCGGATTTTGAATCCGGCGCGTCTACCAGTTCCGCCACCCCGGCACAGGATCGATTATAACTTGATTCTGTTCGGATGCGACCTCCTGTCCGGGTTTGCGCCAGCCCCTTCTGCTGTCTGGCGCGTTGGGAGATGTGTTGCCTATGCTAGGATTCCCTTTGCGTTGAGTGGCCGTGGCAGACTCAATCGACAGCAGCTGTCTGTCCTGCACGAATCGTGCGAGTGGCAGAACGCCACTTACTCACTAAAGCACCACAGGCCCTACAGGCCGAACAGCTATTCACGCGACAGCGATCCACCAAAACAGCAACGGAGTGGCCATGCGTCTTGATCGAATCGAAGAGACAGAGAGGGTCATGGTCGAGGTCATCAACTGTCTGCAAACGCCGGAGTTGAATGACACTAACTTGCGGGCGTTACGGTGGACATCTCTGAACACGGCTTAAAGTTTGCGAGCGAGGTCGAGTTGCCGGTCAACACCGTGCTCGGTTTGCGACTGGACCTTGAGGAGCACCTGTATCGGCTTGAAGGGGAAGTGCGTCGGTCCGCGAACGAAGACACGCACTATGCGGGCGTGATGATCGACGACGATTGTGCGGACTTCAACGCCTGGACCGACTACTTCAAATTCGACTTCTAAGCCGCTGCTTTCTAAAGCCGTTGACTGAAACCGCTGACAGAAGCCGAGTAGCCTGGCATCCCCCGCCGTGCTACTTTCGCGTCCCCGAGCCGAAACCAAGAACTGACCCCGCCATGCAAGTCGATGAATTCGACTTTGACCTGCCTTCGGAACTGATCGCGCAACACCCTCCGCCGGCCCGTCGCGATGCTCGGTTGCTGCATCTGCATGTTGGGGCGGATACGGGCTCTGATGTTGCCAGTGGCGCAGACATTCAGCATCGGCAATTCCCTGATCTGCTGGATCAACTAAGCGCCAATGACCTGCTGGTTTTCAACGACACGCGTGTGATCCCCGCACGACTGTTCGGCCGCCGGCCGACTGGGGGGCGGGTCGAGGTCATGATCGAGCGAGTCGTTTCCGAATTCGAAGCACTCGTGATGTTGCGGTCCAGCAAGCGTCTACATGCCGGTGATGTGATCGTCCTGGATGGTGACGGCGGGCAAGTCTCTATCCTGGGCCGACAGGGTGAGTTCTTTCGCCTTGCCTTTCCTGCCCCGGGGGTTGCGCTGATTCTGCAGTCGGCCGGTGATGTTCCGTTGCCGCCTTACATCAGGCGTGAGTCTGGCGCAGACGATGAGGACGCAGCGCGATATCAAACTATCTACGCACGCAAAGATGGGGCAGTCGCTGCGCCAACAGCAGGCCTGCACTTTGATGACGACATGATGAATCGAATGGTTGATGCAGGGGTCGCCACGGCTTTCCTGACGCTGCACGTCGGCGCAGGCACCTTTCAGCCGGTGCGCGCGGATGATGTAGCGCAACACCAGATGCACTCGGAACGCGTGGAAGTGACTGCCGAGGTGGTTCGAGCAATCGCTGACTGTCGCGCGCGTGACGGGCGGGTGGTCGCGGTCGGCACGACGACCGTGCGCAGCCTGGAGTCCGCGGTGCGGGCTGGATCGTTGCAGCCGTTTGCTGGCGAGACGGACATCTTCATCTATCCCGGCTTTGAGTTCCGGGTGGTCGACGCCATGGTCACCAACTTTCATCTACCTCGCAGCACGCTAATGATGTTGGTTAGCGCTTTTGCAGGTCGGGATGCGGTGATGGCGGCCTATCAGTCGGCGATTAAGCGGCGTTACCGTTTCTTCAGCTACGGTGACGCGATGTTCATCACGCGCGACACTTAGCGGCGGGCAGTCGCACGTAGAGAGGGTGGGATGTACGGCCGCGTGCGGCGGCATCTGCTACAGTCGGTGCACTCCTTTCCCCTACCGGTGCACGCATGAAGATTTGGTCCCGTTACCTAACGCATTCAATGATGCTGGCGCTTGGTCTCGTGATCGGCGTGAGCCTTGCGGCCGGCATCCCGGGTTCCATTGCGGCCAATCCGAAGCCGGCGTACATGGTAGTGAGTGGCAGCGTTGTCGGCGGGGCTGATTTCAGTGCCTACGGTGCGAAGGCCGGGCCGCTGGCACAGGCGGCTGGCGTCAAGGTCCTTGCCCGCGGTCAGGTCACGGTCATGGAAGGTGAGTGGAAACACCCACAAGTGCTCACTGTCGAGCGGTTCGACTCCATGCCGGCGCTGAATGACTTCTGGTATTCAGATGGCTATCAGGAGGCGATCAAGCTGCGTGCTGGCAAGTTCAACGTTGACTTCATTGTCGCTTTAGAAGGGATGTAACGCGCGCTCATCGCGCGCTGACCGGTGGCAGTGTGATGTCGGGTCCTGACTCGAGTTGCCAGGCGCTGTTCGTGCACCCCATTGCCTGCAGTTGTTTATCGACACCGCCTGCACCGTCATACAGTCCCGCTGCAGGCGTCCAGTTCAGATAGAGCCGGTCCGCATGGACCCTGGCATGTAGGTTTGCGGCAAAAGGTTGCCCTTCGAGTTGCGCGACGACCTGGCTGGCGAGTACGTCAGCGTCGGACTTTGGCGTGCACACATAGGTGATTGAAGGCGGCAGGTTTGCGGGCTTGCCCTTGAATGGCAGTACGTCGGGCGCAACGGCGACATTAGTGGTCAGCTTCAGTGGTGTCGCCGCACCAACATCAAAGGTGAGTTCGACAAACCACGCAGTCCAGCCATCTTTAGGTGTGTCGATATGGGCCTCATACAGGCCCTCTGCATTCGGCTTTACGGCTTGTTGCGTGTATTTTCGGCCCAGAGTCTCCACCCGAAAGTCGCGGGCGTGTGGATTGTTCGCTTGCCAAAGCGTGACGGCGACCGGGTCAGTCTCTGTCAGGATGCGAATCTTGCCGTCGCCGCTGCGCTTCCAGGTGAATTGTGGCGGCTTGCGGCCTTCCACGATCAGGGTTTGAAACGCGACGATGGTGTCCAGGACGTCGGTGCCATCCATCCCGTGGTCTGTATTGGGAATGTAGCGCAGGTAATTTTCACCCCGCAGTTCGTCCCAGTAAAAGTGGCTGGAATCCGGCAGAAAGAACTGATCACCCGCGGCATTTAGCAGCAGCTTCGGCATGTTCAGGCGGTGTCGGTAATGGTAGGGGTCAACGAGTTTATATAGCTCGGCTAACCGGGGATGGTCCAGGCGTTCCATGATGTGATGCTCCACGTAATTGCCGATTGATGGTGCCCAGAAGCCGTATGCTTCGAAGTGATGTTGCATGGAGACCTGCGTGTTCAACACGTCGATCACAATCGGGATGATGCCGACCACGCGATCATCCATCGCGCCGGTCAGCCACGTGGTCCAGCCGCGTTTGGAACCCCCCGCGACGACGAATCGGTCGACGTTGCGTTTGCCGGCGTCCGCGGTCGCCATCACCGCGGTCATGGTGTCCATGGCGCGCACAGCGCTCTTGATCATGGCGTTGCGCGCCAGCCAGCGTGCTTCGCCGGTTTTTAGAAACTGATCCCAGGTGTAGCCAATCAGGTCGTCTTCGGTTCGGGGTTTGCCATCGTTGTGGAATGTCAGGGGTTGGTTGGGCACCGTGCCAAGTTCGGCGACGACGCTGCCGGTTGCCTTAGCGATGGCGGCGAAACGAGCTCCTGCTGCTTTGGGCGCGTCCCGGCCATTGCGGCCGCCGCCGATGAACAACATGCCGACGTTTGAGGTGACTTTTGCGGGAACCGCCAGCGTCAACCAGTGCCGCCACTCGGGAAGGTCAACGTCTTCTTTGGTCAGCCATTGCTGCGACACCATGTCGACCACGATGGAGGTGGTGCCGTCTTCAGTGGTGGATGAGACAACGCCCCAGGAATAGCTGGGGTCTTCACGCTTGACGTAATCGTCGATGACCGTGGTGCGGGGCAGCGGGCCGGGGCGTTCTGCTGCACCCACGGTGACGACAGGCGCGAGGGCCAGAGCCCCACACAAGAGTCGAATGATTGCGCTATTCGACGTGACGAAGCGCTGGATGCAAGGGGCGAGGGGCATCACATTGGTGTCCGGTCTGCAGGGAGACCGGCATTATGTGGCGAAGGTTCTTGTAGCGCCACCGCACGCCAGGTCCCGTACGTCAGGCACTTGGTATTCCTTCTTCCCTTACGATAAGTGTGATTGATCGGGCGCGCTGGGCTGCATTCCTTCTACACGTCCTCGCCAGCTTCCCGCCTGCGCTGCAGCAACTCCATGTCGAAGGTCGCAACTTCGCCCCGTGCAAGCACTTTTTGCACCCGGCCGAGCACGAGATCGTCCCAGGATGTGTGCGGCAACACGTAGAAGCGATTCTGCTCGATCGATTCGAAAACGATATTGGCGACTTCCGCTGGTCTTTTGCCGATGGCGGTCATCGCGCTGCCGTTGAAGGCGCGCGGTGTCTCGGCGACGTCGGCGCCGTCGAGGTCTGAGGGGCGGTTGCGTTCCGCTGCGAATATTTGCGTGTCAACGAATCCAGGACAAAGCACGGACGCCCGGATGTTGGTGTCGTGGGCGATGAGATCCCTTTGCAAGCCCTCGGTGAACGCGAGGACCGCGTGCTTGCTGACGCCGTAGTTGCCGCCGCCGGGAATCAGTGCGGCGAGCGACGCGGTGTTGACGATGTGGCATGGCTCGTCATGCGCCAGCATGTGGGGCACAAACGTCTGGATGCCGTATCGCACGCCGTTGAAGTTGACGCCCATGACCCAGTCCCAGTCGACGTCCGGGACCTCCCATGCGGGCAGGCCAACATATTTGGTGCCGAAGACGCCGGCGTTGTTACACAGAATGTGGACCTTGCCGAAGGCCTCCACGGTTTCCGCGAGCAAGTTGTCGATGGACGCTCTCAGCATCGTATCGGTATTGACGCCGATCACGTTGGCTTGACGTTGTTTTAACTGCTCAACCGCAGTGTCCAGTGCATCCTGTTGGATGTCCGCCAGGACAACGTTCATGCGCGCCGCCGCGAACTTCTCAGCGAGCGCGAGGCCAATGCCACTCGCCCCACCCGTGATGACCGCTGTCTTGCCTTCAAAGTCCTGCATGGTGAGTCCGCCCCTTCTAATTAAAAGTCCGTGAGAGTCTTACAGAGGGTGATGTACCCCGAAACCAATAACACGACCGCCACGGAAATGCAGCATGGATGGTCTCAAGGTGTGCCAGCATCACCGTCCCTGATGGTTCTGGACCACAAGGGTCAGCCGAGAAACTCGGCATGTACAAATACAGAGGCCCCTGGATCCACACCCCCTGGACACACACACCTGGACCCACAGTTGCCGTTCAAACCCAGATGGCCGACCATGCGCAACTTTGCCAACGCGTATTGGAAAACTGATGACTCACCCGATGAATAGTGCCACCGCCATCTGTGGTCTTGGCATTACAGAGATGGGGCGGGTCTATCGCTCCGCACCGGACTTCGCTGCCGAGGCGGTCCTGCTCGCGCTGGCGGACGCGGGCCTCGACAAATCAGAACTCGACGGTCTTCTGATCAATGCGGGCATCACGCGCGAGGTTGATCTGCAGTTGCACATCTCTCTTGGCCTGACTGATCTCAACCAGCTCTCGTTCATTCAGGGCTATGGCTCCAGTGCGGGTCAGATGATCCAATACGCCGCCATGGCCGTTGCCAACGGTCTTGCTAACAATGTTGCGTGTGTCTTTGCCGACGCGCCGCTGCGGGAGGGCCAGCGCACGGGTGCGTCTTACTCGGGCGGCCGCGGTACCGATGCGCTCAGCTCGCTGCATCAGCTCTATGGTTTCGCCGGAGCCATCCCGCAGTTTGCGATGGCCGCGCAGCGCCACATGGGGCTTTACGGCACGACCAGCGAACAACTTGGGCAGATCGCGATTTCCCAACGAGAGTGGGCGGCCCACAACGAGCACGCGACCAAACGAGAACCCATTAACTTTGACGACTATCACGCGTCGCCGTGGGTGGTCGAGCCGTTTCATGTCCTCGACTGCTGCCTTGTCTCGAACGGCGGCGTCTGCGTCATCGTGACGTCCGCCGAACGGGCACGAGACATGCGTCAGCCGCCCGTCTATGTGCGCGGCTTTGCTCAGGGCCATCAGCATGATACCGGCCGGGCGGACAAGGATTACGCCGTGCGGGGACCTGGGGTCAGATGCGCACCAAAGGCGCTTGAAATGGCAGATGCCGTCCTGTCTGACGTCACCCAATGCCAGCTCTACGACTGCTACACCTATACGGTCCTCGATACCCTTGAGGACTATGGTTTTTGCGAGAAGGGCGAGGGCGGCCCGTTTGTGGAAGACGGCAAGCTTGGGCCGGGCGGCAGTCTGCCGACGAATACCGGTGGTGGGGAGCTGTCCAGCTACTACATGTGGGGAATGACCCCGGTGTCAGAAGCAGTGATTCAAGGACGCGGCCACGGTGGAACCCGTCAGGCGCCCAATGACCTCATTATCTGTTCCGGCAATGGCGGCATGCTGAATTATCACTCGACGCTTGTACTCGCCCCGGAGGCTGCAGCATGAGCGACGACTGGCTGCCAGAACCATCAGAAGCATCTGCCCCGTTTTTTGCCGGGGCGAAAGAGTCCAGGCTGCGTTTGCAGTGCTGCAACGACTGCGGTCGTTGGACCTTTCCGGTACGGGCGCGCTGTCAGTCGTGCGGCGGCACCGAGATCGGTTGGCGGGACGCGTCGGGCAACGCGACCTTATACAGCTTTGGATTGCTGCACCGGGTTTATCATCCGCGACACGAGGGACGGCTGCCGATCGTATTGGCGCAGGTTGATCTCGAAGAGGGGGTGCGCCTGCCGACGAACGTTGTCGGCGTGGAACCGGCTGAAGTAAAGATTGGCATGGCGCTGCGGGTGGGCTTTGAGACATTACCCGATGGCACGGTCATACCGGTGTTCGAACCGGCGTGACGTGAGACGCGCCTTAACTGAAAGCAGAGGCGGACTGAAATCTGATCCAGTCCGCTCCCGCCCAGCCTCTAAGCTCTTCGAGCTCTTAACCTTCGAGTTCTTAACCTTCGGGCGCTACGAGCTTCTAATGCTTAAGCTCCTACGAGCGTTTAACCTTTAAGCTCTGCGAGCTTGGCCAACGCAGCATCAACCTGCGGCAGCGAGCCGGCATACAACTCGCTGTGACGTATGACGCCTTCGGGGTCGATGATGAAGAGCGAGCGGTTTGCGATGCCGGCGTCTTCATTGAAGATGCCGAGCGACTGGGCAACACCGCCATGTGGCCAGAAGTCCCCAAGCAGCGGGTGGCGGACGCCGCCCATCGCCATCGCCCAGGTTTTTAAGGCAAAGGTGGAATCTACGGACAAGCCCAGCAATTGGGCATCTGCTTCAGAAAACTGCTTCAACGCACGGTTGAAAGTTGATGTCTGATTAGTTCATCCGCCGGTGAAGGCAAGGGGAAAGGTGTGAAGCACCACCCACTTGCCGCGCAAAGATGCGAGCGTCACTTCCTCGCCGTCGTGGCTTCGCAGTGCGAAGTCCGGGGCGTTGGTACCAGCTTCCAGCATGTTCTCTCTCCGTTTTCCATTCATGTTGAGGCGGCACCATCGTAGCATTCATCCGGCGGGGCAGGCTGCGGCGCGTGTCACGCCTCGTCGGGGTGCAGCGAGACGTGTAGAGTTCGCGCTCCGCTCGCTAACCTGCCGACCCATGCAATTTTCAGTTCTTGCCACCGAGGGTGAGGCACGTCTCGGTCGCCTCGATCTTGCTCACGGCGCCGTCACCACGCCTATCTTCATGCCGTGTGGCACCTATGGGTCCGTCAAGGGCCTGTCGCCTTCAGATCTCGAAACCGCTGGCGTTCAGATTCTGCTCGGGAACACGTTTCATCTGTTGCTGCGCCCGGGCGAGGACGTCGTGCGCAAGCACGGCGGGCTTCACGGTTTCATGGGGTGGGACAAGCCCATCCTGACGGACTCGGGCGGCTTCCAGGTCTTTAGCCTGGACGCGTTGCGCAAGGTGGATGAGAACGGCGTGGTCTTCCGTTCGCCCATTAACGGCGACAAGGTGCTTCTGACGCCGGAACGCTCAATGGAGATCCAGCAGGCGCTGAACTCGGATATCGTGATGATATTTGACGAGTGCACGGACTATCCGGCGGACAAACAACGTGTCGCCGACTCGATGGCCCTGTCGCTTAGATGGGCCGCGCGCAGTCATCAGGCGTTCGGTCAAAACCCGAACTCGCTCTTTGGCATCGTGCAGGGCGGCGTACATCTCGATTTGCGCGACGAATCGATCGACGGACTGACATCCCTCGGCTTCGACGGCTATGCGATCGGTGGTCTGTCAGTCGGTGAGAGCAAGGAAGAAATGGCGGGGGTTGTCGAATACCTCGCGCCGCGATTGCCGGCGGCAAGTCCTCGCTACCTCATGGGGGTCGGCACGCCGGAGGATCTCGTTGCAGGGGTTCTGGCGGGTGTCGACATGTTTGATTGCGTGATGCCAACCCGCAACGCACGCAATGGTCACCTTTTTACGTCGACCGGCGTGGTGCGCGTCCGCAATGCGGTCCACAAGACCGATACTGGCCCGCTCGACGCCGCATGCGCCTGCTATACCTGCCAGAAATTCTCGCGTGCGTACCTGCATCATCTGGACAAGTGCGGCGAAATACTGGGCGCGCACTTGAATACAGTGCACAACGTCTCATATTACCTATCCCTCATGGCAGGTTTGCGTGATGCGATTGAAAACGGACGACTGGCGGCCCATGTGGCTGCGGTTCGTGCAGGCTGGTCGAGTTGACCGATCGTGCTGAATGGTCGTCCTGAGTGAGTCGTTTTGGTAAGGTCCGCGTTTTGTCGGGACGGACCCTTCCTGGTCGATACGGTTTACGGCAAAGGGTGGGGAACCAGCAGGCAACGGGAAGCGAGGGCGACGGCGTCACCGCAGCCCATCAATTCAGGCTCATGCGAGCAAACCCAACAACAAATAGAGGTGAACAGGTGGACGCAATGGCGTTAACGCAAGCGGCACAATGGTCGAATGTACTGTCGGTGCAAGGTCGATGAACTGGCTGATTCCGCAGGCGCACGCCGCTGAAGCCGGTGGTAGTGGAATGGGTTCGTTCGGCGGCATTCCGCTCGATTTCTTCATCATTGGCGGCTTCATTCTTGTCTTCTATTTCATCATCTGGCGACCCCAGAGCAAGCGTGCCAAGGAGCATCGTGAGCTCATCGCTGCCCTCTCCAAGGGGGATGAAATTGTGACGAACGGCGGCCTGATGGGAAAGATCGTCAAGGTAGAAGAGCAATACCTGCTGTTTGAGGCAGCAGACAAGGTGGAGCTAAAACTGCAGAAAGGCTCGGTCTCTGCGATGTTGCCGAAGGGCACCATCAAGTCCATCTGACGGGCGCCCTTTAGTCATGCTGAACACCTACCCGATCTGGAAATACATGCTCGTCTTCGGGGCGGTAAGCCTTGGCGCGATTTACGCCCTGCCGAACATCTATCCACCCGACTACGCGGTCATGATCAGCACGGAGTCCAGCGACGGGGTTATCCAGGAGGCGGTTCTCGATACGGCGACGCGCGCGCTCCGCGTTGAAGGCATCGCGTTTTTTGGCGAGGAACTCGTTGACGGCAACGGCGTCATTCGGGTCCGGGACAACACGACGCAGCTTGTTGCGAAAAAAGAGATTGAAGATGCGCTGCGGCTGGACGGCGGTCGTTACGTGGTTGCCCTCAACCTTGCCGCGACTACGCCTGACTGGTTGAAGAGCCTCGGCGGCGAACCCATGAAGTACGGGCTCGACCTGCGCGGCGGCGTGCACTTTCTGATGGAAGTGGACACCGCTAAGACGATCGCTGATCGGCTGGACGGCATGGCAACCGATATCAAGCGCAAGCTGCGCGACCAGAAGCCGCCGATTCGATATCGCAGCGTCGAGGTCGACGATGACAACAGCCTGCGCGCAATGTTCACGAGCGATGCCCTGCGGGACAGGGCTCGCACGCTTATCGAGGACGAATATTCCCAGTTCTCGATCACGACGACCAGCGCCGGTGACGATGTTGGACTGGTGCTCACGCCGTTGCCCCAATCCATCGCCGAGATTGAAGAATTTGCGATCAACCAGAACCTGCAGACGATCAGAAACCGGGTGAACGAACTGGGCGTCGCAGAACCTCTCGTTCAGAAGCTCGGCAGCACCCGCATTGTCGTCGACCTGCCAGGGGTGCAGGACCCGACCCAGGCAAAGAACATTCTGGGCAAGGTGGCGACGCTTGAGTTCCACTTTGAAGCACAACCAGACGCCCCGCGCAGCACGGTCCTTGAGTACGAATACGAGGGGCGGCAGGTGCGCCTGGAACGGCGGGTGATATTGCGCGGTGATCGGGTCGTCGATGCCCGGACCGGCGTTGACCCGGACACCAGCATGCCGCAGGTGAATATCACTCTCGATGGCGAGGGCGGCGAGTTGCTGCACCGGGCTACCTACAAGAATGTTGGCCGTGCCCTCGGTGTGCTCTTTATTGAGACGAAAACCAGGATCGTGTCCGAGATGGTGGACGGCGCGGAGGTGCTGACGACCGTCCCGTACGTCGTACGCAGAGTCATCAGTCTCGCCACCGTGCAATCGGCGCTCGCCGTACAGTTTCGTATCACGGGTCTTGCCGTAGGCGAGGCACGGGATCTCGCGCTCCTGCTGCGGGCCGGTGCGCTTGCAGCGGATATGTTCATCGTTGAGGAGCGGACTGTCGGCGCGAGCCTCGGGGAAGAGAACATTCGGCTTGGCGCGATGTCGGTCGCCGTCGGCCTCGGCCTGGTCATGTTGTTCATGCTGGTCTACTACAAGGTATTTGGCCTCGCCGCTAACATGGCGTTACTCGCCAACCTCGTAATGCTGGTCGCAGTCATGTCCAGCCTGTCGGCAACCCTCACGTTGCCTGGCATCGCCGGCATCGTGCTCACCGTCGGCATGGCGGTGGATGCCAATGTGCTGATCTTCTCGCGGATACGTGAGGAGCTGAAAAACAAGCTGCCGCCACAGGCGGCGATCAACGCAGGTTTCGAGCGTGCGTTCGTCACGATCATGGACGCCAACTTAACGACGCTGATTGTGGCGGTCATTCTTTATGCCATCGGCACCGGACCGATAAAGGGCTTCGCCGTGACATTGTCGATCGGCATCCTGACCTCGATGTTCACGGCCATCATGGGCACCCGGGCCATCGTCAATCTGGTCTACGGCGGCCGCAACGTGAAAACCCTGGCTATTTGATATGGATCTGAAGATTGATTTCATGGGCTATCGCAAGATAGCGGCGATTATCTCGACGATCCTCGTCGTCATGTCGATTGCGTCACTCGGGATCAACCAGTTGGACTGGGGGCTAGACTTCACAGGCGGCACGCTCGTTGAGGTGCACTACGCGTCGCCCGAAACGCCGGAGGAAATACGTCGTCAGCTCGACGCGGCCGGCTACGAGGGTCATCAGGTGCAGTTCTTTGGCTCCGAGCGGGACATCCTTGTGCGGATGCCGCCGCAGAAGGGCCTTTCTATCCGCGAAAACGCGCTGCTTGGCGACCGGGTCAAACTCAGCCTGGAGGAAGGGACAGAGGGCGAGATTGAGCTTAGACGGTCGGAGTTTGTCGGCCCTGCGGTCGGTGAGGAACTTCGTGACCAGGGCGGCATGGGTCTGCTCATCGCGCTCGGCGTCGTTATGCTTTACGTTGCCTTTCGTTTTCAGCTCAAGTTTGCCGTTGCGGCGGTTGTCGCGCTCTTCCACGATGTATTTATTACGCTCGGGATCTTCTCGATCGCGCGCTGGGATTTCGATCTCACGGTTCTGGCAGCACTGCTCGCGGTGATCGGTTACTCACTCAATGACACGATCGTTGTCTCTGACCGCATCCGCGAGAACTTCCGCAAGATTCGTCGCGCTCCGGCCGTTGAGATCATCAACACATCGCTCAACCAGACCCTGGGGCGCACGTTGGTCACGTCATTGACGACGCTGCTGGTGTTGTTTGCGTTGCTGCTGCTTGGCGGCGAAATGATTCGATTCTTCGCCGTGGGGCTGATTATCGGAGTCATCATCGGCACCTACTCGTCAATCTACATCGCGGCGAACATGCTGATCGCGCTCAAGATCTCGAAAGAAGACCTCGCTATTCCCGTCAAAGAGAATGCAGACCAGCAGGACGCCGGCACGGTCTGATTTCGAAATCGATTTCGGCAGGGCGAGTCACCAGTACCGTCAGGGCTGCTCCGAAAAAATCAGCTGCGCACCTCGTGCAGGTGTTTGCGCACGAGTGGCAGCAGCGCGCGGAAGCACTTCGGATTTGCCGCCACCAGATTGCCTGTCTCCATGTAGTTGCCGCCGCCAGCGAAGTCGCTGACAAGCCCGCCTGACTCGGTAATCGCAAGAATGCCGGCCGCCATGTCCCATGGTTTGAGGCCGCTCATCCACACGCCGTCGAACCGGCCGCTCGCAACATACGCGAGGTCGAGCGCGGCACTGCCGGCTTCTCTCAGCGTCGCCGCCTTGTCGAGAAGTTGGGCGGTCAGCGCGCCTTGCCCCTCGGCCGGTGAGGTGTCCTCATCGTCATGTCGGGGCCGGGTGCCGTTGTGCGCGAATATCGAACCGGCAATGACCTCACGCACCGTTACTCGGGTGCCTCGCCCGTTCACGCGACAACCGTCGCCGCGGCTTACGACAAACTCGTCCAGCCGAATGGGGTCAATGATGATGGCGTGTTCGGGGCGATCGTTGCGCAGGCAGGCGATCGAGATAGCGAAGTGCGGGATGCCGTGAATGAAATTGGTCGTGCCATCGAGGGCGTCGATCACCCAGACGTACTCGGCCGTTGCCCAGCCGGTGCGACCTGACTCTTCCCCGATGAAAGCGTGATCGATGTAGGTCTTCTTCAGACCCTCGATGATCATTGCTTCGGCGTCGCGGTCCACGTTCGTTACGTAATTGTGTGGCGACTTCTCCTCGACCTTGATGCGATCGGGACGGTCATAGGCGCGCGTGATGTACGTCGCGGCCTCCCGGGCGATCCGCAGGGCGATGTTGGCCATGGGTTTCATGTTTTGGTGTGTCGCTCCGGGTAAAAAGGTGAAAAGTTGAGAAGACGACAAGGCGTCAGAAAGGTCAAAAAGGGTCGGGAAGGAAAGCTTCTTTCACGTTGTTTGCCGGCGAAGTGGCGGCGCATCATACCAGAGGCATAAGCCACCCGACGCTAAGCGGGTACGGGGTCTGGCTGATTTCGAGTGCAATGGGGTTAGCCGACGATGCGAGCAGCCGAATTGATGCGAAGGTACGTGGCACCGGTTCGAGCGCACCACCGCCGGAAACGATAGACTTCGCGGCAGTGGGCGCGACGGGGCGATCTGGCCTGCGCTGCGTGTCACGTCGGACGGTCCAAGAGCAGACGCTAATAGAAGACTCTTTACAGAAAACTTTTTACAAAAACTTTTTACAAAAACAGGAGCGGCTTTCGATGCCACATCTTCAATTCGACAACGCACCGGAGGCCTGGCAGCCAGTAGCAGATGACACGGCGAGTTATCGGCTGTGCTACGACTTTCAGGTCCTTTCCTGGGACGTCGACGCTCAGACCATCGACTTCGTGCTGCGCTTCGATGGCGACGGCGGGCATTGCCCGCGGCATCGACACCTGGCGGCCACCACGGTGCTGGTCATGTCGGGGGAGCAACATCTGGATGAGTGGCACCCGGACGGCACGACCACGCACAAGTGCCGTGTGTCGGGGGAATACCATCGCTCGGATGGGGCTGATGCTAACCCTCACATGGAGCGGGGCGGGGATGCGGGTGCGGTGGTCTTCTACTCGTGTTACGCGCCAGATAGGCGTTTGTTCGAGTTTGTGGATGACGACCGGGTCGTGACGCGCACGGTTACCACCGATGACATGATCCATTCCTGGCAGTCGTTCAAAGATGAGATGCCTTCGGCGGCAGGGTCGGTGGGCGGGTAACACTGCGTGACAGACAATCTCTTCCCGCATGTGCGCATCGTTCTCGTTGAGACCTCCCATCCGGGCAACATCGGTGCCGCAGCGCGCGCGATGAAGAACATGGGGCTCACCCGACTGACGCTGGTGAAGCCGAAGGAGTTTCCGAGTGACCAGGCACGGTTCCGGGCGGTTAGCGCGGCTGATGTACTGGACACGGCGGTAGTGGTCCCTGATGTCGCGACCGCCGTCGCGGATTGTGGGTTGGTGATTGGCACGAGCGCTCGAAATCGCCGCATTCCCTGGCCGCTTCTCACGCCGCGCGAGTGTGGCAATCGCGTCGTAGGTGAAATGGGCGAGTCGTGTGAAGTGGCGGTCATGTTCGGGCGCGAAGACCGCGGTCTGACCAACGACGAGCTTGCCCAATGCCACTATCATGTGAACATCCCAACGGGCGAGGCCTACAGTTCGCTCAATCTGGCAATGGCCGTGCAGGTGGTGAGTTACGAAATCCTGCAGTCGCTGCAGCACGGAGAGCGCATAAGCGTGGATGGGCGGGACTGGGACATGCCACGTGCGCCAGCGGAGGACCTTGAGCACTTTCACGCCCACCTTGAGTCCGTGCTGATCGACGTCGGCTTCCATGCACCGGACAATCCGCGCCAACTGCTGCCGCGCCTGCGGCGCCTTTTCGCACGTGTGCGCCCGGATCAGATGGAAATCAACATGCTGCGAGGCTTTCTAACGGCGATCGAGCGGCGGCTTGCGCGTTAACGGACATCCTTTCGTCACGTAAAGAATTGATATATAAATATTATGGTTGTCCCGAGGTCACGCGACCCGCAGGCCGCAGAGCACGCTCATCTCGGACGTGTCGCACCCCTTCCCAGACGCGGTTGCACCCTCCCGGATCTGTTGAAAAAGACGCCTGACTTACCGATTTGCATCTCGCGATATAGTTGACTAAAACACTAGGTTATAGCAGACTTCTCCCCCGCTCGGAGTGGCCTCAACGAGCCGACTTTTAGTTAGTGCATTTGGGACACCATTTTCCCAGCGACGGACAGCTTCCAACAAGCGCTCGCACATGCGCGCAAGCAGGACCAACCAGACCTATGCGACTGACTTCGAAAGGACGATATGCGGTAACCGCAATGCTGGACCTCGCGGTCCATGCGCATGCGGAAGATGGGCCCGTGAGTCTGGCCGATATCTCTGATCGTCAAGGCATCAGCTTGTCTTACCTTGAGCAACTGTTCGTCAAGCTCAGGCGCAGTGAATTGGTCAATAGTGTGCGCGGTCCAGGTGGTGGCTACAGGTTGGCGCGGGAATCGAGCACGATCCATGTGGCCGAGATTGTGGACTCTGTTGACGAATCAGTCGATGCCACCCGCTGCCAGGGGCGGGCGGATTGTCAGGGCGGGGAAACCTGTCTGACGCACGAGTTGTGGTCAGACCTCTCCGACGAGATCCATCAGTTTCTGACCGGCATCGACCTTGCCAGCATGATCGACAAGCGTCAGGTGAGGGAGATCGCAGCGCGGCAGGACGCCGTACGTGAAGAGCGGGTTCGTCTGGCGTCAAGCTGAAGAGTTGAAATTCTGAAACCCAAACGCCAGCGATCATGAATTGAAGATGCTGAGCCAGGAAAAACGAAGCGTACGCATATGAAAGTACCCATTTATTTTGACTACGCCGCCACCACGCCGGTTGATCCGCGGGTCGCGCAAAAGATGAGCGAATGCCTGTTGGTCGAAGGCAACTTTGGCAACCCCGCCAGTCGCTCGCACAAGTTCGGCTGGGAGGCTGAAGAAGCGGTTGAGATCGCCCGCCGTCAGGTCGCTGATCTCGTCAACTGCGATCCCCGTGAGATCGTCTGGACATCGGGTGCGACCGAATCCGATAACCTCGCCATCAAGGGCGTCGCTGAGTTTTACGCGTCGCGTGGCAAGCACGTCATCACGTCCAAGATTGAACATAAAGCGGTGTTGGACACCTGCCGGTTTCTGGAGCGTCACGGTTTTGAAGTGACCTATCTTGATCCCGGCAGCGACGGAATCGTTACCCCGGAGGCGGTTGCTGCCGCGATCCGGGATGACACGACCATCGTCTCGATCATGCACGTCAACAACGAGATCGGTGTTATCAACGACATCGCCGGCATTGGCGAGGTCTGCCGCGCACGCAAGGTCTTCTTCCACGTCGACGCCGCGCAGAGCGCAGGCAAGGTGCCGATTGATCTCGAAACCCTGAAAGTTGATTTGATGTCGTTCTCGGCCCACAAGATATACGGCCCCAAAGGCATGGGTGCGCTTTACGTGAGCCGCAAGCCACGCGTTCGGGTGGAAGCACAGATTCACGGCGGTGGTCACGAACGCGGCATGCGCTCAGGCACGCTCGCGACCCATCAAATTGTCGGCATGGGCGAGGCATTTCGCATCGCCAAAGACGAAATGGCGGAAGAAGCGACGCGGATTCTCGCTCTGCGGGACCGACTGTGGGAAGGCCTTCGCGACATGGAAGAGGTGTACGTCAACGGCAGCACCGACCATCGCGTATCGGGCAATCTGAACGTCAGTTTCAATTTCGTCGAAGGCGAATCGCTCATCATGTCTCTGAATGACGTCGCCGTGTCCTCGGGTTCTGCATGCACGTCGGCGAGCCTCGAACCGTCTTACGTTCTGCGCGCCCTCGGCATGAACGACGAACTGGCGCATTCTTCATTGCGATTCTCGATCGGTCGCTTCACGAACGAAGAAGATGTTGATTATGCGGTCGAGCGAATCCGCATCGCGGTCGGAAAACTTCGCGAGCTGTCGCCTTTGTGGGACATGTACAAAGATGGCGTTGATATGGACAAAATTGAGTGGGCGACGCATTGAGTCGGCTACCTTCGGTTGGAAACAGGAGTAAGCGAAATGGCCTATAGCGACAAGGTGCTGGATCACTACGAGAATCCTCGCAACGTCGGCAAACTCGACTCGGATGCCGACGATGTTGGCACGGGTATGGTTGGGGCACCGGCGTGTGGTGATGTCATGCGTCTGCAGATCAAGGTCGGCAGCGATGGTGTCATCGAGGATGCAAAGTTCAAGACCTACGGGTGTGGAAGTGCCATTGCATCGAGTTCTCTGCTCACCGAGTGGGTGAAGGGTCGGACGCTGGATCAGGCTGCCGAAATCAAGAACACCGAGATTGCCCAGGAACTGGCATTGCCACCAGTGAAGATCCATTGCTCGGTGCTGGCCGAAGACGCGATCAAGGCCGCGGTCCGGGATATCAAGCAAAAGCGCGGAGAAACTGAAGCTTCGGTAGCCGCCGCTGACTAACGGCTACAGCGACGCACCGACGACGTCGCAGGTTCAAGGCATTTGAAGCAGACGAAAGTCACCGCAGGCAAACTATTGATGGGGCTAGAACGAGGACACCATGGGCATTAGCATGACCGAGGCCGCTGCAGAGCATGTCGGCAAATTCCTTACTGATCGTGGAGGCGGTATCGGCATTCGTCTGGCCGTGAAAACGACCGGGTGTTCCGGGCTCACCTATGTGCTCGAACCGGTCGATGACATAGCGCCTGAAGATGAAGTGTTCCCGAGCCAGGGCGTCGACGTCTACATCGACCCAAAGAGCCTGGTCTATCTCGACGGCACGGAGATGGACTACGTCAAGAAAGGGCTGAACGAGGGCTTTGAGTTCAGCAACCCCAACGTCAAGGGCGAGTGCGGCTGCGGCGAGAGTTTCACTGTCTGATCTATCTGCCCGCTCTGGCGCCGCTAAACGAGTCTCGGCAGGCACCGCGGCGCATAGCAGCAAGTGCAATTCGCTGGCGTGCCGCGTGAGGGTTAGATAATTCCTGTCCCAGAACTCCGTTCTGGGGGTGATCAGCCCGTTTCGATTTAACGTTGACTTTCTAAAACCTGAGGGCTTCCGCGGTGGATCTGACTCAGGACTACTTCACGTTGTTCGGACTGGACGCTTCCTACGACGTCGATCAGACCCATCTGGCGAACCGTTATCGAACGCTGCAAAGTGCTTTTCACCCCGACCGATTCGCAAACGCCACCGCGGCGGAGAAGCGGCAATCGCTGCAGCACGCAACCTTTGTCAATGAAGCGCACGCCGCGCTCAAAGACCCGCTTGCTCGCGCGATTTATCTGCTGCGTCGCGCCGGTGTTGAGATTAAAGAGAACGCGACGCTGGCGCCGGATTTCCTGATGCAGCAGATCGAACTGAGAGAGGAATTGGACGACATCGACGACGACGCGATTGATGCCGTCGATCAACTGGGCGCCTTCCGGCAGCGTATGCGCGCCGTGCTTGCAGAACTGGAGGACGCGTTCAGGTCGAGCGTGGTCGCTGGCGCACTCAGTGACGCAGAGCAGGCGACTTACAAGATGCAGTTCATGGTGCGTCTGCGCGATGCTGCGACCGCGAGAGAAGAAAAGCTATTGGATTACTAGCAGCATTTCACGGTGCCGGATTACCGCGCTGTCGCGCAGGAACTCACGGTACCTTGGCTTTAGTTGCATCAAAGGGCACGGGCACGCGACTCTGAAAAACAGGCCCTCACCAATCCTGGTTGCCGGCGGTGGTCTCAGATGGGTAGTAGAGCACTTTTTCAGAAAGCTGATGGAGAGGAACAGACGAGACCATGGCACTCTTGCAGATTACAGAACCGGGCCAATCGGTTGACCCGCATGACCGCAAGCGCGCGGCCGGAATCGATCTTGGCACGACCAATTCGTTGATCGCGTCGGTTCGCGGTGGCGTCACCGATACACTGCCGGACCTCGCAGGCGAGCACCTCCTGCCCTCCGCCGTTCGTTACCAGGCGAGTTCACCACCCGTGGTGGGTCGAGCGGCGCTGGACATGGCAGCTGCAGATCCCCTGAATACAATCGTTAGTGTCAAGCGCCTGCTGGGTCGAGGCGTGCACGACGTCAGCACGCTTGGCAACGTGTTGCCCTATCAGTTTCGCGGCGGCGAAGACGGCATGCCGTTTATCTCGACGGTTGCCGGCGACGTCAGTCCGGTTGCTGTGTCAGCTGAGATCATCCGCCATCTCGTCACGCGCGCTGAGGCGTCGCTCGCCGGCGAGTTGGACGGTGTCGTGATTACCGTGCCAGCGTATTTCGACGAAGCCCAGCGGCAGGCGACCAAGGATGCTGCCCGGGTGGCCGGGGTAAAGGTCCTGCGCTTGCTCAACGAACCTACCGCCGCGGCGGTCGCGTATGGCCTCGACTCCGGCGATGAAGGAGTGGTCGCTGTGTACGACTTCGGGGGCGGCACGTTCGATATCTCGCTGCTGCGGCTCACTCAAGGTGTGTTTGAAGTACTTGCCACCGGCGGCAATTCATCGCTTGGCGGTGATGATCTGGACCGGGCCATCGCCGAGGCGTTGCTGCAGAGGGCTGATTTCTCGGACGATCTCAGTCAGCGCCAGTTGCGAACCCTGTTGATGGAAGCCCGCCAGATCAAAGAAGCGCTGTCTTCTGCTGACGAGGTTGATATCGACCTTGAGGTCGAGGGCCTGGTGCTGCGCACCGTCATGACACGCGACGAGGCGAGCGCGCTCATGTCGCCGTTTATTGACGACTCTATCCGCGCCTGTCGGCGGTGCGTGCGTGACGCGAGTGTGGATCTGGCTGACATTTCGAGCGTGGTACTGGTCGGAGGCTCCACGCGCGTGCCGCTTGTCCGCGAACGGGTGACGGCCTACTTCGGCGCGGCACCGAAGGCAGACATCGATCCGGATCGTGTGGTCGCGATTGGCGCCGCCGCCCAGGCGAACGTGCTGGCGGGCAACAAGTCGGACGATGAAATGCTGCTGCTGGACGTGCTTCCACTGTCGCTCGGACTTGAGACGATGGGCGGCCTGACTGAGAAAGTCATCCACCGGAATACGCCCATTCCAGTTGCGCGCGCACAGGAATTCACGACCTTCAAGGATGGCCAGACGGCGATGCTCATCCATGTGCTGCAGGGCGAACGGGAACTCGTCGATGACTGTCGCTCCCTTGCGCGCTTTGAGTTGACCGGCATACCGCCGATGGTAGCCGGCGCTGCGCGGATCGAGGTCTTGTTCCAGGTGGACGCGGATGGATTGTTGGCGGTTTCGGCAACAGAGGGGAGCACCGGTGTGGCGGCGAGCGTTGAGGTGAAGCCGACCTACGGGTTGGAAGAAGACGAGATTCTGACGATGCTTCGAGCGTCGTTTGACAACGCTGGCGTCGATGCCGGAGCACGGGCAGTGGCGGAGGCGAGGGTCAATGGGCTGCAGGTTGCTGATGCGCTCGACAATGCGCTCGCCGCGGATGGCGAATCGCTGCTGTCGGCGCAGGAATACTCAACATTGCGAGCCCGAGCGGCTGATCTGCGGGCACTGGCGGACGCGGACGACAAGGATGCGATCGTCGCGGCGACCGAGTCCCTGGGACGGATGAGCGAAGACTTTGCCGGACGCCGGATGGACGCGAGTGTTCGACGCTTGCTTGCGGGCCATCAGATAGACGAGTTTGCCGACGGTGAGCCATCGGACTCACCGGGGGACGACGAAACAACCAGCCAGGCAGGAAACCCGTCATGACGACTATTGTGATCCTTCCCCACGAGCAGCGTTGCCCGGAAGGCGCTGTCATCGAAGCCGAACCCGGCGACACGCTGATCGAAGTGGCGCTCGCCGCGGGTGTCAGCATTGAGCACGCCTGTGAGATGGCCTGTGCCTGCACAACATGCCACGTGATCGTGCGCGAGGGCTTCGACTCGCTGGAAGAGTCAGATGAAACCGAAGATGACTTGCTGGATAAGGCGTGGGGCCTTGAGCCGGACTCGCGGCTCAGTTGCCAAGTTGAGGTCGGCGACGAAGATCTCGTGATCGAGATACCGAAATACACGATCAACCAGGTGTCCGAGAATCATTGACGGTGGATGCGCGTGCGGGGACATCGGCGCGGCGTCTGTGATAGCGCAGGTATTGCGATGCTTAGCAGATCAGGCGCCGAGGAAGACCAGACGCTCGGCAGACCAAACGCTTGAGCAGCCGTATCGCTTGATCAGGCCTATCGCTTGATCAGACCGGGCGTCCTAACGGCGTGTAGTAAAAGGGGAGAGCAATGAAGTGGACTGACGTAAACGACATAGCGATCGAGCTGTCGGAAGCCCACGAGGATGTGGACCCTCTCTCGGTACGGTTCACGGACCTCCGCGAATGGGTGATGGCGCTGCAGGGTTTCGATGACGACCCGGAACGGTGTGGTGAGCGAGTGCTCGAAGCGATCCAGATGGCCTGGATCGAAGAAATGGATTGACGCCCCAGGCAATGGACAAGAGATCTGAGCGGTGGCGTTCGAAGAGGGCAACGGTTGCCCGACGCGAGCCAATTGCTGGGGAAGTAACGCTGTGAATCCGGCGGTTTGGCGTATAATGCTCGAGTCCCGCCAAACCCGATCAAATCACCTGCAATCGCGGACGCCTGAAATGGCGGGCGGCGGTATCAGATGGTGGCTCGCGTCTGTTTTTGACGAGCAGAATCGGGAACAAGCCAGATGAGTAGCGGTGACCAACACCCTTCAAGATTAACCTAAGGCGGTACCTGTACACCGCGGACCAGACGGAGCACAAAACAATGGCGACGCAGCGAACATTTTCCATTATCAAACCCGACGCGGTCGCCAAGAATGTGATTGGCGAGATCGTTTCCCGGTTTGAAAAAGCGGGTCTGCGGATTGTCGCTTCGCGTATGGAACGTCTGAGCGAAGACAGGGCGAAGGGCTTTTACGCCGAGCATGAGGGCAAGCCATTTTACGGCGAGCTGGTGGAGTACATGACGTCTGGCCCGGTTATTGTCCAGGTGCTTGAGGGCGACGAAGCCATCTCCCGCAACCGCGAACTCATGGGTGCCACCAATCCGGAGCAGGCGGATCCCGGGACAATCCGCCGGGACTTCGCGGACTCGATGACCGCCAATGCGGTACACGGCTCTGACGCGCCGGCCTCGGCCGAACGAGAGATCGCGTACTTCTTCACGCCTGACCAGCTTTGTGATCGTTAGCCCTAAGTCGCTCTTCGAGAACCTCCTCCTCATGTCTCGTGAAATTCCTCCTCGTGAAATGCCAGGTCAAATGCCAGGTGAAGTGCCTGGTGAACTGCCAGAAAGCGCGTCGGTTGAAGCCTCAGATCTTCCATCTGCTGCAGCCGATGGAAAATCGGTGATCGGTCAGGGCGATCCATCCCCTGCTGTCAATTTTCTGGGCCTGGATCGGGAAGGGATGCTCGCCCTGATGGCGGAGATGGGGGAGAAGCCGTACCGCGTGGAGCAGATCATGAAGTGGCTGCACCACCGGGACGTCAACGACTTCCAGGAAATGACCGACATCAGCCGAGCTCTGCGGGATCGCCTTTCCACCATCGGGTCGATCGAAGAACCAGCAATCCTGAAGGATCTGCAGTCAACCGATGGCACGCGCAAATGGCTGCTGAAGGCGCGTTCAGGCTCTGCCATCGAGATGGTGTTCATCCCGGAACCCGGACGCGGCACGCTCTGCGTTTCATCCCAGGTCGGCTGTGCGCTCGATTGCAGTTTCTGCTCGACAGGCAAGCAGGGCTACAACAGTGACCTCACCGCCAGTGAGATTGTCGCGCAGGTGCGCATTGCCCGCCGTGTGCTGGCCGATGCATATCCCGATCGTGACCGGGTCGTTACTAATGTCGTGCTCATGGGCATGGGTGAACCGTTGCTCAACTTTGACAATGTGGCCACTGCGATCAGCGTCATGATGGATGATCTCGGTTACGGCATCTCGAAGCGCCGGGTGACGCTGTCAACCGCTGGGGTTGTTCCCGGCATCTATCGTATGGCAGAGACGACCGATGCGTCGCTCGCCATTTCGCTTCACGCGTCCAACGATGCCCTGCGCAACGAACTCGTGCCCATCAACCGCAAGTACCCCATCAGTATGCTGCTTGAGGCGAGTCGAGCTTATGCGGCCGGCCTTGGGGAAAAGCGGACGGTCACGGTTGAGTACATACTGCTGGATGGCATTAACGATTCTCTGGAAGATGCGGCAGAACTGACCCGTATCCTTCAGGGGCTGCCGTGCAAGATCAACCTCATTCCGTTTAACCCGTTTCCAGGTTCAGAGTATCGTCGTCCATCGGACAATCGGGTGCGGCGGTTTCAGGACATCGTCATTGCCGCCGGGTACTCGGCGATGGTGCGTACCACCCGCGGTGCAGACATCGATGCAGCGTGTGGCCAGTTGGTGGGCAAGGTTGCGGACAAGACGCGTCGTCAGGCCAGATACCGGGAGCAATATGGACAGCAAAACGAAATTGCGGTGCGTGCGCTATGACCACTGAACGGATATGCCTCGCGGTCAGTCATTTCATGCAAACCACGGCGACTGCACCGGTGGTGTTGCGCACCATTGCTGTGTTGCTGGTTGTGACTGCGGTTGGCGGTTGCGTGATCGACAAGCCCAAACGGATCGACAAGGCGAAGCTGACCCAGAGCTATATCGACCTTGGCCTTGGCTACATTGGCAATCAGGAATACCAGCGTGCCAAGAACAACCTCAACAAGGCGATGATGCTCGAGCCCAAGTCGGCAATGGTACAGAACGCGTTCGGCATCCTGTTTCAGCTTGAACAGGAATACGCCATGGCGGAGCAGCACTTCGTTGATGCGCTGCAATACGATGACAAATTCACGCAGGCGCGCAACAACTACGGTGCTTTCCTGTACGAGCGAGGTCGCTACACGGAGACGATCGAGCAGTTGCTGATCGGTGCTGAGGACGCGTTTTATCGGGGGCGCCCGGCGATCTATGAGAATCTTGGCGTCAGCTACCTGCAGCTCGGCCAACGCAAACTGGCACTTGAGGCCTTCGACAAATCCGTGAGTCTGAACCCGACCCAGGGCCGGGCACTCATCGAACTCGCTTCCATGACCTTTGATGCTCGGGACTATCCGATGGCGCAAGATTACTTTGATCGCTACCTCAGTGTGAGGCAGCAGCAGCAGAACGCGCGCAGCTTGTGGCTTGGCATCCGGCTTTCGCGGATATTTGATCGGCAAGATGACGAGGCTAGCTACTCGATGATGTTAAAGAACATCTTCCCGGACAGCGACGAACAGAAAGAGCTGGTACAGCTTGAGCTGTTGCGCGCAGGCGGAGGTGCTCGTGGCGGAATCTGAGGCGATAACTCAGGAGGAGCCCGAAGTTGGACTGGTCCTTGCGCAGGCGCGCGAGGCCATGGGGTATTCCCAACAGGATGTTGCCGACGAGTTGTTCCTGACCTCACGGGTCATCGCGACGATCGACGCGGGTCGCTATGACATCAGGACCGCATTCATCCGGGGTTATCTGCGATCATATGCCCGGCTGGTCGGCTTGCCCGGCGACGATATCGTAGAGCTGTTCAACCGCAGCAGGGAGCACGCGGAGGATGACTTGCCAATCCGGGGAGTTACCGAAGAAGAGGTCGGCTCCGCCGGCTTTACCGGTCCGGTCGTACAGACCGGAATCATCGGGTTGATCGGTGTGCTGCTTGTGATCGCGCTCGTTTGGTACCTCACACGCGAGTCGGCACCCGAAGTTAAAGTAACGGGATCGCGCGCAACCGACCAACTCGTGCGTTCGGGCGCGCCAGTGGCGCTGAACGATGGTGCCGGAACGATAGCAGTCGACCCGGCGCGCGCACAGGCAGGGGACGATGATCCTGGCCGCGATCAGCTTGCGCTCGCTGCAAAGGTCGCCGCCGAAGAGTCAGGCGATTCCTCCGGTCGTCAATTCGGTGGAGATCGCTTCGGTCAAGAGGGTCAAGAGGGTCAAGAGGATGAAGCCGGTGGAGACGGCGAAGGTGGCGTCGCGATGAGGTCCGACGTTATCGCCAGTGTGGACGGACAGCGGGCGGCAGCCGTCGAGGTATTGGACGCGGGGACAGGGTCTGTGACCGACCCGGAAACGGGCGCTCAGACAATTGCAGAGGATGATGGGTCCACAATCGTGCGGACCGAGGATGGCGTTGTTACTGAACCCTACACGGAGGGTGGCACACGGCACATCAACATCGATGCGGGCGGGGCCGATGAGTTGCGTTTTACTTTCACCGGCGAGTGCTGGCTGGAGATACGGGACGCCAGCAATGTGGCGGTCTACAGTGATCTCAACCTGCGCGGAGACTCACTCAAGGTCAAAGGTAACGCGCCGTTTCGCATTCTGTTTGGACGTGCGCCGTCAGTTGGCCTCACGTTCAATGGTCGGACCGTGGATCTTGCGCGCTACACGGGAGCAGACAAAACCGCGCAAGTGACTCTTGGGGCCCAGGACTGACCCGTAACGCCTCTTAACCTCTGGGCCGGGGTTCCAACGGGCCGCCTACGCGATCAATACGAGCACGAGCATGAGACAGGAATCGAACATAACGCGCCGCAAGACCCGGCAACTGATGGTTGGCAATGTGCCTGTGGGTGGCGACGCGCCGGTCGCTGTGCAAAGCATGACGAACACGGAGACCTGTGACGTCGATGCTACGGTCCAGCAGATCCGGCGGCTGGAAGCGGTCGGCGCGGATATTGTCCGCGTGTCAGTACCGTCGATGGATGCTGCCGAGGCGTTTGGCGCGATCAAGAAAATCGTCGCGGTGCCGCTTGTCGCGGACATCCACTTTGACCACAAGATCGCGCTGCGCGTCGCTGAACTCGGCGTGGATTGCCTGCGGATAAACCCGGGCAACATCGGGTCGCGCGCACGAGTCCGGGCCGTCGTGGCCGCGGCGAAGGACAAGGGCATTCCGATTCGTATCGGGGTCAATGCCGGCTCACTCGGCAAGGATCTGCTGCGTAAGTACAAAGAGCCGTGCGCGACCGCGATGGTGGAATCGGCCATGCGCAATATCGACATGCTCGAGGACGAGAATTTTACGGACTACAAGCTGAGCCTGAAATCGTCCGATGTCTTCATGGCGGTGGAGGCATATCGCACGGTTGCTACCCAAATTGACGCGCCGCTGCACCTGGGGATCACGGAAGCCGGGGGGTTGCGTTCGGGGACAGTGAAGTCGGCGGTCGGCATTGGCATGATGCTGATGGAGGGGATTGGCGACACGATTCGGGTCTCACTCGCGGCTGATCCGGTCGAAGAGGTTAAGGTGGGCTTTGATCTGCTCAAAAGCCTGCATCTGCGCAGCAAAGGCATCAACTTCATTGCATGCCCCAGTTGCTCGCGGCAAAACTTCGACGTCATCAAGACGATGAACGAACTTGAAAGGCGCGTTGAGGACATCGTGACCCCGCTCGACGTGGCCGTCATTGGATGTATCGTCAATGGGCCCGGCGAGGCAAAGGAAGCGGACGTCGGCCTGACCGGCGCGTCGCCGAATAATCTGGTTTACGTCGCCGGCAAGCCGGACCACAAAGTGACCAACGACAACCTCGTCGACGACCTTGAGCGCCTGATACGGGACAAGGTGCGCGAACGAGAGCGCGAGGAAGCCAATCTGATTGCTCGCGACGGCTAAAGAGGGTAGAAAGCGCAGCTTCGGGGGGTAGAAGAAAGCGCAGCTTCAGAGTAGGTAGAAAGCGCCCGCCAGCTCAGCAAGGCAGAAGCAATCGCTCAAACAGGACGCTCATTCAAAGAGCGTTTCCAGAGAAGAAATCACCGTAAAGACCACGTCAGGGTTGTGCCATGAAAATTCAGGCCGTACGAGGCATGCAGGACCTGCTGCCCGACCGTCGCGAACGCTATCGTTATATCGAGGATACGGCGCGTGGGGTTTTGCATGGTCACGGCTATCGTGAAATAGGGTTGCCGCTGCTGGAATCAACCGGCCTCTTTGAGCGTCTGGTCGGTAAGACCACTGACATCGTTGAGAAAGAGATGTATACGTTTGACGAGCGTGGCGGCGACAGCGTGACGCTGCGGCCGGAAGGAACGGCCGGCTGCGTCCGTGCGGCGCTGGAGAACGGACTCCTGTTCAACCAGACCCACCGTCTGTGGTATTCGGGCGCGATGTTTCGTTACGAGCGCCCCCAAAAGGGCCGGTACCGACAGTTCGAGCAGATTGGCATCGAGTGTTTCGGGATGACCGGTCCGGACATCGATGTGGAGATCCTGCGCATCATGCACCGCATCCTCGAAGAACTGGGCGTTCGGGATCAGGTCCAGCTTGAGATCAACACGATGGGTGACGCGGCCTCCCGAGCAGCCTATCGGGACGCGCTGGTGGACTTCTTTGCGGGCCGCGAGACGGAGCTTGATGAAGACAGCCGGCGGCGTCTGACAACGAACCCGTTGCGCATTCTGGATTCAAAGGTCGAGAGCACGCGGGCCTTGGTAGAAGCGGCGCCCAGGTTGTGGGACTTCGTTGATCAGGACTCAAAAGACCACTTCGAAACGCTCCGCAGACACCTGGACCGGGCTCAGTTGCCCTATGTGATCAATCCCTATATCGTGCGCGGGCTTGACTACTACAACAAAACGGTCTTCGAGTTCACGACCGATGCGCTGGGCGCTCAAGGCACGGTTTGTGGCGGCGGCCGCTACGATGGATTGGTTGAAGAACTCGGTGGCCGAGCGACCCCGGCGGTCGGTTTCGCCATGGGTCTCGATCGACTGGCGTTGTTGCTTGAGGATCGATTCGAGCCGCAGGCCAGCGCCGATGTTTACATCGCATCGATGGGTGAAGATCCCCGGATGGCCGCCTTGCTGCTGGCTGACGAGATTCGCGCCCGCGAACCTTCGCTCAAAGTCATGGTCCATTGTGGCGACGGCAAATTTAAGAGTCAGTTGAAAAAGGCAGACGCAAGTGGCGCGATGTTGGCGCTGATTCTCGGTGAAGACGAGGTGGAGGGCAATCGCGTTACTCTCAAAAAACTGCGGGTTCAATCGGAACAGACGTCGGTTGACCGTGCCGAGATTGCGAACCACGTGCAACGCTTCTTTGCGACTGCGAACTGATCGATCAGCGGCCCAGGACAAACGAAAAGCGCCTCAAATACGGACAGAAGACGGATAGTGGTAACCGGCGGGGCAGGTTGGTTGATAGGTCTATGTATCTGAGTCTATGTATCTGAATACTGTGCAGGCCACGTCGTTAACGAGTATTAAGTAGAGGAGAAGCAGGTTGGCCGTTGGGAGCGACGAAGAAGAACAGATCGAAGCGGTCAAGAACTGGCTGGATCAAAATGGCACATCACTCGCGATCACTATTCTGATCGCCGTCGGTGGCGTCTTTGGTTACCAGACGTGGGACAAGAGCACTCGCGAATACGCTGAGAGCGCATCTGCGGTGTACCAGGAGCTGCGAGAGGCGGTGGAGGTTTCCCCCACAGGTACCCTCGCATTGGGTGGAGGTCTGAACGACGAGCAAAGAGCGACAGCCCGATACCTGGCGGGACAACTGAAGTCTGAATACGAAGATACAACCTACGCTGTCTTTGCGTCCCTTCACCTGGCACGTAACGCCGCCGACGATCGGGACTGGGATGCCGCAAGGTCTGAGCTGACCTGGGCCCTCGACCGGGCAGAAGGTGGCATCAAGCTGATTGCACGATTGCGCCTCGCGCGCGTCATGCTGCAACAGGACGAGGCGGACGCCGCCCTCAAACTCCTGTACGGTGTTGAAGCGGGTTCTTTGTTGTCATCCGTTGAGGAAGTGCGCGGCGATATACTGGCGAAGCTGGGCCGGAGTGACGATGCGCGCGCGGCTTATCAGCGCGCGTTTGAGACTCAGGTTGAGGGCGTGCAAAAGCCGTTCCTCAAGATGAAGCTGGATGATCTCGCGCCGGTGACCGATGCCGTGGCGGAGACTGCCGACCAAGAGGCATCCTGATGTCCTTGTCGAGGTTCATTTTCACCCTCGGCGTTGTCCTCGTGTTTGGCGGCTGCACTGTGCTGAAGGAGAACTTCGGCAAGCAAGAGGAAGACACCCCCACTCTACTGAGGAAGTTTGAGTCTGAAGTCGAATTGACAAGGGCCTGGAGTCGCAAGATTGGTCGCAGCAACCGCCGCAAGGAGGTCAAGGTGGTCCCTGCTGTGCAAGGCAGTCGCGTGTATGCCGCATCAGTTGACGGCCGCGTCACCGCGCTCAACAGCGCGGACGGTGAACGCATCTGGACCCTCGACGTCAGCGAGTACTACAACAAGAAGGATTTTGAAGCGCCTGGCTGGTTCGCCGATGGCAATGACCAGGAGATAATTTCCGGGGGCGTTAGCGTGTTGGGCGACCTGGTCGTGGTTGCGACCTCGGTCGGCGAGATAGTTGCTATCAACGAAGAAGACGGCACGCTCAAGTGGCGGGTCAGCATCGGCAGCGAAGCCGTCGTGCCTCCTCAGCTTAATGCTGAACTCGTCGTGGTGCAGGCCATTGATGGCAAAGTCACTGCGCTTAAGCGTGAAGAGGGTGACAAGAAGTGGACCTACGCCAACTCGGTCCCATCACTGACCATGCGCGGCACGTCAACGCCGATCCTGTTCGAGAATCTCGCGATGACCGGGTATGCGAATGGCCATGTCGTGGTACTGACGCTGACACAGGGGTATCCAGTAATTGACTTGCGCATTGCCATCCCGGAAGGCAAATCTGATCTGGACCGCATAGTCGATGTTGACGGCAAGATGGCCTTGGTCGGCGACAAGCTGTACGCAGTGAGTTACCAGGGCAACCTCGTCGGCATTGACTTGCCGGGCCAGGCCGTCGCCTGGAGCCACAAAGCGTCGAGCGTCGAGGGCCTTGCGGCGGGCTTCGGCCAACTTTACATGGTGCACGAGGATGGCAGGATTTCGGCCCACGACATGGACGACGGCGCGGAGACCTGGGTCGTCGATGGGCTTCGATACCGCGGTCTGAATGCCCCCTCAACCATCAGCAGCTACCTCGTAATGGGTGACCAGGATGGTTGGATTCACCTGCTCGCACAGTCTGATGGTCGCTTCGTTGGCCGCAAGCGGCTGCGTCGATTTTTCGCTAAAGCAATACGATCCGAGATCGTCGTTGATGCTGATCGGGTCTACGTGATGGACACGGGTGGCCGCTTGACCGCCTACGACATCCGCTAGCGCTATGTTGCCGGTAATCGCGCTGGCTGGCCGACCCAATGTCGGCAAATCGACGCTCTTTAATCGACTGACACGCTCGCGTGATGCCCTCGTTGCGTCCATGCCGGGGCTCACTCGGGACCGCCAATATGGCCGTGGACGCATCGGCGACTTCCCCTTCATCGTTGTCGACACCGGCGGTCTGTCCGGCGAGTTGGAAGGCGTGGAGGGCAACATGGCTGATCAGGCCATGCTGGCGGTGCGTGAAGCGGACCTGGTGGTCTTCATGGTTGACGCCAAGGCGGGACGAACAGGGGGCGACGAAATCATCGCCCAGGAATTCCGGGAGGCGGGCATACCAACAATTCTGGTCGCAAACAAAATTGACGGCCAGAATCCGGATTTCGCGAATTCCGAGTTCCATCCGCTCGGGCTTGGACAACCGGATCTTATTTCGGCGACCCACGGCAATGGCGTTCTGCGGCTTTTATCTGAACGCATCGCGCCGCTGCTCGAGGCAAGCGAGCTTCCGGCCGAAGAGAACCCGTTGGCCTCTGAGGCGTCATCGTTGCGCCTTAACCAGGAAGATAGTCACGAGGACGACAGCCAGCAGGACGACAGCCAGCAGGACGACAGCCAGCAGGACGACAGCCAGCAGGACGATGGCGATGAAAGCGATGACCGCGCTGAGCGTGAAGGTCGCCCTGATGTCGCAGGCGTCAAGATTGCCGTGGTGGGGAGGCCAAACGTCGGCAAGTCGACCCTCGTAAATCGACTGCTCGGCGAGGATCGCGTGGTCGTCTTTGATAAGGCCGGTACGACGCGTGACAGCATCTACATTCCTTACGAACGCGAGGGTGCCCGCTACACATTGATCGACACGGCGGGTGTGCGAAAACGCGGCAAGGTAGCGGAGCATGTTGAGAAGTTTTCGGTAATCAAGACACTGGAGGCGATCACCGACGCCAATGTTGTGGTGTTGCTGGTGGATGCCCGCGATGGTCTCGTCGAACAGGACATGCATCTGCTTGGTCACGTCATCGACGAGGGCCGCGCACTCGTTCTCGCCGTCAACAAGTGGGATGGCTTGCCGCGCGAGCAGCGCGACAGCATCCGCAGTGAGTTGGATAGACGGTTGCGCTTCCTCGACTTTGCGAAGATGCACTTCATCTCGGCGCTCCATGGCAGCGGGCTCGGGGGACTCTACAAATCGATCGATGAAGCGTACCAGTCTGCAACCACCGAACTGCCGACGCGGGTTTTGAATGAGATTCTGCAAGCTGCGCTGCTCGGTCACCAGCCGCCACTCGTTCGCGGCCGTCGCATCAAATTGCGCTATGCCCATGGCGGCGGCAGCAATCCGCCGACGATCGTGATTCACGGCAATCAGACAGAAGAGGTGCCTGAGACCTACCAGCGGTATCTCGAACACCGGTTTGTCTCTGCGCTGGGCCTTGAGGGCACGCCGGTTCGCTTGCTTTTTCGTACGGGTGACAATCCGTTCAAGGGTCGGCGCAACCCGTTGTCAAAGCGACAGGTCGCGCGCAAACGACGTTTGATGGCACACGTCACCAAGGCGAAGAAACAGGACAAACGTCGCCGCAAGCGCTAGCTATTCCTGTCCCAAAATTACCTTCCTGACAATTCCTGGCTCGCTGCCTCCCCTCTCCTCAGGGAAAGAGGGAAAGCAGACGTCAGGCGAGCATCTCGTGGGTTGGGCCACACAGTTTCGCGATCGAGAGGCCATGCGTGCAGGCATCCTGGCACGGCTGGCCGTCGCACGAGAGGCAGGCGGCCGCCGAGTTTTCGATGCCGGCATACTCCGCCTTCGCGAATGGCAGGTCGCCGTAGTCCGTCGCGTACATGCGGGTTCTGAGCACGTCGGCGATCTGTACCTGATAGGGACAGGCACCCGCGCAATCGTTGCACGCGTGTCGGCAGTATGAGAGATCGGTCAGGCGCGCATATTGGGTTAAGAGGGCCATGTCCTCTTCACCGGCAGCGAGGCCGCCGGAACCGCCCAGATACTCATCGATCTGTTCAGCGGAAGTCATTGAAATGATGGCAGCATCGACGAAGTCGGTTGACAGGGTCCATCTGAACGCTGCCTGGGCGTAGGTCGCGCCACCGCTCTCAAAGGGGCGCATGTCGTTTAACTTGGCCCCCCGCAGCACCTTCATCGCGATGACGCCCCAGTTCTTCTTCTTCGCCGCACGCAGTGCTCGTGGCAAATCAGGTTGGGGCGCGACGAAGTCAAAGCGCTTGATGAATCGCTCGTAAAACGCGGGGTCCTGTCCGAAGTTGTGAGCGACGAGGACCATGTCAAACATGTCCTGCTCGATCGCGTAGTCCAGTGTTTCAACAAGTTGGCCTGCGTGGCCGGACATGCCGGTGAACTGAAATTTTCCCTGCTGCCGGGCTCTGTCGACGAACTCCGGCCACTCGGGGTTTTGCAGCCGATCGATATCGTTCACCGCATGGTTCAGGAAGATCTCGACGTGGTCGGTTTGCAGGCGCTTCAGGCTGGCGTCGAGCGATGACATCATTTCACTTGCGCGGGTGTCAGCGGAGACGTGCATCTTGGTCGCGAGATAGACCTCGTTGCGAATGCCCTTCAGAGCCCGGCCAATGACCGTCTCCGACACGCTGCGTCCATAGCTCTCTGCGGTGTCGATGTAGTTGACGCCCCGTTCCAGCGCATGGTGGACCAGGCGCTCCTCTCCCTCTCGCAATCGGCTGGAGCCAAACGAGACATCAGAGATCTTGAGTCCGGTCTTGCCGAGTTCAACGTAATTTTGCACACGCCCGCCGGCGGCGGGTGCTGACGCGGGCGCGGCTTGCGCGGCGTTTGCAAATTGAACGGTGGGTATTGCCGTTGCGAGGCCGCCGGCGGCGCTGGCGGCGAGCAATGAACGTCGTGAGATTTTCGTCATTTTGGTCCCTCCTGATCTGCTGACGCATATCCTGCGCTTTGTTGCGCGGGGAATGCAAAGATCGATGGTTTGGGGAGTTCCTGTCCCAGAACCCTGTTCAGGGACGGGGAATGTGCGATCAGGGGACCGGGTCGGGCGGCAGAAAGAGCACCGGGTTCACGCGGGCGTTGTTCAGGCTGACGCTAAAGTGCAGGTGCGGGCCGGTGACGCGGCCGGTCATGCCGACCTTGCCGATGATGTCTCCAGCAGCCACGCGTGCGCCTTCGGTCGTTGCAATCGCCTGCATGTGGCAATACAGGGTGATGAGGCCCTGCCCGTGGTCGATAAGCACCGTGTTGCCATTGAAAAAGAAGTCACCGGTGACCACGACCTGGCCATCCGCTGATGCAACGATTGGCGCGCCGGCCGGGCCGGCGATGTCCAGTCCCGAGTGCGGGGCACGGGGCTGGTCGTTCAGTATGCGTCGCTTGCCGAAGGGACTCGACACCGGCCCTTCAGCCGGCCGCACGAAGGCAAGCGCCGGTACGTCACGCCGAAAGTGGGTGAAAGCAGCATCCATGGTTGCGCGTTCCCTGCCGATCCGTTCAAGGTCGCGCTGGTAGGGATTGACCTTGCGGTCGTTTGCGATCGTAAGGCGCTGGGTGGCGTACTGACGCGCGTGAACGGTGAAGGAACGCTCGCGGTCATCGCTGAGGTTAAGGGTGTGCTCACCTGTTTTGGCAGAAAGCGGGATGCCAACAATCGCGATCCAGCCGCCTTGGGGGTCGCGGGCGACGAGTGCCGGCCGGTCTCGATATCTGGCGGTGACCGGCGACTCGCCAATTGGAATAACCGCAACACCACCCGGCACGGGATCATGTTGAGGTAAGGCGAGCGCATGCGATGCGAGCAGTATGGTCAGCGTGACGGTAAGGGCGCGAATCGGCATAGTGATGATAATTTCGCATAACTTCTTAAACATTAAAATCTATATTATTTCTAATCCTCTTCTCTTTTAAATTTCCTTTTAATTCAATTATCTACGCTTTTTAACATACACATTGTGCAACTTACAAATTAACTGCTTGTAAAAGTTGTTCTTCATTTGTCTCAATGTATTATTGTGTAATAGCTAAACTGCTGTGTCGTGCAAGTTTTTGAATGACAGGTGCACTTATCATTTTACTCTCACATATAGTCTTTATCAGTAACTGCATCGATTGTGCTTTAAATTGCGTTCTCTTTTGAGTTTTAAAGAGAAAATCATGCCGTTTTTAAAGTTTCATCGGTACTTTTTATATGTACATCAATATTTGACTCGTCAACTTACATTAGGCAGATGTTTTTCTTTGTATTTTTGGGAAAGCCTATTCCTGTACACATAGGAAAACATCACTATCATCATTATGATATCTCGGTTGTAGACTTCAGATGGATTTCGACTCCATTCAGCATTGTATCCAGTGTAAAGATCCTCAAATAGAGCAT
>CAVOBC010000005.1:0-37450 GCA_963693635.1 Gammaproteobacteria bacterium | reverse complement strand
GGGGTTCGCAAGGTTCACAACAAGCTGCAAATCTCGGGGCCGACCTCGATGGTGTCACGTTCCAACGACGCCTGGTTAGTGACGAAGATTAAGACAGCAATGTTCGTCAACGACGAAACCGACGCCAATCGGATCAAGGTCGTGACAGAGAATGGCGTGGTTTATCTACTGGGCCTGCTTACCCGGGATGAGGCAGACAAGGCTGTTGAGGTCTCAAGATCTGTCTACGGCGTACAGAAGATCGTCAAGGTCTTTGAGTATATTAACTAGTTCTTGTCCCAAAATTGCCACCCTGACAATTCTTGGGAGTCGGCTTGCAAGCAAACGCCGCGCACGCTCTTGCAAAAATGGCCTTGTCGAAAAAGGCGGTGCATCCACATCCGTGGCCGGGGGAAACTCAAGCGCGCGATCGGGAGCGAGCGCGCCCATTGGGGCTATTTGCAGGAGTCAGTCGACCACCTTGAGATGCCCACGCCCGGGAGAGGGTTTCGTCGGCGAGGAATCTGCAGGAGAGAATACTGTCAGCGAGGAATCCGTGGGAATCAGCGAAGGTTTCACCCCGGAGTGAGTGCCATGCGGGGTCGAGTCTGCCGGCGCATCCGAGGGTTCCTCGGACGCGGGCGTCCGCGGGAACATCATCCCTTCGCCATTCTCCCTTGCGACGATTCCGAGGACCGCAGCGAGCGGCACTTCGACGTCAAACGGCATACCGCCAAAGCGGCAGCCGAAGGTCACGGTCTCGTCTGACATCAACAGATTGCGTACGGCCGACATGCTGATATTGAGGACAATTCGCCCGTCCTGCACGTGCTCTCGCGGCACAATGACACCATCGGCGGTCGCGTCGACAACGAGATGCGGCGTGCAATCGCTGTCAATAATCCACTCGTTGAGTGCCCTTAACATGTACGGAACCGAGGACTTCACGGCAGGGCTCAGTCCCGCATGTCCAGTTCTGCCTCGGAAAGGCTCGCCTGAAAGGAATCACGGTCGAACATCCGGTCCATGTACTGCAGCAAGGGCTTGCCATGCTTTGGCGGCAACTCGATGCCGAGAACCGGCAACCGCCACAGAATCGGTGCCACACAACAGTCGACAAGGGTGAACTCTTCACTCATGAAGAAGGGCTTCTCGGCGAAGATGGGGGCAACGGCAATGAGGCTCTCGCGCAATTCCTTGCGAGCCCGATCGATAACGGTGTCTTTAGAGCGCTTGGCAACGATCGTGTCAACATATCCGCACCAGTCACGCTGGATGCGGTAGGAGTACAAACGACTTTGCGCGCGCGCCACGGGATAGACCGGCAGTAAGGGCGGATGCGGAAACCGCTCATCAAGGTATTCCATGATGATCTGGCTTTCGTAGAGCACGAGATCCCGGTCAATCAGCGTCGGCAGACTGTTGTAGGGATTCAGCTCAGCCAGGTCCTCTGGCAGATGGTTCGGGTCTACATCGAGGATCTCAACGGCCACACCTTTCTCACACAGCACCAAACGCACGCGTTGGCTGTAGTGATCCTGGCCGTCCGAATAAAAGACCATGGAAGAGTGTTTGGCGACTACACCCATCAATCCACCTCACGGGTTTGGAAAATCAGTTTTTAGTGAATGTCCTTCCAGTACTCACGCTCGAGAAGGAGCGTGAACACGAAGAAGACAGCAAGGAAGAGGAGGACATAAATGCCGAGCGAATGCCGGTCCTGCCTTGAGGGTTCTGCGATGTAGTACAGGAAGTTCGACAGGTCATAGGCGACCTGGTCGTATTCCCTGGGTGTCAGCGTGCCGGTGCCTTCGACCAGCGTGAGCTTATGCTCGTCGCGGGCGTGGAGATCATCCTCGCTGCACACCTGTTGCATAGTGGCACTACCCGTTACCGGGTCCTTGATCTCATCGCCATCCCAATCAAGCATCGGCAAGGTCGGGCAACCAGGCACTTGCATGCCCTGGAGTTCAAGCAGCGCGTGCGGCATGCCAACGTTTGGAAAGACCAAGTTGTTGACGCCAAACGGGCGCGTGTCGTCGCGGTAAAACGTACGCAGGTACGTGTACAACCACTCGGGCCCGCCACGCAGGTTCGTCTGCAACGTCAGGTCCGGTGGCGCGACACCAAACCAGCTTTTGGCGTGGTCTGGATTCATGGAATTTTCCATCAGCGCACCAATCTTCACGTTCGGATCGAACACGAGATGTTCAAGCATCAGGTAGTGCGGCACCCCGAGATCATCGGCTGTCCGCTCGTAGCGCTGGTACTTCAAAGAATGGCAGCCCATGCAGTAATTCATGTATACCTGCGCGCCACGCTGCAACGACCCATGGTTGTCAACATCTGGCGCCATGTCGTCGAGCGGATAGGTCGAGCCACCTGCCGCAAAGCCCGCCGCAGGCAGCACCAGCAAAAGCAGCGACGCGACTCGGGACAGACGGTGTCGAATGCGGTTCATGCCGATCACCCCGTCACCCGATCCGGCACGGGCTTCGTTTTCTCGACCGCGGTGTACCACGGCATCAACAGAAAGAACCCGAAATAAACTGCTGTGCAAATCTGCGCGGCGAACGTCCGTTCTGGCGTTGGCGCAACTGTACCGAGGTATCCAAGAATGAAGAACGCAATCACAAATAGGGTCAGAAAGATCCGAGACCCCCAACCTTTGTAACGAATTGACTTGACCCGCGAGCGGTCCAGCCAGGGAATCACGAAGAGGATAGCGATCGCTCCGAACATCACGATCATCCCCCACAACTTCGCATCCACGCCAAAGAGCGGATATGTCGTTGCCCGAAGCATCGAATAGAACGGCGTGTAATACCAGACCGGGGCGATGAGGTCCGGGGTCTTCAATGGGTCCGCAGGCTCGTAGTTCGGATACTCAATCAGGTAGCCGCCGCCATCGGGGAAGAAGAACAGGACGATCGAGAACACAAACAGAAAAACCACAATCGCGGTCAGATCGTGCACCGTGTAGTAGGGGTGGAATGGCACGCCGTCAAGCGGCCGCCCCTCTTCGTCCAGATGCTTCTTGATGTCGACGCCATCGGGGTTGTTGGAGCCGACTTCGTGCAACGCGAGAATGTGCAGGACAACGAGCGCGATGAGCAGAATCGGCAGGAGCACAACATGCAAGGCAAAGAAGCGGTTCAGCGTCACCCCCGACATATTAAAGTCGCCGCGAACCCAGGTCATGATCTCCTCGCCGTAAATCGGAATCGCACCGGCGAGCGACACAATTACCTGTGCGCCCCAATAGGACATGTTGCCCCACGGCAGCAGGTAGCCGAAAAATCCTTCGGCCATGAGGCAGAGGTAGATAGCCATGCCAAACAGCCAGATGAGTTCGCGCGGCTTCTGATAAGAGCCGTACATCAGCCCTCGAAACATGTGCAGGTACACCACGACGAAAAATGCCGACGCGCCGGTCGAGTGCATGTAGCGGAGCAGCCAGCCGTAGTCGACATCCCGCATGATGTATTCAACCGATGCAAATGCACCATCACCCGTGGGGACATAGCTCATCGTGAGCCAGATGCCGGTCAGCATTTGGTTGGCAAGTACCACAAAGGCAAGCACACCGAACACATACCAGAAATTGAAGTTCTTGGGCGCGTAGTACTTCGACATATGCTTTTCATATGCCTCGGTGACCGGCAACCGATCATCTATCCACGCCATCGTGGTCTTCAGGACATCCGCTACATATGCCATTACGCAGGTGCCCCCAGTTCTTCGCCAATCACAACCACGGTTTCAGACTCGTAGTAGTGAGGCGGCACCTCAAGATTGGCGGGCGCTGGCACGCCGCTATAGACCCGCCCTGCGAGGTCAAACTTGGAACCGTGGCACGGACAGTAGAAGCCGCCCAACCAATCCGGGTCGAAGGTCTCGGCCTGCACAACGGGGTGGAACTTCGGAGAGCATGCAAGATGCGTGCAGATGCCAACCACAACAAGAATATCATCCTTGATGGAGCGTGTGCCGTTCTGCGCGTAGGTCGGCTGCATCTCACGCTCAGAGTCGGGGTCTGCCAGTCGATTAGACCGGGACCCGAGGGCACCGAGCATTTCAGCGGTGCGCTTCAGAACGAAGATGGGTTTGTCACGCCAGGCCGGGATGGGACCTAGAAGTTGACCGGGCTCAAGCTTGCTGATGTCGAGCTTGATGGGCGCTCCTGCCGCCCGCGCCGCGGCGCTGGGGTTCCAGGAAGCAACGAATGGAACTGCGACGCCAACTGTACCGACGGCACCGACCGCCGTCGTCGCGCCTATGAGGAATCTGCGGCGCCCCTCACTTGCGTCGTCTGTACTCACTAGCTACTCCGATTAACTACTGTTCAAAACGCAAACGCTCGCCGCTGCGCGGCCGCGATTCTACCACAGCCGTCCCGCGATGGGACGGCGGCATCGGTCGTGCCAGCGACTATCGCTTGGAGTACTGAGGGCGCTTGCGAGCCTTGCGAAGACCGACTTTTTTCCGCTCAACAACGCGTGCATCACGGGTCACGAAACCGGCCCGCCGGAGCGTTGGGCGCAGGCTCTCGTCGTATTCCATCAAGGCCCGGGTGATGCCATGGCGAATCGCGCCTGCCTGGCCAGAACCACCCCCACCGACGACCGTAACCGCAATGTCAAACTTGTCGGTCAACTCGGCCAGTTCGAGCGGTTGGCGAACGATCATGCGGGCAGTCTCGCGACCAAAGTAGACGTCCAACGGGCGATCATTGACCGAGATGTTGCCATCTCCCGGAGTCATAAAGACTCTGGCCCGAGCGGACTTCCTGCGTCCGGTTCCGTAATGCTGTGCCATGCGTGCGGCGTCTCCAGTTAAGCGGTTGTCCGGCCCTGAACGGCCAGAGGAATGGGTTGTTGGGCTTCGTGCGGATGGCTTTCCCCGCCATACACTTTCAGCTTCTTGAGCAGAGCCCTGCTCAATCGGTTCTTCGGCAGCATACCGCGAACCGCAAGGTGAATGGCGCGCGCCGGTATCGACGCACGAAGATCGCCGAATGTACGCGACTTCATACCACCCGGATAACCCGAATACCGGTAGTAGATCTTGTCGGTCTCCTTGCGACCTGTGACTTTGACCTTGTCAGCGTTGATGACGATGACAAAGTCACCGGTATCAGCGTGGGGGGTAAACTCGGGCTTGTGCTTGCCGCGCAACCGGTTGGCAATCTCCGTCGCCATGCGGCCGAGAACAACGTTCTGGGCATCGATCACATACCAGAGATGCTCGGTATTTTCTTTGTTAAAACTAACGGTCTTCATCACGGTCTCTTAGTTTTGCCTGTCTGGCGCAATGGTCCACACAATTGTCGGTTTAGCTCGATCGCTGCTCTGGCTCGATTGCTGGCCTGGCCCTGCTGCGACGATTAACAGGCTGCACTCTTGTGCTTTGTGGGACCCCATCGTGTGTCAACGCCCGTGGAGCCTATAACCTGCGATCTGCGGAAGATGATCTAAAGAAATACTCGCGGGTCACTTCTTGGGTCACTTCTTGGGTCACTTCTTGGGTCACTTCTTGGGTCACTTCTTGGGTCACTTCTTGGGTCACTTCTTGGGTCACTTCTTGGGTCACTTCTTGGGTCAAGAGCAACCTCATATGACGTCTAACCCCGCGATCAGACCGCTGCTTCACGGCCCGATTTCGGGAGGCCGCATCTTACCGGCCACACCAGGCAGACGCAAGCGGGTAGCACGCCGTCTGGTCGGCGGGTTGGCCATCCTCAAAACGCCAAACGCCCCTGTTTTTCATCCACTTCTGCTCTCGTCAGGCCAGCGCCCAAGGTCGAGTCTAACTCGTCGCGGCACAGCAGACATTCATCATGCAAGATGCTGGCGCGCCAAATAGTCGTGTGATTGCATCTCGCGCAGCCTGCTCATCGTGCGCTCAAACTCGAACGACAGCCTGGCACCGGTATACAAGTCCTCGATCGGCACCGCTGCAGAAAGCACGAGCTTTACGTTTCGATCATAAAACTCGTCTATCAAACTGATGAAGCGCCGTGCCTGATCCTCGATGTCGACACCAAGTACCGGCACGTTGCTGATGAGCACCGTTTGGAACAGGCGTGCCAGCTCAATGTAGTCGTTCTGGCTCCTCGGTCCATCACACACCGCACCAAAATCAAACCAGACCACACCATCTGCGCACCATTTGCTCGCGATCTCGCGACCCTCGATTTCCAGCGAGACACCCTCCTCACCGGCGTCAGGTGCGAGTTGCCGAAAGCTCAGTGCCAGGTTCGCTTCCGCCTCTGTTGACAGCGGCTGGTGATAAAGGGCTGCCGACTCCAGCGCCCGCAGGCGGTAGTCGACATTACCATCAACATTCAGAACATTCGTTCGCCGGTTCAGGAGATCGATCGCAGGCAAGAATTTGCTGCGCTGCAAACCATCTTTGTAGAGTCCGTCAGGGGGAATGTTGGACGTCGCAACCAGCACCACACCGTGCGCAAAGAGCGCGTCGAGCAGCCCGCCAAGAATCATCGCGTCAGTGATGTCACTTACAAAGAACTCATCAAAGCAGATCACGTCTGCATCCGCCGCAAAGCTGTCGGCAACGGCCTTCAACGGGTTCGGCGTGCCCTGCAACGCCACCAGCTCGCGGTGCACCCGTCGCATAAAACGGTGAAAGTGAAGACGCAGCTTCCGTGTCCCCGGCAGCGTCTCGAAAAACAAATCCATCAGGAAGGTCTTGCCGCGACCTACGCCACCCCAAAGATACAGACCTTGAACAGTTGGCGCCGGGGCGGGCCGCCGGAGGAGCCGCGCCAGCCACGACTGGCCCGTGCCTGCACCCGTACGTTCGAGGTCTACATACAGTCGCTGCAGTTCACGAACCGCCGATTCCTGCGCAGCATCCGGTTGGATCTCTCCGGCGTCGAGGCAGACCTGATAGGCGACCAAAGGGCCACGATTGCCCATCGATCAGCCCTTACAGCGGAAGTCGGCAGCCGCGGCGTGGGCTTCGAGTCCCTCCTCGCGAGCGAGAATCGCGGCGGTGCGCGAGAGCGCGACTGATCCCGCCGGAGAGCAGCGCAACACCGAGCTTCTGACCTGGAAGTCAGGCACGCCGAGGGGCGATGCGAAGCGCGCCGTACCCGCTGTTGGCAGAACATGACTCGGCCCGGCCGAATAGTCACCTATCACCTCGGCGCAATTCTCGCCAAGGAAAATGGCGCCAGCGTGGGTAATGGAATCGAGCAACGATTCCGGATCCACGGTCGCAATCTCAAGGTGCTCCGGAGCAATCAGATTGCTGAGTTCAGCCGCGTGCGCCAGATCCCGCGCCTCGATGAGTGCGCCGCTGCCACCCATGGACGCCTCGATGATGGCCGTGCGGCGCATGCCCGCCAGGGTCGAATCAATCCGGCTTGAAACCGCATCAAGCAGAGATTTTTCTGGCGAAATCAGTATCGCCCGTGCCAATTCGTCGTGTTCCGCCTGCGCAAAAAGGTCCATAACGAGCCAGTCGACATTCGCGGCTCCATCGGCGATGACCACAACTTCCGATGGGCCGGCGATCATATCGATGCCTACCTGGCCAAACACCTGGCCCTTGGCCGTCGCCACAAAAATATTGCCCGGCCCAACAATCTTGTCGACCTTGGGAATGGTCTCCGTACCGTACGCGAGCGCGGCAATTGCCTGTGCGCCACCGACTTTGAATACACGGTTGACGCCTGCGAGTTCCGCCGCGACCAGGATCAACGGACTGATGTTGCCACCGGGCGCCGGCACCGTGAGTACGATCTCCCCCACGCCAGCCACCCGTGCCGGGACCGCAGTCATGATGACCGTCGACGGATAGGACGCCTTGCCACCAGGCGCATAGATGCCCACCCGCTCCATGCCCCTGACGCGCTGACCCAAACGATTGCCGTGGGGGTCGGTCATCTCCCAGTCGTCTGCGATGCACGACTTTTGTTGTTCATGATAACGCCGCACCTGTTCATGGCTCTGGCGAAGGGCATCCAGTACGAGCGGATCGCACGCGTCCTGCGCACGCGACCACTCGTCTTGCGGAACCTCAAGTGCGGCGACCGACACGGCGTCGGGGTCGTCGAACCGGCGCGTGAGGTCGAGCACAGCAGCATCCCCGGATTCACGGACCGCCGCGATGATCTGCCTGACTTGCTCAGCCACTGACGGATCCTGCTCGTTGTTCACAGCGACAAAGCGGCGAAACACGTCCTCAAAGTCTGAAGACCGATGCGACAGACGGCGTACTGATACCATGGGTTGTTCCTCCGGAGGCGCTGCCCCTACCGACTGGACGGCACCCGGCGTATATCGGCTCCGAGCGACCGCATTTTCTCTTCAACCTGCTCGTAGCCCCGATCGATGTGATAGATGCGGTCAACCGTCGTCTCGCCTTCAGCCAGAAGGCCCGCGATGACAAGGCTGACTGAAGCCCGCAGATCGTTCGCCATGACCGGCGCTCCGGTCAGCTTTGGCACGCCCTCGACGATCGCAGTCGTGTTGTTGCCTTCGAGCCGGATCTTTGCGCCCATCCGATTCATCTCATGAACATGCATGAATCGGTTCTCAAAGATCGTCTCTTTGACCGTTGCCGTTCCCTCGGCAATCGAGTTCATGGCGATCATCTGCGCCTGCAAGTCCGTCGGAAAGGCCGGGTACGGCGCAGTGACAATCGAGACAGCCTTCGGTCGTCGCCCACCCATGTCGAGCTCGATGAAATCATCACCGCAGGTCAGGTCTGCACCCGCTTCCTCAAGCTTCGAGAGCACAACCTCCAGATGATCCGTACGCGTGTCTTTGACCTTGACCCGGCCACCGGTCGCCGCCGCAGCAATCAGGTAGGTGCCGGTTTCCACTCGATCGGGGATCACCCGATGATTGCAGCCATGCAGAGACTCGACGCCATTGATGACGATCGTATCGGTACCCTGGCCCGTGACATCGGCACCCATCTGATTCAGACACTGGGCCAGATCGACGATTTCCGGTTCACGCGCGCAGTTTTCCAATGTCGTCTGCCCGTCTGCGAGCGTCGCTGCCATCATGATGTGCTCGGTCCCGCCCACGGTACTGACGTCAAAGATGTGGTGAGCGCCCCGCAAACGGCCATCAACCTTCGCCTTGACGTAACCCTCGTCCATCTCGATGACAGCACCCAACGCCTCCAGTCCGCGCAGATGCTGGTCCACAGGCCGCGGTCCGATCGCGCAGCCCCCCGGCAACGACACCTCCGCCCGACCGTAATGAGCGAGCATGGGTCCGAGCACCAGAAACGACGCACGCATGGTCTTGACGAGATCATAGGGTGCACGGAATTCGTTAATCGTGTTGGCGTGAATCTCGATACTCATGGTCTCGTCGATGACGACACCGACGCCCAACGTCCCCAACAGCTCTATCATCGTGGTGATATCACGCAGGTGAGGCACGTTGCTAATCGTAACGGGCCCATTGGCCAGCAGGCTCGCCGCAAGGATCGTGACTGCCGAGTTTTTGGCCCCGGATATGCGCAACTCGCCCCGGAGTTGCGTACCGCCATTAATCTTCAGCTTATCCATGGGGGTTCTCCGATTGCTGCCACACCTCGTCCCCGGGCAACGCCTTCATGGGAGCAACCTCATGTTTTTCGCCTCTTTGGATTCACGCTTCATCTGGCGTCTGGGTCTTCATGATGACCGCATGCACTTCGCCAGAACTGATCCACGCGTTTAAGAGACCGTAAATTACCTGTTGTCGGGCAACCCGACTCTTGCCCGCAAACACCTCGCCGACCGCCGTGACGCCGAGTTTGTTTCCGTCCGCTTCCACTTCGATCATACAGTCTGGCAAACCTGCTTCGAGGGCCGCTTTGATCGCCTGGAGATCCATGTTCACCACCGCAAAACCCGGCATATTAAAGGAAATGTCCCGTACGCGGTATCGCGCACGGCCATCTGCGGACTATTCGCGATGACTGCAAACCGTGGGCTGCCGGCGCGACCTTGACAAAGACAGGAACAGTTCCTGTCTGATCGCAAATCCTCGCGTTTGGCGCCGCCGCTCAACGCCTGCGCGATGGGCCACAATCCTTCGGCACGCACAGTTCCCAGCCGCGCAGACTCCGAAATCAGGCCGAGTGGCAATCCGCAGCGTGGGGGTTACTGAAACTTCAGGATTTCGGCCAGGCCGCCGGCACGCGAATCGAGACATCCTCGAATATCTGGCGGCCACCACAGCGAAAACGGACCTTTTCCAATTCAATAATAGGCGGTGCCAAGAATCGGTCACTCGGAACATAGATGGCCAAAAACTGTACGCGAATTCATCCGACGTGCCGATTACCGTCAACTGTCCACGACAGCGACCCTCCACGTTTTGCCTGCATTTCCGGCTCATAATAGCCGCCAATGCGCCTTGCAATGGTCAGTCATTCCACATTAAATACCCGGCCACATTCTGCCGACCACCACCCCCTCCCTATGATGCTTCTCTACAGCATCGCGCTATTGCTGGGCTTTCTCATTCTGTTCAAGAGCGCGGATCAGTTCGTCATCGGTTCCGTAGCGACCGCGCGCAAACTGAACCTGTCGCCGATGGTCATCGGCCTGACCGTCGTTGCCCTTGGCACCAGCGCGCCCGAGATATTCGTGGCAATCGCATCGTCTCTCGAAGGTGAGCCTGCCCTTGCGGTCGGTAACGCGATCGGTTCCAACATCGCCAACATTGGCCTGGTGCTCGGTGTCACGGCGCTTTTTGTGCCCCTGCCGTTTCGCGTGGACATCCTGCGTCAGGACATTCCCATCCTGATTTTCGTAACGTTTTGTGCCGGCGTCACGATCTTCGACCTGCACCTCGGACGCTGGGACGGCCTGCTCCTGATCGCCGGCCTCGTCATGTTCCTGTACCGACTGTTGACAGAACAGAGCCAGGCCGAGCCTCTCGAGGTATCGGCTGACCTCGCAGAGATACAGCAGATTCCAGACCTGCCAATTCAACGTGCGGTGCTGATCACGATTGCGTCGCTGGCTTTTCTGCTGATCAGCTCCGAGGTGCTGGTGTGGGCTGCGACGCACATTGCCCTGCAAATCGGCGTCAGCGAACTGGTCATTGGCCTCACGGTGATTGCAATCGGCACCAGCCTGCCGGAGCTCGTCGTTTGCATAACAAGCGCGACTAAAGGTCAAACTGATCTCGCGATTGGCAACATCGTCGGCTCCAACATCTTCAACATTCTCGCGGTCCTTGCCGTGCCGTGCCTGCTCTATCCGGTTGACCTGCCCGATGTGGTGTTGTGGCGGGACTTCGCGGTCATGTTCCTTCTGACCGCGATGCTGGTCATGTTCGCCTACGGCCTCACCGGGCAGTCGCGAATAGGCCGTGCCGAAGGCGTACTGTTGCTCGTCATCTGGAGCAGCTACCTCTGCTACCTGTATTACGGAGAGGTTGGGTAGCTCGTTTGTCCAAGCAATTGCCATCCTGGCAATCGCTGGGGGTCAGGTTCGAGCGCCACCTCGCCCGCCCTGCCGATGATGCCCCGACGACGCCTCGTCGCCTGCGCAACCAGAAGAACATGCGACTCTCGCCATTGCCATGAACTCCAACAAAGCGCTGACACTCGTTGCGATCATCTTCTTTCTGGGTATTGCTGCGTCGTGGCTGATCGAACAAAACGAAGTGGTGTCAGTTCCCGCCGCTTCTGACGGCAATGAGCCAGACCTCTACATGGCCAATGCGCTCATCACCCAATTTGACAACAACGGGCGCCCCACGCATCGCATCTCCTCGGCCCGCTTTACGCATTTCCCCGCTAATGACATCACGACATTGCTGGCCCCAGATATCCTCCTGTTTGACGAAACCGAACCCCTGCCCTGGAATCTTACATCACAAGAAGGTCGAATCCTGTCATCGTCCGCACTCTCACCACCCGCATCCGGAAAAGAGCGCGACGACATCGTGGAACTCTGGAATCACGTTCTGGTGCGTAAGGAGAACCCCGACGGTCGCTACCTGTACGTGCAAACGGAAAGCCTCTCGGTGTTCCTCCAGACCGACTATCTGGAGTCTGACGACAAGGTGCTGATCGACGACAACGCCGGGCGCACCACGGCCGCGGGCATGCGCGCCCATCTCAGCGAAGGGCGCTTCTATTTGTACGGGAACGACGAACAGCGGGTGCACACGATCCTTCTACCATCCGAACTCGCACCGAAGTAGCGGCTGCCCATGGCACAGTTGGGCGACGGCAACCAGACAGGAGTTGGCAGGTTCCCATCCCAAAATTGTCATCCTGACAATCCTTGGGCGGCGGCAAGCAAACCTCGCATTTCTTGCAGAAGATGGCGGTGCACCCCTGCACCACACGCGAGCGCCCGCAATACCCGCTCAACCGGGTACACTGACGGGATGACTGTTCGTTGTTTGATCGCCCTCCTCGCCTGCTGTTGCGCCAGTTTCGCGCACGCTCTGACAACGGACAAGGACCAGCCGATCGACGTCAAGGCCGACTACGCGATGGTCAACCAACAGGATCAGGTCTCGATCTACACCGGCAACGTGACCATCGATCAAGGCACACTTCACATTGCTGCCGATCGCGTCAAGATCATCACGAGCGGCAACGACGTGGTGCAGATCATTGCCTCAGCGGATGCCGGTTCAGCCCGCAAGGCGCACTACGAGCAGCAACCGGACGACAAGCAACTTGTCAAAGCCAACGCAGACAAGATCTCGTACCTGGTTCAGGAGCAGCGCCTTCATCTGACCGGCAACGCCAGACTTGAGCGACAACGAGACAGTTTCCAGGGCCAGTTGCTGTTCTATGACATCCAACAGGGAGTTGTGAACCTCAGTCGCGGCGACGACCAATCTGTGCACATTTCGATTCAGCCCCGCGCTAAGCCCTGAAGTGCACGTCCTGCGCGCCCAAAACCTGGCCAAAAGTTACCGGGGCCATCCGGTTGTCAGGCAGGTTTCGCTGTCGATCAAGAGTGGGCAGGTCGTCGGTCTGCTCGGACCCAATGGTGCCGGCAAGACCACATGCTTTTACATGATCGTCGGCTCCATCCCGCGAGATGATGGCGCGATCTTTTTCGACGACATCGACATCACCCCACTCGCAATGCACCTGCGCGCACGCCAGGGCATCGGCTATCTGCCCCAGGAGGCATCGGTCTTCCGCAAGCTGTCAGTTCGCGACAACATCCTTGCCATCCTGGAAACACGCAAAGAGTTGAGCAAAACAGCCCGGATGGAGCGCCTTTCCCAGCTTATGGCCGAATTCCACATCAATCACATCAGTGACAATCTGGGCATCAGCCTGTCCGGGGGCGAGCGCCGGCGGGTCGAAATCGCTCGCGCGCTCGCGACCGAACCAGCATTCATCCTTCTCGACGAACCGTTCGCAGGGGTCGATCCCATTTCAGTCAGCGACATCAAAACAATTATCACGCAGTTGTCAGAGAAGGGCATTGGGGTCCTCATAACCGACCACAATGTCAGAGAGACCCTCGACATCTGTGATACGGCTTACATCGTCAACGAAGGCACCATAATTGCCGAAGGCGACGCCGAAGCAATCCTCTCAAACGAGCACGTGCGACGGGTATACCTCGGCGATGACTTTCGGATGTAACCGGTCGGAACCGGGCGATTCTCTTGCCCCCTAACCCGTGTACCATTACCCCATGGCAATGAAACCTGCTTTAGCGTTGCGGCTCAGCCAGCAGCTGCGGATGACACCGCAGCTGCAGCAAGCCATTAAGCTGTTGCAGCTTTCAACCACTGACCTCGAGCAGGAAATTCAAGAAGCGCTTGATTCCAATCTGATGCTGGAGGAAGCGGCCGAAGAAGATGCCCGCGGCGACGATGTAACATCGCTTAATACCCCCGACCAGACGATCGAAGGCACACCGCTCGATGATCCGGCGCCCGAGGGCACCGCCGATGCAGAGGATATTTCCGATGCAGAGGGTGCGGACAACGTCGAGCGAATCGGCGAGATCGACGCACCGGACCCGATCGTCGATCCCGAAGTTGACGGCGATCTGGTTCCCGACACCAGCGAGGAACTCGCAAGCGGATCGATTGCTGATGAACTGCCGGTTGATTCTGCCTGGGAAGATATCTGGGAAGCTCCGATCACCCAATACGGCGGTGACGACGAGAGCAACCAAGATTACCTCGAGACCCGCAACACGGCGGACATCTCGATCCAGTCACACTTGCTTGAGCAAGCACATCTGCTCAACATTTCAGACGCCGACCAGATTCTCGTCTGGTCGATTCTCGATGGTCTGGACGCAAACGGACGATTCAAGGGTTCGCTCGAGGAGATTCTTCCCGGCATACCGGTCGAGTTCGAAGTGGGAATCGAGGAAGCTGAAGCCGTCCTTCATCTCGTGCAGCATCTCGACCCCATCGGCATCGCGGCGCGTGACCTGCGCGAATGTCTCCTGATTCAACTGGCGCTGTTGCCGGCAGACGAGCCTTTTCGGGATGACGCCATCGCGGTGGTCGAACAGCACCTCGCAGCGCTCGCAAGCCGCGACTTCGCCCAATTGCTGCGCAAGGTGCGGTTGAAAGAAGATGACCTCAAGAACGTCATCACGCTGATCCAGACCCTGAACCCCTATCCGGGCTCAGACATCGCACCCAGCAACACGGAGTACGTCGACCCCGACGTCATCGTGACACGGCAAAACGACCGTTGGCTGGTGGAACTAAACCCGAAATCAGCCCCGCGAATCCGCATCAACTCGGACTACGCGACCATCGCGCGAAAGTCAGCCAACCGGGCCGACAAGACCTATCTCAACAATCATTTGCAGGAAGCCAAGTGGTTCATCAAGAGCCTGCAACAACGCAATGACACACTTCTCCGTGTGTCGCGCCAGATCGTTGAGTACCAGCGCGGATTTCTGGATTACGGCGAGCAGGCGATGAAGCCGCTCGTGCTGCACGATGTCGCCCAGGCGGTCGGTCTGCACGAGTCGACCATCAGCCGTGTGACCAATCAAAAGTACATGCGCACGCCAACCGGTGTGTTCGAGCTCAAGTACTTTTTCTCGAGCCACGTCAGCACCCACGCAGGCGGCGAAGTCAGCTCGACGGCAATCAGGGCCCTGATCAAGGAACTGGTCGCCGAGGAAAACCCCCGCAAGCCACTGTCCGACAGCAAGATGGCCAAATTACTCAGTGACCAGGACATCAAAGTGGCCCGCCGCACGATCGCCAAGTATCGGGAATCCCTGATGATTCCGCCGTCGAACGAGCGCAAGCAGCTCGTTTGAGGCCGGCCCGCAGCGCCGCTGCAGGCGATCAGCGCAGAGCGACATTTCGCCCCGAAATTGCTCCCGATCATATTGAAAAAACGCTGACTTGGACTATGATCGAACAATGCGTCCGGTTCGGGTTTCGTTACAAGACAACACCCGAAACGCCGTGGTTCGATCAACGCCACTCGCCGCCGTCGAACATCTGCAAATGCGGAATCCGCCGGATACTTACGCTGGGTACTGGGGCCCGAAAATCGAGCGTCTGGCACGCCTTCACAGCTTCCGCACAGATCAATTAAAGCAAGAGGAGGGAGAGACAAAAAGGAGGGTGGCAATGTCGGGCCTGCAACGACAAATCCGCCTGTGGTCGTTGGCACCCGTCTTTAGCACATGACATCTGTCATCTTTTGACACGTCGTTTGATGAAAGCGTCAATTGGTGAAAGCGTTGATGACACTGTGATCTGATGACGGATCACAGTGTCATGGGACAACAGTCGTGTCAGCAAAGACGCTTTCGCAGACGAAATTTGTCGCTGGGTGGCCAGATCGCCGGGCAGTCGCCTACATTCATGCGATGGGAGAGTCGTCTATGCAAATTAATATCAGTGGTCATCACGTCGAAGTCACTTCCGCCATCCGCAATTACGTTGTCAGCAAGCTTGACCGACTCGAGCGGCACTTCGCCCGGATCACAGATGTGGGCGTCATCCTCAGTGTCAACAAACAACGGCAAAAAGCAGAATCCACAATCAGAGTATCGGGCGGTGAGGTGTTTGCCGATGCCGAGTCGGAAGATCTCTACGCGTCAATTGATCTGCTCGCCGACAAACTGGACAGACAGCTCATAAGACACAAGGAAAAGATGAAAGACCGGAAGCACAGGCGGGCCTGATACCCTATAATTCTCGCTGGTAACGCGGTAAACGAGGCGCGGAGCGTGCACCAGCTATGAATCTTAAGTCGATCCTGACCCGGGACAGAACGTTGATCGATTTCATCGCGACGAGCAGAAAGCGCGCGCTGCAATTGATCGCCGAGACCATGTCAACCGCTGTCCCCGGGCTCACACCAACCGAGCTGTTCGACGCGCTAATCGCCCGCGAGCGGCTCGGCTCGACCGCACTCGGCAACGGCATTGCAATCCCCCACTGCAGACTCAGCAAGTGTTCGCAGACATTGGCCGGTCTGTTTCGGACGGTCCAGCCTATCGACTTCGATGCGGTTGATCGTCTACCGGTTGAACTGCTCTTCGTGCTACTGGTGCCCGAGTCCAATCCTGATGAGCACGTGCGTACGCTCGGCATGCTCGCGGCTCGGCTTGAGAACCCAAGCTACGTCGAGTCGCTGCTTGCCGCCGAATCGAATGAAGCGCTTTACGTTTCGGCCATGCGCGACCCCGAGTCCAAGACCAGCGCGACGGCCTGAACCCCCTCGTGATTTCCCTCATCGTTGTCAGTGGCAGGTCCGGATCGGGCAAGAGCACAGCACTGCACGTCCTCGAAGACATGGGACACTACTGCATTGATAACCTGCCGGTTACCCTTCTGCCGCCCTTGATCGATCGGCTGTCGGAGGGCGACACCGTCCTTAAAGCCGCGGTTAGCATCGACGCCCGCAATATCCCGGCAGACCTTTCGAACTTCAGCGACATCATGGACAAGATCGACAGCCAGGGCGTCACCAAGCAGATCCTGTACCTCGACTCCCTCAGCGCGACCCTGTTCCAGCGCTTTAGTGAAACGCGCCGCAAGCACCCCCTGACGGACGAGCATCGGGACCTGCGTGAAGCGCTGGATCTGGAGGCCAAACTGCTCGTACCGATCTCGAATCGCGCCGATCTCACCATCGACACCACATCACTCACAATCCACCAACTGCGGGACCTCATCCGCGAACGCGTTGCAGGCAGCAGCAGCGCATTCGCGCTCATGTTCGAGTCCTTCGCATACAAAAAAGGGGTCCCCATAGACGCCGATTTTGTCTTCGATGTGCGGTGCCTGCCAAATCCACATTGGAAACTCAATCTGCGGTCACTGACAGGACTCGACAAACCGGTGCAAGAGTTCCTCAATTCCGAGGAGGACTTCACCAAGATGCACGAAGAGATCAGCGGTTTCCTCCACAGCTGGCTGCCGCGCTTTGAAGCAAGTTCTCGCAGTTATATGACGGTCGCCATCGGCTGCACTGGCGGCCAACATCGAAGCGTCTACATGTGCAACAAGCTGTTCTCCCAGTTCCGGGAGGACTGGGAGAACGTGCAGATACGCCACCGAGAACTCGACAAGATCCAGGTTGACTGATCCCCCGGGTTCGATGGCGTTCCAGCGTTAAACTGCGCTCAGCCGCCCATTGCGACACGAACCCACCCCGTCACGAAAATCCATACCGTCACAAACAACGTCACACGCGCAAGATACGCAGGCGATTCAATGATCATCGAGAAGGCACTTGTTTCGAATCGGCTCGGGCTCCATGCCCGTGCGGCGTCGAAACTTGTCCGCGTTGCACAGCAGTTCGCGGCTGAAATCACCGTCGTGCGCGACGCACAAACTGCCAACGGCAAGAGCGTACTGTCCGTAATGATGCTGGAGGCAACCGAAGGCTGCCACTTGTCCATCCAGGCCGACGGCGAGGACGAACGCGAAGCGATGTCCGCAATGATTGAGCTCATTACAGATCGATTCGGCGAATCGGAGTGAAAAAAGACATCCAGCCGGACGACGATTCATCGCCCGGGGCCAAGAGCAAGTCCCAGGTAAAGCGCGAACTTGACGAACTCAAAGCGATTGGCACACGACTGGTCGAACTCCCCGCGCACTACCTGTCCGAAATGCCAGATGAAGTTGCCGAAGCTGTCCGGCAGGCTGGCCGTATTCATCGCGGCAGCGCGCGCAAACGCCAGATACAGTACATCGGCAAGCTCTTGCGAGAGGACGAGGGCACCCGTGCACGACAGTTGCTGGATCGCTACGACTCCGCGAGCACCTCACACCAACAACAGTTCCATCGTCTCGAGCGCTGGCGTGATCAATTGCTCATCGACGAATCCGCGATCATTGACGAGATTCGGCGCGAGATTCCCGACCTCGACGTTCAACAACTCCGCACCATGGTCAGACAGGCCCGCCGCGAGGAAGAAGACCGATCCGCATTCCGGCGCATCTTTCAGTTCCTGAAAGAGTCATCGGAGGCCTGATACCGCCCATCCTCACCCACCCTCGCAAAAAGCAGAGAGGGCCACCACCACCTATCGCGCCCCGTGCAGTGCGCGCTACCGATGTGTCACAAGCGGCGCTGCGCGTGCACTGGGATCTGCTTTCTCAAGGCACGCTGATGGTCAAGGTCGATGTCAGCGTGCACGACATCCTCACCGGTGCCGCAACGTGCAATCACCTCGCCCCACGGGCCAATCACCGCGCTCTCACCCCACGTTTCCCGGCCCGAGTCATGGCTGCCGCCCTGACAGGCGGCGACGACAAAAGCGAGATGCTCGATCGCACGTGCACGCAGCAAAGGCTCAAAGTGCGCGGCACCCGTCCCGCGCGTGAATGCCGACGGCACACTCAGGAGTTCTGCACCCGCCGCAGCGAGGCGCAGATAAATCTCAGGAAAGCGAAGATCGTAGCAAACCGACAGGCCAATCCGCCCTACCGGCGATTCGATATCAACGATCTGATCACCGGGCTCGAACGTCGCCGATTCCCGATACACCTGTTGCACGTCGTCGACGTCCGCATCAAACATGTGAATCTTGTCGTACCGACCGACCTCGCGCCCGTCCTCGTCCAGGACAAAGCAAGCGGCCCGAACCCGCTCGCCGGTGTGCGTACCGTCGCCGCGGACCGCGCACGGCAAGGTGCCCGCAACCAGCCAGAATCGATGTCGCAGGGCCATCTCCCGCAGAAACGAGCGTATCAGGCCGTCGGCGGTTACTTCCCCGGCTCCAACGGCCGACGGCGAAGGATGGCCAAGGGACGCAAAATTCTCGGGCAGGAAGACCACCCTGGGGTCGCTCCGCGCTGCCTCTGCAAGCAACGCTTCACAACGCATCAGACTTCGGTCCACGTCGAAACTGGACACCATCTGCACCAGCGCGATATCACTCATCGGCGCCGCCTCCATCGATCTCTGCCGTCGTTGCGCGGTCACCCGAGGGTTCGACCGCAAGCGGGGACGCGGGAAAGTCATCAACAGGCGGCAGACCGTCAAGTTTGCCAGGTGCGGGTCCGGCAGCCGACGGTTCTTCGCGCACGTTGTCATCAAAGATCGACACGAACTCGATCACCGGAGCGTCGATGGAGCCAGTGATCTTGTACTTTGCACTGCTAATCTGGTCGATCTGATTTTGGAAGATCCTCTGCGCAACGATGACGCCGACGCCCGCGAGCGGCCCTGCCGCGATCGCCGAATAGGCAGCGTACCACGGCAAATTCCTGTTCACCGGAAGTGTCACAATCATATCATTATCAAGTTCACCGGAAATAAGATTGATGTTGCCGCCCAGCTTGAAGATGCTACCCGAGCCTTCAATTACGATCGGATTGACGACCTGAATCAGTCCGTCCTGGAAGCGTGTGTCGCCTTCGATCTTGCTGAACGTATACCCTTCATTGGTGACGTCACGGAAGTCAAAGCGAAACCGGCGTGCGATAGAACTGAAGTCGAAGATCCCAAGGAGCTTCAAGGCACCTGCACTCTCAACCTGCACAAAGCGTCCCTCACCCGCGTCGAGCCGCATTGTGCCTCCGACTGTCTTCATGTCGATCATCGCCGGTGAGCCTTCCCAGTTGAGAAACGGCCGAAACTGAAAGTTGTCACCTTCGATACTCGATGCGTAACCCCAGGCCCGAAGCGCAAGACCAAGGTCAGGAGCAACAACAGTGCCCTCGTATCGCGTGCTATGCCGACCATCGGCATGATCCCAGTAAAGTCGGCTGTCCGCCTGCAGGAGCAGTCCCCGAACCTCTGCCTCCAACTGGTCCACATAGCCGCCGTCCCGCGTCGGGCTGAAGTGAAAAGACCACTTGCCGTAATCCTCGTCATCGAGTCTGAACTCGTCGATCGACACGACCATCGGTCCAAGCTGCTGGGGCACAACATCCGCCATGGGATCTGGCGATTCCTCGTCTGCGTCCACACGCAGGTAGTCGAGATGGACTGACACGGGCTCAGCCGCGGCATCCGGAACGCCAAGAACGCCCCGCAACATCTCATTGGCAAGCTCAATTTGCCATGTAGCCCCTGCGCGAGTCACCCGCGCGCTCGCGTCTTCGAGGTCAACCCCGTACGCATGGAGGATGCCGGCCTTTAGTTCAATCGCAGTCAGCGCATCGATCAGTTCGCTCGACATCGACGGGTCGGATACCGCCTCAAGATCCTCCATCAGCACCTCCCACGCATGGTAGTCAACCTGATCGATCACGCCTGTAATCAATATGCCGTCGCCTGGAGCCAGCGGTTTAGCGCGCGGCCCGAAGTGCGCCCGGGCGGCCGTCAGTTGATCATCATCAACGTGCATGGTGACGGCAAAGTCGTCATTGAGCGCAACTGCAATCTCCTGCACGCTGTCGAACACGTGGCGGTATCGCAGATTGGCCGACCCCTCGCGGGTCACGCCAAGCGGGTGCGGCAGTCGCAATTCAATACCTGCAAGGTCCGACGTTACTTCAATCCACGGCGACGCAAGAGACGCGTCTGGCGCATCCCCTACGACATTATCCCCCTCGATCCCCTCGATCCCCTCGATCCCCTTGACCCCCTCGATCCCCTCGCCTGGTGCCACACCCACTTCGCCCTGGGGAACGAACAACGTTGCTTCATAGGCAGACTCGCCGCTAGCCCGGCTGAGTATGGGCTGGTCCGTCCACGCATAGAGCGCCTCCGCCGTCACGCGGCCTGCAACATCAAAGCGAATCGCCGTGTTGTCACCACTCGTTGTCGCAATCGTTCCACTCACCGGTCGCTCGAACAACCGCCCGGTCAGGTCACTTGATGTTAGACCGGATTCATTTTGATACCGGATTAGACCATCCAGGCGATCAATCACCAGGTCAAAGTCCGGCATCTCGATCGCGTTGTCCGAAAGCAGCAGGTCGACATCGGTCAGAGCAGCACGCGCTGCGGCATCAGTTCCGATCGGGATCTCAAGCCTGGCGGCCCCCTGCATGTCGCCGGCCCCGCTCCAGTGCTCTGCAACCCGGCTCGTGATACCTGCCAGCGGTGTCTCGTTGAGAAAACGAATACCGTCGTTCACTGGGCCTTCGAAAGTCCCGTCAACATGGACCCACAACGCCGGTGCTTCGTCGTTCATGGGCACCACCACCTCACCAATGCTAACGCTTGAGTCGTAAATCACGCCGACCGCGCCGCGTGTCTCTACGCCCCAGTTGCCCGTATAGATCGTCGCCTCAAGCGCTCCTACCCGAGGCCACGCCGGGTCGTAGTCGAGCACACCGCCCTCTACTGCAAAGAACATTTCCTGCAGCCGTTCGATCTTGGCGGACTTCCGAAACAGGGAACCATGGAACAGCAAGCCTGACTCAGCCACCGTCCCGTCAACCACCGCACGCGTCAGCCAGTCCCTCAGATCTGGCGACATCGCGGCCGGGAAGTACCGCTCGGCGTCGATAAGGTCGCCATTTCTCAAGCCGAGCATCAGGCCCCAGGAGCGCTTTGCCGGATCGGCTTCGAGGTTGAGGTGGATCTGACCGAACGCAGTGAGGTCACCGTCGACAAGCTCAATTGCGTGACTAAACAGCTGATAACGGTCGCCGTCCCTTTGAAACTCAAAGCGCCCACGACCCTGATCAAACGACCAGACCTCATCGAAGATCCGCTTCAGATGCAGCTTAAATGGGCCATTTTCGATGTCGATGAAACCGTGATCCCGGCTCAGGGACAACACTCCATTGAGATTCGTGACCGAAGGTGACCCCAGGTAAGCATTGATCTGACCGCTCGATATTCTGGCCGTGAGCCTTGCCGCGGCAACCGGATCAGTGGTCGACGTGCGGAAACTTAAACCTGACAAACTGCCAGCCGGTTGCACGGTATAAAGAGCCTCCCGCACACTCTCAGGAAGCAGCTTCATTGATTTGTCGAGAGTAATCGCCGCACGTGTCATCGCGCTCAGGTCGAGGATCGGCAGATAGCCGGCAATCACTTGACCGTCATCACGATTGCTCCCGACAACCTGTAACTGGTCCAGATTCCAGGCCTCGCCTCCAACCATGCCACCGAGGTGCGAGACCATCACATGCCAACCGCCGTCGACATCGAGGTCAGCGCGAAACAGGCCCTCAACGTCAATCAATGGCGTGGAGGACTCATTGCGGTGACTCACCTGCAGGCTAGGTAGCAGGATGTCGCCAAGGACTGTGACGGCACCCGCCTCTGCGTGCAGCCACAACTCACCCCCTATCTTGACATCACTGATGGTGACGCCCCCCGGCAAATCAACGGACAGGGGCGCCAGAACGCCCGCGGCGATGACGGGCAACCGCGCATACACATCCGCAGCGAAGGTCTCCGAACGCGGGTCACCGCGATACCGCCCGCACATCTCAAAATTGAGTGACTCTGTGTCTGTCCGAATCGTCACCTCACCGCTGAAGTGGCGCTCATCACCCAAGGTGGAGAGTCGTGATGTAGTCGTTTCGACATCAAATGCAGCGCGTTCAGTAATAACATGGGCTCTGACGTTTGTCAGGGAGACCTGATGGAGATGGGGCATCGCATCCAGCACGTCGCCCAGAGTGAGGCTTCGATCGCCCCGGGGCACGCCGACCACGAACCATTCGCCATCCGCATCTCGTCGGACATCCAGACGCAGACCATCGACCAGCACTTCAGCGACGACCGGACGCTGCTCAATCACGCTCCGTATCGCGTTGATTCGCAACTGCACCGAATCGATAGCGAGCGCGCAGTCCGAAACGCACACCCCGCTCAGCTTCAGTCGCGGGTCCAGATACAACCAGTCGCCCTCACTGGTCGTCACAACGACCTTCGCGCCCATGGCTGCTCCTACCCAGCCAGCCCAGGTTTCCGCAGAGATGGCGAGGAGGAGCACACGACCCAGCGAGACGTAGAGTGCGAGCGCGACGAGGACAGCCAGAAAGAGGACTTCCAGCGAACGTCGCAGGATTGAGAACGAACGTTTCACAGCCCGCGCCCAACCGTCTGCGATAGACCGTTACATGAGGTGCTCACCGGCGCTTTATCGAGATGTCAGTGCAGGCGCACAACATCGTATTCTTCCTGAGAGTAGGCGGGTTCGACCTGCAATTGCAGTGCCACCCCGAGAGTTTCACCCAACGCCGTGACCATTTCGGCATCCTCATCCAGCAACCTGTCGATGACCGTCTGCGCTCCCCTGATCATGCAACGACAGTCCGCAAGCGTTAGCGACCTCCGTTTGACCTCGCGAAAAATCTCCACGCAGACCGATTCCGCAGACTTGATGAACCCCCGACCGTTGCACGCCGCGCAGGGCTCACACATTGTCTTCATGAGACTCTCGTCGGTCCGCTTCCGGGTCATCTCAACAAGCCCGAGTTGCGAGATCTCCGAGATGTTCCACTTCACCCGATCCTGCTGCTGCCCCTTCTCAAGTGTGCGCAGAACCTGTCTTTTGTGTTCTTCGTCGACCATGTCGATGAAATCGAGGATCACGATGCCGCCAATATTGCGCAGTCGTAATTGGCGCGGGATCGCCGCCGCGGCTTCAAGATTGGTTCGATAGATCGTCTCTTCGAGGTCGTTGCGCCCGACAAAGCCGCCGGTATTAACGTCCACGGTGTTCATTGCCTCGGTCTGATCGATGACCATGTAACCGCCCGACTTGAGTCCGACTTTACGATCCAGGGCAGATTCGAGCTGATCTTCGAGATTGTGTGCATCAAACAGCGGTACAGCGCCCTGCTCGATCGTCAGGCAGTCGCTCTTTTTAGGCATGAAGTCCGTGAGGAAACGCTGGAGGGCATCAAAGATCGTAACGTTGTCGGTGACAATTCGATCCGTCCGCTGACTAATCAGATCGCGCATCACGCGCAGGTGCAGCGGCAGATCTTCATAGATCAACGCGGGTGTGTTGGCCGTTCTGCCATCTTCCTGGATCGTCCGCCAACGGGCACGCAGCAACTCACCGTCGCTGGCGATTTCATCGGCATCGGCACCCTCGGACGCCGTTCGGACGACGAAGCCGTCGCCCGGTGCCGCGCCACGGGCGTCGCCGAGTGACGTCACGACCCGCCGCAGCCGATCTCGCTCCGCTTCGTCCTCGATGCGCTGGGAAACACCTATGTGCGAGGTGCCCGGGATATAGACGAGGAACCGGGATGCAAGGGACAGGTTCGCCGTTATGCGCGCCCCCTTTGTGCCGATCGGTTCCTTGGTCACCTGAACCAGCAGCTTCTGGCCCTCGTGCACGAGTTCGTGGATGGGCGGCATTGCAAAGTCCGGCCCTCGCTTCTCCATCATGGCCTCGTGCGTGTCGATGAGGTCCGTTACATGAAGAAACGCCGCCTTGGCGTGGCCAATGTCGACAAAAGCCGACTGCATTCCCGGCAACACCCGCAGGACCTTGCCCTTGTAGACATTCCCCACCGTCCCGGGTGTGTGGGAGCGCTCCAGAAAAATCTCCTGCATGAGTCCCTGCTCGACGACTGCGACCCGGGTTTCATGAGGCGATACGCTGATAATAATCTCTTCAGCCATTGCACACGTCCGATTTCAAACATTTGTTCTTTCCTCTGCGCGGCGCACCGAGGCTGTCGTCGCTCGACCGAGAATGTCGATGCCACATGCCTTAAGTAATTGCGCCGTCTCAACCAACGGCAAGCCAACCACGTTGGTATAACTACCTTCGATACCCGTTACGAAAACAGCACCGACACCTTGAATTCCATAGGCGCCAGCTTTGTCTGCCGGCTCACCTGTCAGCCAGTACCGGCGACAATCCTGCTCAGTCAACGGTCGGACATTGACCGCGGTTTCGACGACGCAGCGGCAGACCTGCCCGGCAAACAGAATCTCCACACCGGTCAAAACACGATGTTGACGCCCGGCGAGGGTCATCAGCATCGTCACGCCGTCATCTTCGTCCTGAGGCTTGCCAAGCACCTCGCCATCGATGACCACCACCGTGTCAGCAGCGATCAAGGGCAGATCTGCCACACCTTCGTAGTGTCGCGCCGCGTCTGCGTGAATAATCGTCTTCGTTGCGGCGGCTTTAAGCGTCGCCATTGCAGCAACGTAGTCCTCAGGCTTCTCGCCGCTCCAACGCGGTTCGACCACATCCCCGCTCACGATCGCAAAGCGCAGACCAATCTGCCGCAACAGGGCGGCGCGGCGCGGCGACAGCGACGCAAGTATCACATCATTCTGATCGGGTCTCTCTTCCACTTATCTCTCAATGTGCACACGCAGGACCAATGAGGGGCCGCGAGCCTGCCGTCGGTGCTGTAAGGAAGCCCATTCACGCCACCTTGTCAGGTTACTCGAAATTGTCGGCGCAGATATCGAAGGACAAGAAATATCCACGGCCAGATGAAGGCACTGACAACAGCAGGCAGCATGTGCCACCAACTAAACGATGTCATTCCGGCGATGCTCTGAATCCAGATGCTGATCAATTGGCTTGCTCCCACAAGGACCAGCACTGCCACACTTTGTTGCCAAACAGAGATCATCCGAAGCTGCTGGTAGCCCTGAGCAACGGCATAAGACACCAGAATGTACGCAACCGCATGCTGGCCGATGAGACTGCCACTAAGCACGTCAACGACGATGCCAAGGCACCATGCCGCGACGATGCCGACGCGCTGGGGCAGCGCCATGACCCAATAGATCAGGACCATCAGAACCCAGTCCGGCCGTAAATGGCCAACGTTGTCCGGACCGGTTGAAATGACCGAAACGACGGACAGAACGAGCGCGAAAAGAAAGCTTGTCAAGACGACCCACTGACCTCGGTACACGTCAGCCACCGCTCTCAGGGCTCGTCCCGGAAGGAAGCTTCGCGAGCCGCTCTTCGGTAAAGACGAGCAATGCATGCCGGGTCCGGTCCAGCCGCGCGGTCGGCGTCGCGCGGACCACGGCGAAGGGTTTGCCAGGATCATGACGGATCTTTGAAACAACGCCGACCGGATAGCCAACCGGAAACCGACCGCCGAGGCCGGAGGAAACCAGCAGGTCACCCTCAACGATGTCGGCTGTGTCCTGGACGTGTCGTAGCTCAAGTTCTGTAATGATCCCCGTACCCCGAGCGATCAGTCGCAAGTTACTGCGCACCACCTGTACAGGAACTGAATGCAAGCGGTCACTGATCAGGAGTACCCGGGAGGTTATGGGCCCTGCTTCTATGACCTGCCCCATCAAACCTTCAGCGTCCAGCAGAGGCTGACCCACAAACACGCCTTCGCTCGAACCCTTGTCAATGATGACAATGTGTCGATCAGGATCCGGATCGACACCGATCAATTCAGCGACAAGAACGTTGTCCTCCACCTTTTCCGCCGACCCCAGCAAACCCCGCAGGCGGTTGTTCTCTGCGGTGAGCGCCGCCATTTTCTCGGTTTTGGCGTGCAGCATCAGCACCTCCTCACGCAGGTGCCGGTTGTCTTTCTGCAGATCGTCGCGACTCGCAACAACCTCGCTTACTCCCTTGAGTGTCCTCTCTGGCACGTCAGCGATGAGGATGATGGGTGTAACGAGAACACTCAGTCCGGCGCGGGGATAGTCGAGAAAGTCAGACAGATGGTCGATCGCGATGAGCGCCAACGACAGGATGCCAAGGCCAATGACCTTGTACACCGTGATTGTCTCTTCGAGAAAGAGCGACTTGATCGGACTAGTCTCCGGTCGCTGTCGCCAGGGCGGGCCCATCCCCAGGCGTCAGGAGTGTCATCGATGCGCGTTCAGCTTCCCTCGCCGGCCGTTCGCGTCAGACCTGCATTGACCGCTTCAGCACGCGGCACTTATTGTAGCGAAAGGACGTCGTCGTCACCCCGGTCCAAGCTTTCGAGCGCTTTGCCACCGCCCCTTGCAACACACGTCAGCGGGTCTTCGGCGACAATCACCGGCAAGCCCGTCTCGGTAGAGAGCAGGCGGTCGAGGCCTCGCAACAGCGAGCCTCCGCCGGTCAGCACCAGACCGCTCTCGGCGATGTCTGCGGCAAGCTCCGGTGGCGTTTGCTCCAGCGCACCCTTGACAGCCTGTACGATCACCGACAACGGCTCCTGCAACGCTTCGAGGATCTCGTTGCTGTTCAGTGTAAAGCTCCGCGGGACACCTTCAGCAAGATTGCGGCCGCGCACGTCGATCTCCCGGATCTCGGTGCAGTGGAAAGCGGCACCGATTTCCTGCTTGATCCGTTCGGCCGTCGCGTCGCCAATCAGGCTGCCCTGAGTCCGACGAACATACGCGGTGATCGCCTCATCAAATCGATCACCTCCCACCCGGATCGATTGCGCGTAGACCACACCGTTCAATGAAATCACAGCGATCTCGGTGGTGCCACCACCAACGTCAACGACCATCGTGCCAATCGCTTCGTGTACCGGCAGGCCGGCTCCAATCGCTGCCGCCATCGGCTCTTCGATCAGGCCCACATGACGGGCACCCGCACTGATAACCGATTCTCTGATCGCCCGTCGTTCTACTTCGGTCGACTGGCACGGCACACAGACCAGCACCCGCGGTGACGGCCTGATCCAGGAATTCTCATGCACCTTCTTGATGAAGTGCATCAACATTTTCTCAGTCACCTGAAAGTCTGCAATGACACCATCTTTCAATGGTCGAATCGCTGTGATATTGCCGGGCGTTCGGCCGAGCATACGCTTGGCATCGATGCCAACTGCAGCGACGGTCTTGCGGTTGTCTTTGTGGCGAATCGCGACCACCGACGGTTCATCGAGGACGATGCCCTTGCCGCGTACATAAATCAGCGTGTTGGCTGTCCCGAGATCAATCGAGAGATCACTTGAGAACAAGCCCCTCAGTTTCTTAAACAATGAACCACACCCTTATGTATTACCGCATTGACGTGTTCCAACCGGTCCCCTCACGCGTACCGATCCGCCGCGAAGGCCGGGCGAGTGAGCGCGCAGTTTGATTGCCGTAACCAGCCGCATTTGCATGCTTGTGGTCTTGCTATTCTTGTCGCACTGTCGCTTTCGGATTCTGGCCTTCTTCTGCCTGACCCCTGAACCCGGCACCCTTAAATTTGGCCCTCTTAACCTGGCCCTCTTAACCTGGCCCTCTTAACCTGGCCCGTCACCGGACTCTCAGCCTGCCATTCCGGACCCGTGTGACCCGCAGCGACGTCTTGCGCGGGACAATATCCTAACGATCTGGATTCAAAATGTTCCGCAACTCTATCAATCGCGAGGAATTCGCTCAATATCCTAATGACCAAAAGGCCACGAAGATCACAAAGACCGTGGAGAAGCGTACGAATAGCCCGGATTCCGGTCTGTCGAGCGGCCCGCGATGCCCGTTTGCCGAATGAAACGCAGTTCCACACGCGAGTCGCAAGCCCGGGTCCCCATTGCGAGTTCCCGCCCGGGTACCAGGCCAGCGTCCGGATGGACGTTCGTTTCTTGCCCAGAATCCCAAAGCCCATTAGGATTCGACGCGCCCGGGCCCCGGCGCCGCAGATGCCGTTTTGCCAATCCGCTAGCGTCGACTGCCAACCTGACCACCAACGAAATCGCAACGAAACACCCATGAAAATAGACAAGCCCCTCGTCGAATCAATCGCTGAACTCGCCCAACTCGCGTTGCCGGGCGAGGAACTCAACTTGCAGATCGACAGCTTACAGAACATCCTGGATCTCGCCGACCAGATGGCTGCCGTGGACACGCAGGACGTCGAACCGATGGCGAATCCACTGGACGCCGTCCAGCGACTACGGGCCGACACAGTAACGGAATCGGATCAACGCGATCACTTCCAGACTCATGCGCCGGCTACCAAGGACGGCCTGTATCTGGTCCCGCGCGTCGTCGAATGACCATGCACAATCGGACCATCGCGCAAATGGGTGCCGACATGGCCGCGGGCGACTACTCGTCTGTCGAACTGACGACGCATTACCTCGATCGCATCGCGGCCGAGGATGTCCGGCTCAATAGTTACATCACCGGGATGCGAGATAGCGCGTTGACCGAGGCCGCGGCCGCCGATGCGGACCGCTTGAACGGCGCTGGTAGCAACCGGCCGCTGCTCGGCATCCCCATTGCTCACAAGGACATTTTTTGCACCGAGGGCACCCGAACATCGGCCGGCTCGCGCATGCTCGACAACTTCATCGCCCCCTATAGTGCGACCGTCGTTGAGAAATTTCGCTCCGCCGGAGCTATCACACTGGGCAAGACCAACATGGATGAATTCGCCATGGGGTCTTCAAACGAAACGAGCTTCTACGGCGCCGTTACCAACCCCTGGGGCGAGAACCGCGTGCCCGGCGGATCGTCCGGCGGATCGGCGGCGGCGGTCGCGGCAAGACTCTGCGCGGGCGCGACGGGAACCGACACCGGTGGCTCGATCCGTCAGCCCGCGGCATTCTGCGGCATCACCGGACTCAAGCCGACCTACGGCAGGATTTCGAGGTGGGGCATCATTGCCTATGCCTCCAGCCTTGACCAGGCGGGTCCGATGACAAGATCAGCCGAAGACGCTGCGATCATGCTTGGCGTCATGGCAGGCGCAGACGAGCGCGACAGCACGAGCCTCGATGTGCCTGTTCCCGACTATGTCTCTCAGCTTGATCGGCCGCTCACGGGTCTGCGGCTTGGCCGGGTACGCCAGTACTTCGAGCACGACATCGATGCAGGCTCCGGGGCCCGCATCGAGGACGCAATCAACGCGCTGTGCAAACTCGGCGCGACCGTCGTCGACGTCGACCTCGCCAACTTGCGCCACGCGATTCCGGCGTATTACGTCATTGCGCCAGCGGAATGTTCAGCCAATCTTTCGCGCTACGATGGCGTGCGCTTTGGCTATCGTTGCGACGATCCGATCGATCTCGCGGACCTCTATCGACGCAGCCGGTCAGAGGGCCTCGGCCGCGAAGTCCAGCGACGAATACTGGCGGGAACCTTCGCCCTCTCGGCCGGCTACTACGATGCCTACTATAGGAAGGCGCAGCAGGTGAGACGCCTGATTCGGGACGACTTCGTCAACGCCTTTGACATCGCCGATGTGCTTATTGGCCCAACCACCCCCGCGCCGGCGTTCGCGCTCGGCGAGAAGACCGACGATCAGCTCGCCATGTACCTGCAGGACATATTCACGATTGGCGCGAATCTCGCGGGCCTTCCGGCCCTGTCGATGCCGGTCGGGCTCTCAGACGGGCTGCCTGTCGGACTACAACTAATCGCCCCCCATCTGGAGGAGGCGCGACTCCTGAACGTCGCTCACCAATACCAGATGGGTACCGACTTCCACACCCTCACGCCCGTCGGCACGGTCGCAGCCGGTGGCCAACCGTCGGAGCAGCCATGAGTCCGTCGCAGCCAGTGTGGGAGGTCGTCATTGGACTCGAGATCCACGTACAACTGTCAACCACGTCCAAGCTCTTCTCGGGTGCGAGTACAACCTTTGGTGCCGTTGCCAATTCACAGGCCTGTGCGGTCGATCTGGGACTGCCCGGCGTCCTTCCGGTCGTTAACGGCGAAGCGTATCGAAAGGCCGTGCGTTTCGGCCTCGCTGTCGGTGCAGAAATCGGTGAACGCTCGGTCTTCGATCGAAAGAACTACTTTTACCCCGACTTACCGAAGGGTTATCAGATCACGCAGTTGGACGAGCCAATCGTCAAGGGCGGCCAGCTCAAGATCGAAACCGACGCTGGCGAACGCGTCATCAACATCACGCGCGCGCACCTCGAAGAAGACGCCGGCAAGTCGCTACACGAAGACTACAGTGGCATGTCCGGCATCGACCTCAACCGCGCTGGAACGCCGCTCATCGAGATTGTTTCAGAACCGGAATTGCGCTCGTCCGACGAAGCCGTTGCCTATGCACGCGCCATCCATCGGCTGGTGACGTGGCTCGATGTATCAGACGGCGAAATGGCCGAGGGCTCGTTTCGCTGCGATGCCAACGTCAGTATCCGACCAGTCGGGACAGACGAATTCGGCACTCGCACCGAGACCAAGAACGTCAATTCGTTTCGCTTTCTGCAACGAGCGATCGAGTACGAGATTGTGCGCCAGCGCAAGGTACTCGAAGAAGGTGGCCGAATCGTGCAGGAGACTCGGCTCTACGATCCGGACAAAGATGAAACCCGCCCCATGCGGAGCAAGGAAACCGCAACCGACTATCGTTACTTCCCGGAACCGGACCTGTTGCCGGTTCAGATCAGCCGCGAGTACATCGACGAGATACGCACCAGCTTGCCCGAACTCCCCGATGCCCGGTCCCGCCGGTTCGTCGCCGAATATGCCCTCAGCGGGGACGACGCCCAGGTACTCACGTCGAGTCGGGCGCTCTCCGACTACTTCGAGCAGGTTGCCAGCGAGTCAGGTGACCCGCGCGCGGCCGGCAACTGGGTGCGAGTGGAACTGCTCGGTCGACTGCACCGTGAGGATGCAAATGTCTCGGGATCGCCGATTAGCGCATTGCAGCTCGCAAAATTGATCAGCCGCATCAGCGACAAGACGATTTCGGGCAAAGCGGCCAAGCAGGTCTTCGACCAAATGTGGGAGAGCGCCGGCGACATCGACGACATCATTGAGGCACAAGGCCTGAAACAGGTGTCCGACAGTGCCGAACTTGAACCATTGATCAGCACAATCATCGATGCCAATCCGAAGCAGGCTGATCAGTTTCGGGCCGGCAAGGACAAGGTCCTGGGGTTCTTCGTGGGTCGGGTCATGAAAGAGACCAGGGGCGCCGCAAATCCGCAGCAGGTCAACCAGATCGTCAGAAAGCTACTGCGACCCTAGCGGTGCAGGGATGCACCGCCGTTTTCTAAAGGCCTCTTTTCTGCAGGCCTCTTTTCTACAGGAAGTGCGAGGTTTGCTTGCAAACCGACTCCCAGGAATTGTCAGGATGACAATTTTGGGACAAAGAACCCGTTCCTGCCCCAGAACCAGTTGCCGGCCTGGCCTCAGCTTCGTTCGCTCAGGAGATATCGACGAAACTCGCCAGCGTCGAAATAGCTGCCATGGCAACTGACGCAAAGGTCATAGTGAATGGGGCTACTCGATGATCCGGCTTCCATCCTTTCCATGATGCCGAAGCAGCGCGGACATTCGACGTAGACCATCCCGTCGTGACGAGCGCCGGTCTCTTCATCGCCGATGTCGATTGACTCTGCACCCTTGAGCCCGGCGAGACGCGAGCGTTCCAAATGGTCGAACCAGATGCCGTAGCAATCCAAGCACCGGTCTATCTCGACGTCGTTGAACGTGATCGTCTCCATGTCTGACAAGCACTTGGGACACCGCATTCGCGCCTCCGTTTGCAGAGCGCGAGAAACTCTCGCCCTGCTCACCGCATTGTTGACCTCACCGATTTGCTTCCGCCAACCTTGAATCCCACCGCCGAGCCCGGCGAAACTGACATTGGCATAGAGATTCTAGCAGGCGCTTGAACACGACTTGCCAGTCAAAAGTCCTCGAGGAAGCGGATGACCCGCGCGGCATTCGCCCCGAGGTCGCTTTGACCAACGCGAGATTTTGATCGCACGTCAATCGTTGAGCCCGCCCTGTTCGCCCGTACCCGCACCACCACGTCGTCCTTAAAGCCGAACCAGAAGGTCGTCGCGGTGGCCTCAACCCGGCCGTCGTCGTCACTAACATCCACCAGTTCGAGACCCTGCGCTCCGAGCACCTCGGCAGCACGGGCGACGGCTTGCGGCATCGGGAGCGACGTCTCAAGGGAGGTCACGGCGGGGTAGGCAGCCTGCTGCAATGCCGCGAGTTCCTCGGCAGACTGTTGTTTCGACCCGTAGCCGGGGGGGTTGCCCGCGTCTGCACGCAACGGTAGTACTGCCTGAAAGAGCGGTGGATCGGATACATCGGTCGTAATGTCATGAATGGGCGGGACGGAACGGCCGGCCAGCATCTGCGGCAACATCACGACAATGGGTATACAGCCAAGCACGACGGCAAGCGCCGTCAGATTGCGGTCACGTAACAGGCCTTTATTGTGGGCAACAACAATCATCACCGTACCGACGATAACGATGACGGCGCCCGCCAGCAACGATACGATCAGGCTGCCAAACGCGGGCAGCAACTCGACAAAACCGTATTTGTGCCCAAGCGGTGCGGTGACCAGGCACAAGAGCGCGACAAGCGCGCTGACGATGAACAGCTTGCTCCACCAGCGCCCCTCAGCTTGATTCGTCAGTGAGTGTTCAGTCATGGGCGAACTTCCTGTTTTGATTGATGTTCCACGTACCTGGCAAGAAACTCCCGTCACCGGCGTGCACTCAAACGACCTTGATGTGCAAGGGCTCGTATCGAACGCCGAGCAGATTATCGAGCGGGCTTGCGCCGACATCTTCATACACTCGCGAGGACATCGCGGCGCGCGCAGCGTCCACCAACGCTGACCTCGGCCAGAATGCGACGCCCGCAACCGTTGCGGCCCCTGCGGTCCCCATTAGTTTGAGAACGCGTCGTCTGTCTTCCCGCGCCAATTTGTCTTGCGCCACGCTTCTACTCGATTGTTATTGCTATGACCGCGTTAGATCCTGGAACTGGCCGAAATCCGCGATACCTGCATCAGCATCTCACGCTGCCGGATTGCCGCGCTGTCGCGCAGAGAACACCGCAGCATATTGCTTTAGTTCCACGAAAGGCAGAGGACATGGCCGTCTGCCCTGCTTTCCTACCCGCTTCTAACCTATGCCCCGACTCCAACGTTTCGCCACCCCTAACAATCAACCCACCCCCTATGCCTCTTCTGGATTGTGCCTCTTCTGGACGGACAATCCCCGCGCGGCAAGTCGTTGTGATGCGCCCAGCATACCAGCGATATTGCCCCCGCGTTTCCATTGGTGAGTCTCCATTGGCGCCTCCCGAATGCTGAGTTCCAGCAGGACGCAACAAACGGAGGCGGCTCCCATCCCCGACGTCGGATCGGCACCGCCTACCCGCTCGCCGCCCTCCCACATGCCTCTCGCATCCCCCTCACATGCAGGACGACCGGACCCCCGGCATGCGCGAAACTAACCTTGCGACCGGGCTTGTCCCCCTCGAGGAAAGTGGGCCAAATCTGACCAAGACACACCGGCAAACCCGTTAAGATTGGCAGGCTTCAAAATTTGTGAGGTGATAGAGGTCAAAGTACAAATATTCCGCCAACGCGTGTCTCAGGTCCATGAAGGCGAAACCGAGATTAACGAATGGCTTGCCGAAAAGGGTGCCGCCATCACGGTGCAGTTCGTTGAGCAATCGTCGTTTATGACTGACAACACTGAGCGCGGCCAGCCCGGTTTCATCATCTCTGTCTGGTACACAGACGCCTGACACCGGATCGGCGTCCGGCAGCGCGAGCAGGAGATCGTCACCGGGGTGCTGACGCGAGCAGATGATGCTCAAGGTGATCGTTCACGAAATATGGCGCGATCAGCAAACGCACGAGGGGTCGTGCGCGTATTCTGCTGGCGGTTGTCCTTGTCACCCACCGCCCCGTGCTCGCCGATGTTACGAATTCTTGAGATGAAGAGTTCCCACGTCATCGTCGGCAGAATCCACAACACGAAATAAAGCCACCACGTGTCAGCGGCCGCGAATCCCGTCAGGAACACCAGATTTATCATCAGATTCGGCCCGAGTCGCCGGACCCCGCGCACCGCGTCAAGTTACCCCGACCGGTTCCTGAAACTATCAACCACGATTCGTTTGCGCTGCTTCCAGCCTGTCTGGCCGGTCAGATCCCGCACAAACTTCCCGCGCAGGCTGGCGCGCGTCGTCGGAATGGAGCCGACAGTGGCAGATCCGGATCCCCGGGCTGCTGCGTATGGCGATGATGAAGGGGATGCGTGCGGCGGTACCCGACTACACTGGCACCAAAGAGCGGACGCGCCGTCAGCCACTCCGCCGCCCAGTCGTTCAGCCTGCGGTTTTCAAACAACAGATAGTGCGCCGCCTCGTGATTGATGACCCCAAAGCCGAGTTGGCGAGCGCCGACGATCAAAATGCCAACAAAGACCAGAAGTGGGTGCGGATAGAGAACGCAAATGGTCCAGGTCGCAATGATCGAGAACCAGCAGTGGATGAGCAATCCCGCGCCCTGCCAGTTCGAGCGTCGGCTGAGTTGACGAATCTCATCGCGGGTAAAAATGTCGACCGGTCGCAATCCCGGCGAATTCTATCAACATCTCACGGTGCCGGATCACCGCGCTGTCGCGCAGGGAACACCACGACACTTTGCTTTAGTGCCATGAAAGGCTTTAATGCCATGAACGGCTTGAGCTCCATGAAAGGCTGGAACCATCAAGAAGCGCGGCAGGCGCCCGATCGCTGTGCGCTGGCACCTTCATTAGCGGCGGTGCCTGACCTCGGCGACCCGCGCGGACCTGGCGCCTGCGCCTTGTCATTCAGGTGTTGCACAGTGACGATCGATCACACTCGCTCAAGATAACCTGAGCGACTGCGGAATTGCTGGCAGGCTTGGTGAGGACGAGACCTGACTCATAACAGGTGCGAGGCGATGACCAACACGACACCGAAGCTAGTTCCGCCCGCCTATCCAAGTTGCGCGTGCGCCCATCCAAATTGCGCTGGCACTTATCCAAGTTGTACGGGCGCTTATCCAAGGCGCGCCGCTGTGACTCTTGCAGTCCTCTCGGTTCTCCCCCTGTTCATTGCGAGCGCGGTCGCATCGATTAACGCGGCAGTTCTGCCCAGCTCACGTTCGATCACACTTGGCGAAACCGCAACGGTCTTCGCAAGCGTGGCAAACGGCACGAGCACGCTACTGCGCAACTGCCGAATATCGGTCAACAACGCGCCGGGCGACTTCAGCTTCCAGCGCACCGATCCAGTGACCAATCGCCCGACAGGCCTGCGCAACCATCCGGTTTTTCTCGCGCCGAACGGCGTTGAAAGTTTCGTTCTCGCGCTGACACCCTCTGAACGCTTCTCGCGCCCGGTCAGCTTCAACTTCACCTGCACCGGCGTGTCTGCACCCCTGATACCGGGGGTTAACACGCTCCAGCTTCGCGTCTCGGAAACACCCTCTGCCGATGTCGTGGCCCTCGCCCGAACTGCGGACAACGACGGCATTCTGAAGCTTCCCCTCGACACGCTGTCCGGGGCCTTCGCTGTCGCGGCGGTCAACGTTGGCACCGGCGCCACTCTCAACGTCACCGCACAAGCCGACGCGGGCATGCCAATCGCCCTAAGCGTGTGTCAGACAACACCAACAGGCGCTTGCCTTGGGACGGCGGCGGCCACCATCACGGCCCATATCGCTGCCGGAGCAACACCCACTTTCAGTATATTTGCGAGCGCACTCAGTCACGTTGCGCTCGATGCCGCCGCCGGCCGGATCTATGTGCGTTTCGAGGACGACGACGGTGAAGTTCACGGGGCCACGTCCATCGCTGCCCAAACCCTGGAGGTGGAGTCCAACCTACTGTTCCTCGACAAGCCCGGCATGCGGGCCAAATCACGTCCCTATCGGGCAAATACTCCGCACCGGGACTCACTGGTCAGGTGCGCCGTAGCCGTGCGCGAACAGGCAAGCTGCTCACTGGGCGATCTGCCTCTGATCGGGATGGAGACCTCCGACCCTGATATCGACGACATCATGAACCGCGTCATTGTGTCCCACGACTGGATGGGCCGGAACTTTGAGATTGCACTGCAGCGTATGGGGCCGGAAATGCGCCTTCTGACCCGCGCCGCAACTGCCATCGTCATCTCACACGACATCCGCCCATCCTTCTATTGGGCAATCACCGGCGCTATCTACCTCGACCCGGCCAGCATCTGGCTGACTGCGGCAGAGCGGCTAGACGTCGACACAGCGCCCGACTATCGCGCGGAGTTCGGCCACGCACTGCAATTCGACTTTCTGTCTTTTCCCATCAAGGATGGCGAGATTCTGCGCCGCAACAATATCGCTCCCAGAACCAGCAGCCACATTGAGATTGGTCTCGTCGGGCTTTTGTTCCATGAACTCGCCCACGCCAACGACTTCTTCCCCGTGGCAACGCACAGTGCCGTTAACACCAGCGGGCCACTATGG
>CAVOBC010000004.1:0-38219 GCA_963693635.1 Gammaproteobacteria bacterium | reverse complement strand
CATCGAGACCAGGCACATCCGGTGTGGGCTTTGCTGCCAGGTCTTGAAGCGCAGGCCAGTCGGTCCGATGAGCCGCTGCCCAAAGGTGTTGTCGAATTCGATAGTAAAGGCGATGAGAGCCCGGGAGAGCAGTGACGAGAAGGTCGGTATCGAAGCGCCGGGTGCCGCTTGTTTATCGAGGGTGAGGGAGGAGTGTGTGACGAGCCCCTGATCTGATCAAAGGTTGATAATACGTTCGCATGTCAACTTTTTCTAACGGGCGATCACTCAACATTGCGAGTTGATCATGGGTCAGCATCCATGCGGGCGCGTTGAGATATCAAATAGAGGTCATCCAATGGGGCTGGCGACGGGCGCGACGACGCCTGTTCATGCCCCCGGAATTTCAATGGACCCTGAAATCCCGTAACATCCCGCGCCACCCATCCCATCACCTGGACATGATGCGCGCCGTCCCTCTTCTCATCGTTGCATGTCGCCTGCGGCGGGCCCTCTGGGTGTCTTTGCTGTTGATCGTTCCGCTCTCTTCGCCGACTTTTGCGCAACCATCTGCGTCCGCATTGCGGGTCTTCATGGATTGTCATACTCGCTGCGACATGACCTTCTTTCGCCGGGAAATCCCGTATGTGAACTACGTGCGGGTACGCGAGGATGCCCAGGTACACGTGCTGGTGACGTCGGAGAATGCCGGAGGTGGCGTTGAGTACACGCTCGCGTTTCACGGCCTGTCTGACGTTGCAGGTGTCGAGTCCAATCTCAAACTGACTAGCAGTAACACGGAAACTCAGGACGAACGTCGTCGAGCCCTTGCACGCACGTTTGAGTTTGGTCTCGCGCCATTCGTGCTGCGCACGCCGCTCGCGAGCGGACTCCATCTCGAGTACGAGGAGCCTGCGACATCCGCGAACGGTGACGCCGGCTCGGTGGCCGCAGTGGACGATCCATGGGATCACTGGGTTTTCTCGACCGAGGTCAAGGTCGAGGTTGACAGCGAGAAGCGTCAGGATGAACTGGAAACGGACCTGCGTCTCTTCGCCAGTCGCACGACACCTGCGTTACGCTTGCGCGGCTACCACACGCTGGATCGCAGGGTCCGAACGTTCGAGTTTGATGATGGTTCGACGCTTGAAGATCTCAGCCGACGGAACGCGACCGGCTTTTACGCGGTCAAGTCTATCGGTGAACATTGGGGTGTTGGCGCTGGCGCGCATCGAGAGGAATCGACGTTTCGAAATCTGGACCGCGGCCAACGTATCGGCCTAGCGGTCGAGTACAACAGGTACCCGTATTCCGAGTCGTCGGTGCGCGAGCTTCGCTACGGCTATTTTGTCGGGCACACGTGGTACGCGTTTGAAGAGCCGACGATTCTCGGGCGTACTGAGGAGCGCAAAGCGAACCACGGCCTCTATGTAGAGTACGACCTCGACCGTCGCTGGGGCGACATCTCGGTGAACCTGCGCTCTACCCAGTTTCTCGATGACCTGGATCTATATCGTGTCTCGCTTGATGGTCGTATCGACTACCGCATCCTGCGCGGCCTGACGCTTGGGTTATGGGCAGAAGCGTCGTATGTGGCTGACCAGTTCTATTTGCCCGCGGGCGGCGTGTCGGATGAGGATGTGCTCCTGGGTCGGCGCGCGCTGGACACGGATTTGAAGACGAGTGCCGGAGTGCGGCTTCGCTACACATTCGGGTCAATCTTTAACAACGTGGTGAACAACCGCCTTCGCAGCAACTTCATCCGGATTTTCTGAGCCGGAAAACGGATGGCATCTGACGACCAGGGCCGCAAGACCGAAGTCAGCCCATGAAAGTGGTTGTCTTGCCATCGTTGCCCTTCTTTTTCTGGCGCTCAATTGCGGCTCAAGTCATTCCCATCAACCATCTCTTACGAATATGGGCTTCGAGATATGAGCTTCGAGATAAGAGACACGAGCGGAGCGACCTGCGTTATGGACATTAGTGCTTACCTGCAACGAATCGGCTATGAGGGCGATCGGGCACCCACGATGTCGGTCCTGCGCGACGTGCATCGCTGCCATGTGCTGACGATTCCGTATGAGAATCTGGATGTTGTGAAACAGATTCCGGTTGATCAGGAACCTGCACACCTTTTCGACAAGATGGTCACCCGCGGCAGGGGCGGTTGGTGCTACGAAATGAACGGGCTGCTTGGCTGGGCGCTTAAGGAACTCGGATTTGATGTCACGCGCCAGATTGGCGGTGTCATGCGCGAACGCATGGGCGACGCAGCGTTCGGGAATCACCTCGTGCTCCGGGTCAATATCGATGATGCCCACGTGCTTGCAGACGCGGGTTTGGGCGACGGACCGGTTGCACCCTTGCTCCTGCAGGCGGGATCGCAGAAGCAGGGACATCGGGCATTCCGGCTCGAGGACGTCGAGCCAGGGATCATGCGTGTCCACAATCACGATGGCGCCATGCCGCCGTCGTTTGACTTCAGATACCATCCTGAACACGGCGGATTTCTGGCCCCGTATGCAGACGAAGCGACGCTAAGTGAGACGTGCACCGCGCTGCAAGTGGATGAGCAGTCAATGTTCCGCCAAAACCTCATCTGCCAGCAGGTAAGAGACGATGGCATTTCGTCGCTGGTAGGGCAGGTCCTCACCGTTGACGGCGAGCGCACCCTGTTGAACAGCGCGGGCGAACTGGAGACCGCACTCGAACAGCACTTTGGTCTTTACCAGTCGGTTGCCGACATTTGGGATCACGTCGTGGCGCGGCACGGGATGCTGTTCGGTGATGCGGCTGCCGATGAGATCAAGCTGGGTCCGCCACCATCCGATTGAGCTGCTCATTTGAGTTGTCATGGCTCGCGGTTTCGGACTTCATCTTATTGAAGGCTGGCATCCCGCGCGTCTAGAAGCTCTCGAAGCAGGGAGCGATGGCAGGTTGATTCTTCCTCGCAATAGCAGCCGACAGAAAAGTTTGTGGTGTGTGACAGCGCGGCCAGCAGGTCGAGGTCTCGGGTCGGCCCGGGCGCTTTCATTTCGCGCAGGAAGCGACGGTTGAAAGCCTTCCAGATCTGGTCATCAGTGACGGGGAAAAACTCTTTCAGCAACGACTCGCTGGGCGCGAGGTTGGGGAACCAGACGTCATAGATGTTGCGACGGGTGTACTCCGACCTGGCGATGCCGCGTGGCGGGCGACGCACTGTGCCAATCCTGAGGCCCTCGTTCCTCTTTCGCGCGCTTCCCAGCCGGACGATGCTAAGCGTCATCGGCCTCGGCGTCCTCACTGTCATTATCATGGTCATGGTCATCGGAGCCCGAAGCGGCGGTCGTCCGCTCCGTCAGGGATCGGCCGATCAGGCTGCCGAGATAAGCCATGGGCAGATAGGCGATGAGCAGATCGGTAGCGATGAATCCCACGGGGGCCGGGATCGTGAAGGTGCTGGCGATACCGCCGGCAAGGAACAGCGCGGCTACGATCCAACTCACGACGACGGCGTGCTTGCGGGCGATGACAAAGCCAACGACAGCGCCCGCGAGGGTGCCCAACGCATGAGCGAGAAACGGAGAGACGAAGTGCTTGGTTTCGAACAGATGCAACGACGCGGCGACCGATGCGCTGTCCATAATGTCGACACCGTCGGGCGGAGGAACCAGAACGGAACCAAGCGTAACTATGCCCATATTGACGAGGCTGCCGATGACGAATCCTGCAATAACTGCGAGTATGTTGCGTGCAATTACCGGCATCTCGATCTCCGCTGACTGGTGGGTCCATCCTCCGACTGGTCAGGCAATTCGCTGCCCAATGCGGGCAGGTGTTCAACCGCAGCGTGTCATTTGTGACTAATCCTATCCCTTTAGGCAAGCAAGCGGTTGCCGCGCGTCTTCGAGTTCGAGAATCCGCTCAACGCTCGGGCTGTTCATCCCGCACCGCGGCCTCGCGGCACCAGTCATCCGTACTGGCAACCTGCACCCGCGCGGTTGGGTGGACGAGCTTGCCAAGCGTCTCGTTGGTGTGGCGGATAATGTCTGCGACGCTCAGAGCGCCATCGCCTGTTGTGTGGCAATCGCTGATGACAACTACGTTGGAGTTTCGTGAGACGGCCGCGCGGACAGTGGTGTCAACGCAATATTCCGTCTACACGCCGGTGACAATCAGCCTGTCTGCCGCGTGCGCCTGCAAGTGCTCATCGAGACGGGTGCCGTAGAACGCATCACAGGCTTCTTTCTCGATGTGGCCGTCGTCTGCAAGTGCGCCGAGTTCAGGCAGCAGTTGCCATCCTGGTTCGCCCCTCTTCATTGGCGCAAACGTCGCGTGATTGTGCTGAACATAGATCACTGGAACATCGATCGCACGGCAATGGTCGATCGGGTGCCGCGTCCTTGGCACAACGAACTCGATGTCGTGAGCGCTCGCCGCGAGGGTGACTTGCATGTCGATGATGAGGCGCGCGTCCATCAAGGCTCCTACTACCAGTCCTCCAACTGCGAAAGCTCCAACTGCCAATTGTGAATGAGAACGAGCGAACGTTGGTGCATCATTCTGCTCGATCTGGCCGGATAGTGCGTTAGCCACACTGAAACTCAAGGCTCAATGGGGGCGATACCCGGTCATGTCCATCGGTCGCTGTCGCGGCCTTGCGTTGCATCCATACGTTTTTTGGCCTGTCTTTTCCGGACAGTTTGCTGGTCATTTTTCTGCTCATTTGAGGCGCGGGTCGCTTCTCGATGGTCTGGCTGCGGATGGGACGAGTCGATAGAATCGCGCTTCTTACAACCGGAGAGCAACATGACAGACGAACTGGCCGACTTTCGCACTGACGTGCGCGCATGGATTGCGGATGCCTATCCTGCGGAACTGCGCGAGTCGTCTATTAACTTTTTTCAAGCGGCTGGTGATGTCCTGACGGGTCATGCTCGCAGGTGGCAGGAGCGGCTGGCGGCGAAGGGCTACGGTGCACCCACCTGGCCCGTTGAATACGGCGGTGCGGGGCTTAGCCATCCGCAAGCGAGGGTGGTCAATGACGAATTGGCTCGCGCTGATGCGGTGAATCCAATCTCCATGCTCTCGGGCATGGGCGTCACCATGGTTGGGCCGACCGTGCTGGAGTACGGAACAGACGATCAGAAGGCAAAGCACCTACCTGGAATCGCCAGCGGGGAAGTGCGCTGGTGTCTTGGCTTGTCAGAACCCGGCGCGGGTTCTGACCTCGCTTCGCTGACGACCCGAGCGGTCGACGACGGTGACAACTGGGTGCTCAATGGACAAAAAATATGGACGTCGGGCGCGGATCGGTCCCATTGGTGCGGCGCGCTGGTTCGCACCAACGCAGATGCGAGTAAACGTGACGGCATCAGTTTCGTGATGCTGCCGATGGATCAGCCCGGCGTCAGGGCACGTCCGATCAAGCTGATTGCCGGTGCGTCGCCTTTTTGTGAGACGTTCTTTGAGGACGCGCGCGCCGAGAAGGCTGATTTGCTTGGCAAGGTCAACGAAGGCTGGTCGGTCATAAAGCGCTTGTTGCAACACGAGCGGCAAAGCCAGACGGGTGGCGGCCGAGCCGCCGCCGGCCCGGTTGAAACGCCTCAGGACGTCGCCAAACGTTATGTCGGTGTTGACGACAATGGGCTACTGGATGATGCCGATTTACGGACGCGACTCGCCAGTCACCTGATGGATGCGGAGGCCCACGGCCTCACGCAGGCGCGGATTGGCGCAGAGGCACGCGGCAATGTTGAAGTGACAGCCGCAGCGTCGATCATGAAAAATTCCGCGACTCTGGTCGCGCAGACGCGGGCCGAACTGATGCTTGAGGTGATGGGTAGTCAGGGCGTCGGCTGGGAGGGCCCAGGTTTTAGCGGGGATGAACTCGCGAGCGTGCGGGGTTGGTTGTCGGGCAAGGCGATGTCGATCTACGGCGGTTCGTCTGAGGTGCAGCGCAACATCATCTCCAAGAACATCCTCGGTCTGCCCGAAACAACCCAAAAGGGCTGATTTCATCACACAGTAATCTCCCTGTGGGCGGCTGGCAGATCACGGGTCTGCTGCTCGCCGACATTGATCAAATTTATGCGGAGTGGAGCCAGATGGCGGCACTGACAGAAGAGCAGGTATTGATACGCGATCAGGCGAAGTCCTGGGTGAGCGAACAGGCGCCAGTACGCAAGTTTCGCGAGATGCGCGATGCGGGCGGTGAGACGGGTTATGCCTCGGCTACGTGGGAAGGGATGATCGACCTCGGCTGGACCGGCATCCTTGTCCCGGAACAATACGGCGGTTCGGCACTTGGATTTCTCACCTTCGGACTCGTCCTTGAGGAGACGGGGCGCCAGTTGACGGCGTCGCCGCTTCTGGCGTCGGCGCTCGTTGGTGCCTCAGCCGTGTTGGTGGCCGGCAGCGATGCGCAAAAGCAAGCGTTGCTGCCCGGCATCGTCGGCGGCAAGACTATCGTGTCCCTGGCCGTGGACGAGCGCCCGCGTCACGCGCCTGCGGGTACTTCGCTCTCGGCGACGAGGCATGGCGACCGTTATCGTTTGAGCGGGCGCAAGGTGCATGTGCCGGAGGGCATGGCGGCAACAGACTTCGTGGTAGTTGCACGGACGTCGGGAGCGGCCGGTAACGAATGTGGTATCACATTGCTATGGGTTCCTGCGGGCACGCCCGGCGTCAGTCGGCAGCCGATAGCGACGATGGACAGCCGGGGCTATGCGGAGATCACCTTTGACGATGCAAGCGTTGCCGCGGACCACGTATTGGGTGACGTGGATGCGGGGTCCGTACCGCTCGCATCGATTCTTGATCGGGCCCGCGCAGGCGTCGCGGCCGAAATGCTTGGCACGGCAAGCCAGGCGTTTGATATGACGCTTGAATACCTTAAGACGCGCGTACAATTCGGTCAGGTAATCGGCTCCTTCCAGGCGCTCGGCCACCGCGCTGCGGATCTTTTTACCCGGATGGAACTCGCTCGCTCGTGCGTGGAAGCCGCATTGCAGGCCATCGACGCAGAATCAGACGATGTGGCTCGGCTGGTCGCCCTATCGAAATGCCGCGCGGGCGAATTTCTGCACAGCATGTCCAATGAGCTGATTCAGGTGCACGGCGGCATCGGCATGACGGACGAGTTTGACGCCGGGTTCTACCTGAAGCGCGCGCGCGTGCTCGAGGCAACTTATGGCAACCAGGCTTTTCACCGGGACCGGTACGCCACGCTGCTGGATTTCTGAACACCCCGCCGGCTGAGGCGCAATGCGTGCGAAATGGAGCGGAATGAGACGTCGTGAGAGCGGGTGCCGGGATCGGACCCAGACATCTCGCGTACCGGGACCCCAGGACTGACAGTTGGATGCAATCAATGACCGCATACGAGAATCTTGAGAAACACTTTCGGCGCCTGGGTGACCTGCAGCACGTCGGCGCCATCGTGAGTTGGGATGAAGCGGCGATGATGCCGGTTGGCGGCGGCGAATCCCGCGGCGACGCCATGGCGACGCTGAGTGTCGTGGTTCACGAAATGCTGACAGATCCATGTGTCGGCGAATGGCTGGACGAAAGCGACGGGCTGAATGATCTCTCGGCGTGGCAGACGGCCAATTTGCGGGAGATCCGGCGCAGCTTCGATGCGGCGACCGCCGTGACCGCAGACCTCGTTCGGGCGAAGTCCCTCGCGACCGCCCGCTGTGAACAAGCCTGGCGGGTTGCCCGCGCTGCCAATGACTGGGCGACCATGGCGCCGTTGCTGGAAACCGTGATTGGACTCACCCGCGAGGAGGCGGCGATGCGCGCGGCGGCAAACGGGCTTGATCCATACGATGCGCTGCTCGACACCTACGAGCCTGGCATGCGCGCGGCGCGCGTGGCCGGGGTGTTCGGTGAGCTGAAGGGTTTTCTCCCGGAGATGGTGGGCGAGATCATCGATGCGCAGAAGTCGCTGCCCGCAACGCCGATTACGGGCGAGTTCTCTGAGGAATCCCAGCGTCAACTGGGCCTCGCCATGATGAAGACCCTGGGCTTTGACTTTGATCGGGGACGCCTGGATGTGAGCCATCATCCGTTTTGCGGTGGCGTGCCCGACGACGTTCGAATCACCACGCGATATCGTACTGACAGTTTTGCCGAGTCATTGATGGCAGTGCTGCATGAAACCGGGCACGCTATGTATGAACAGGGTCTACCCGTTGAATGGCGCGGCCAGCCCGTGGGCGAGGCACTTAGCATGGCGACCCATGAGAGTCAGTCGCTCTTGATGGAGATGCAGGCATGTCGCACGCGAGAGTTCATGCAGCACATGACGCCGTCGGCCCACGCTATCTTCCTTGGGGGTGCAAGCACCGATCCCGTCTGGTCGTCCGAGAACCTTTACCGGCTATGCACGCGCGTTGAACGGGGCTTCATCCGCGTTGATGCAGACGAGGTCACCTATCCGCTGCACGTCATCTTGCGCTTCGAGATCGAACGCGCCCTGATCGGCGGCTCGCTCACCGTCGATCACTTGCCAGAAGCCTGGGATGAGAAAATGCAGGCGTACCTCGGGCTCGACACGCAGGGCAATTACGCGGATGGCTGCCTGCAGGATGTGCACTGGCAGGCTGGACTCATCGGCTACTTTCCTACTTATTCGCTCGGCGCGATGACCGCGGCACAACTCTTTGCGGCCGTGCGCAGGGCCCTGCCTGATGTCATGAGCAACATCGCGGAGGGCGATTTCACGGCACTGCTCGCATGGCTGCGTGCCAATATTCACAGCCAGGGCCGCCGTCTGAATTTTGATGAGCTGCTGACCGCGGCGACCGGGCAACCATTGACCGTCGCGCCGTTTCGAGCGCACCTGCAGAGCCGCTATCTGGCCTCCGATTGATCACGTGTTGCCTTGCAGTCCGTTCGGGCCGGGAGTAGCGTTCGGTCAGATAATGTTGCCGGAGCGATCATGAGTGACGCCGTAAGCGAGGCGAGTGGAGCGATCAGAGTAACGCCACTTGCCGGTCAGATTGGTGCGGAGGTCGAGGTCGATCTCGCCAGCCTCGATGATGTCACCTTCGATGCCGTGCGCGTGGCATTCCTTGAGTTCCTGGTCCTTGTTTTCCCCGATCAGCGTTTGTCTGCGGATGCGCAGGTGGCATTCGCGCGGCGCTTCGGCGACCTCTACCCGTTTCCCCATGCGCCGGGCATGGAAGGAAAGACAGAGATACTCCCCATCAACATGCGTGAAGGGCTCGGTGAGGGACGTTGGCATTCGGATGCAACGTTTGATGAAACGCCTCCTGCCCTTTCCATTCTGGCGTCCCAGGAGTTGCCGTCTCGTGGCGGCGAGACTGCATTTGCCAATCAGTATGCGGCCTATGCAACGCTGTCGTCCGGCATGCAGACGATGTTGCAGAGCGTCTCTGCCGTCCACGACGCAAGTTCACATGCGAGGCCGGAGGAGGATGCGACTCATCCGGTTGTGCGCACACATCCGGAGACCGGACGCCGTGCGCTCTTTGTGAATCACGAGTTCACGCGGCGATTCGCCCACATGACAAAGCGCGAGAGTGAAGGGCTGCTTAACTTTCTGACGACCCATGCTCACCGTCCCGAGTTTTGCTATGTGCACCGCTGGCGACCGGGCGATGTGGTGATGTGGGACAACCGTGCGGCGCAGCATTATCCGGTGAACAACCGACCCGAAGGTGAGCCGCGACGGATGTGGCGGGTCACGGTCGCAGGTTCTCGCCCTGTGTTCGTTCCTGACTGATCGATTCGATGACCGTAGGGTAGGCGTGGTGGTTGCATCCCTGGACCGCGACCATTCGGCCTGGGACCCGTCAGACAGCGCGGTCAGATCTGAGTAGCCGGCGGGTCCCGCCTCCAGCACCCTCGATACTGGCCATGACGCCCCGTCGTCACGGCTGACGCGAAGCGTCAGGTACTTGCGGTCGAATGGCCGGCCGCGCTCCTCGGGGCCGATGCCCCGGCTCCCCGGGCCACCGGGCATCGTTCTTTCGAGCACGCCGGGGTTGGAGAAAGCGAGATCGTGCCCACCCGCGTCCTCGAAGCGGCATAGCCCCGCGAAACAGATCGGTTCGAGTAGTTGGTTGTCGAAGTGCGGCTCGGTCCAGTCTCTGGCGCCATCTGCGCTCACGGAGATGAGCCGTCGGTGGGTTGTCGACTCGGCGCGAATGTTGGCGAGCACCCGTCGGTCCGCGAGTTCGACGAGACAGGTCTCGTTGGGATGCCGAAAGCGTGTTTCGTTGTGGACGACGAAGTCACCGGCGCGCCAGGAGCGGCCGTGATCGTCGCTGACGACGACGGCGACCTGCGAGGTCCGGTGGCCGAGGCGTCCCGGGCCGAATTCTGTGCTCGTGCCGTCTGACATCCATACCGGGACGACGAATCGGCCGGAGGCGATTTGTATACCGTGACCGGGACCGACGGCGATGACACGTCAGGGGTAGCGGTCACGGAAGGTCTCGAAGACGGGGGCACGTCCACCGGATCCGCGAACGTGGCGCAGTCGTCGCCGCTCGTCATGCTGTAGACCCGTTCGTAGTTGCAGCAGAAGAGCACATGAACTTCCTATCGCCGGTCTCGAACTCCCGGTCGGTAGAGATTCCCCATCCGCCTTCACACACGACCTTCGCTTCACCCGAGGTAGGGAAATCGTGTCGCCTTCGCGGTACTGGCCACTCAAGAGCTTCACATCTTCGGTCAGTTCCACCCTGATTCGCTCAGAAGTAATCTGGGACATGAAGCCCGCCTACGTGGCTGTCTGGATTTCGTGCTTGACGGCGTTAACGGTCACGGTTCCGCCCGATGTGAGTGCCTGAGCGGTGCAGGTGGTGACCAGCAGAAGGTCCGTGTCGTCGGTCGTGGCGAAGTGGTCTGCGGTTCCAGACGCATCGATCGGAACATCCGCCTGTTGAGCAAGCTTGTTTTTCCTCCCGCTCACGTCTCCGTGGCCAAGGTGTAGTCAACTCCGGTCAATGCGGAGTGCACAGCGACAATCGCGCCGAGTTCTCCGTGTTGACAGGCAGCGGCTTCAGCGATGATGCTCAGCTTGTACTCTGGCGTGAACCGCCGTCTGGTTCGTTTTTCGAGTGAAGCTGCTGGTGTGACCTGTGCATCTGGTCGTTCAGAACCTGGCTTAGGCATCGGTTAGTTCCCGCGATCATGGCCCTGAAATCCGTGTCAGCCCACACAGACTTTGTATGGACTCAGGTTAACACACAGGGGGGACAGCAACGTGCTACCCCCAGTCATCAACGCCGACGAGTTTGCGTCCGAGTATTGTCAGGTCAGCTGGCAGCCCGGGTTCCGGGATTTTCTGACTCAGTACCTGTTGTTTGATCGCCCAGTCGGGCGGCAGGCATTGCCGCCATTCGCGCACGCGCTGGTCTCGTGCTTGTTGGTCGCCCACAGGCTGCATCGCAAGGTACTGCACATAGCGCGGATCATTGCTCAGATTCACTCCGCTCGAGTGGGGCATCAGCCGATTCCACAGGATCAGACTGCCGGCTGGTCCACCGATCGACTTAATGTCATCCGGTTCTGCGAGCGGACGGCGTCGATCAGCATGACCCGCATGCGCGTCCAAGTAGGACGCAAGGTTGCGGTAGATGTCTGGCACACAGCAAAAAGCGCCCTGTATCTGAGTCGTGTCGGTCAGGCATACGAGGCCCTGAATGCTCATGCCATCAAACTGCCAAGGGTCACAGTCCCAGTGTAGCGGCTCAAGGTGCCACGCGTCGCCCAGTCCCGGCGGCTTGCAACTGACCCGGTCCATGGTCACCCACAGGTCTTCACGTCCGTACAAACTGGAGAAGACGCGGTGCACGTGCGGATGCTGGCGCACATCCCACAAAGCTTGCCCGTGATGAATCGGGACAATGCCATGCCCGGATTGCGGTGCAGCCGGGTCTTCCCCGAGGGGCAGTCCGGTTGCGGCTTCGATGCTGCAATGGCGTGCGATCAGGTCGACGACGCGCCGGCAGAGATCGATTGGCACGACGTCGGGCACAACGAGGTAACCCTTGTCGCGGAATTCGGCAACGCTGTCATCCGCAAGTAACATCGTCCTCGTCTGACTCCTGTGCCATTGTGTGCGTCGGTGGGGGGATTGCTTTGACCTTACCACGCCAGAATCCATGACCATAAACTGCGAGGCCCATGACCAGAAAGTGTGACCAGGAGTGCGACCGGAGACGCAGGCAAGCAGTGGGACGAAGATTGCATGCAGATTCGTGGCCACGCGTGTAGTGGCAGGCAGCGCACCCACGCCTGTGATCCTGACCATCGATCAGGGCACATCGCGACAGAAAGTTGCGCTCTTCGATCAGGGCGGCCGTCTGGTGGCCCAGCACGATGCGCGCAACCGTGAGCTAACGGATTCTGCGGGCCGGCATCAGATGGCGTCAGAATGGTGGCAGTCTGCCTGCACGCTTGCGACGGGTCTGGTGTCGGCAGATAAGGTCACCGTTGTCGCGATTGCCGTGTCCGGACGTGCCGGGGCAGGGATCTTCATCGATCGGCACGGTGATATCGTCCAGGAGCCGTGGTCGGACCAGCGCCATAGTGCGGAACTGGCGGACCTTCGAGCGGACTTTCCGGATCTTTCTTTGTACGGCGCAACATTGCTTGCGAAGCTGCTGTATCGCCGGCGTCGGACAGGCGGGAACGACGAGCGATGTCTCTACGCCAAGGACTATCTGGTTTACCGGCTGTGTGGGCGGTGTGTCACCGACCCGTCAAGCGGCCCCGACGCGCTGACCTGGCCGGCACCGGTCCTGCGGTCACGGGACATTGATGTCGCGCAGTTGCCCGAGGTTGCTCTGCCGTGGCAGGTCGTTGGCGAGGTCAGTGTGAGTGCGGCAAAAGAACTCGGCATCACGACCGGAACGCCGGTTGTGCTCGGGGCCCATGATGGTATTTGCGCCAATGTCGGTGCCGGCGTCCTCGGACCCGACGCATTTTCGTTGACGCTTGGTACACACGGGGTCGTACGCAGTGTTGTGCCATCAGTGCCAGGGGCCCACGTCAAGCGCTTCTACGGGATGCCGCCGGACCTGCACGTCGTCGGCACGACGACACTGATGTCCGGGCGTGCGCTCGATTGGCTGCTCGATCAGGCGTTTGCTGATCGGTCGAATCGACGGGTACTCTTTGCTGAACTGGACGCGTGGGCGGGGGAGCAGCCGCCAGGCAGTGACGGGGTTCTGTTCTTCCCTTACTTGGCGGGACAGATGTCGCCTCGGCCTCGGCCGGGCGTAAGGGCCGGATTCCACGGCCTCGGCCTCGGTCATGACCGCAGACACCTCTACCAGGCGGTGCTTGAGGGGGTCAGCTATGCGATCGCTGCCAATTTCGATCAGCTAAGGGACTGGCTTGGTGACCCTGGTCGGGTCGCAGTCACGGGGTCAGCGGCCGCGAGCGGGCCGTGGGTGCAGATGCTGGCCGACCTCACCGGGCACCCGCTCATGCTCACAGACGTTGCATCGGAAGGGCGGGGAGCCGCGATATTCGCCTCGGTTGCGCTCGGGTACCAGCCAACGCTGGCGCGAGCGGTGGGGCAGATGGTCAAGACATCCGGTATTGTTGAGCCGGATGACCGGCGCGTGGCTCGATACGGAGAACTGCGGGCGACCTGGCAGGCGGCGGCGGATGCGTTGCCGGACTAACCGGTGCTGATCGTGAACACGTTCAGCAACCAGGCATTAGAGCAACCCGGTTTTTGATAACCAGTTAGGAGGAGAGCGTGTCGTCGACATTGATCACCAATGGCCAGGTTCTGACCCCAGGGGGTGCATTTGCGCCAGCCGATCTGCGCGTGACGGATGGCGTCATCGACTGGGTTGGCCGCGGCGAGACAGTGGCTGACGACGCGGTCATTGACGCGGCAGGTCTGTACGTGGCGCCGGGCTTTATCGACATGCACTGCCATGTATTTAGCCACCCGGACTCGGCGAGCCAGCGACTGCATGCTGATCGCATTGGCGTCAGGCAAGGGGTGAGCTGCGTTGTCGATACCGGCAGTGCCGGGTCGCAGCTGATCGGGGATTTCGGCCGCCATGTTATCGACAAGGAGGACACGCGCGCGTTCGCGCTTTGCAATATCGGTTCGCCGGGCATGCCCGGCAGCGAGGGCGGCCATGCAGCGAGGCCGGACTTAATCGCGCTTGATGGCACGGTCCGCGCCATCGCCGAGAATCCGGACTGGGTGCTCGGCGTCAAGGTGCTGGCGTCAGCGACCCACACCGGCCTGATGGGTATCGAGGCGGTGAAAATAGGCCGCAAAGCCGCTGAACTCGCTGGTACGCCGCTTATGGTTCACATCGGCAATGCCCCACCGTTGGTTGACGATGTGCTCGATCTGCTGCGGCCGGGTGACATCGTTACACACGCCTATCACGGTAAGGCGGGGGGCGTGCTTGGTTTTGGCGGCGAGGTCATCGCCCAGTTCCGGGCGGCGGTAGAGCGCGGCGTTTGGGTCGACATTGCGCACGGCAGGTCGTCGTTCTCCTATGCCACCTGTGAACGTGTGCTTGAGCAGGGCATGCCGGTGCACACGATCAGTTCTGATCTGCACCGGGGCAACATTGATCGCTACGTGGTGTCGCTCGCGCGAACAATGAGCAAGTTTCGGGCCCTGGGGCTGACGCTGGCAGAGGTGGTCACGGCCGTCGCGGTCACCCCGGCGCGCGTGCTTGGGCTCGACCGCTTTGGTTTCGGTAGCCTCCTGCCAGGCACGGCTGCCAACATCACCATCTTTCGGGAAACTGACAAGGCCGTGGCCATGGAAGATGCGAGCGGGGAGGTGCGGGTCTCGCGCCACTGGATCGAGCCTGTGAGCGTCATGGTGGCGGGGAAGGTGTTTGAGCGGGCCGAAGAACTGTGAGGGGCGAGACGCATCGGGTCGGGAGGATGCGTTGAGTGCGCACGTGATCAACGCAGCGGGCAAGTTGACGGCGCTCGGCGGTTCCGCGCAGTCCGATGGCGTGGCCGCCGCCCAGCGGGATGCGGCGCAAGCCCATGTCGATCTCGCCGACTATCGCGCGGAGGTGTCAGCGCGCATTGCAGAAGTCTGCGGGGCGCAAGCCGCGTGCATCACAAGTGGCGCGGCGGCCGGCATTGCGATCAGCATTGCAGCGTTGGTCACGCGTGGCGACCCGGGGCGGGTCCGATTGCTGCCGCAGACCGAAGGCACCCATCCTGTGCTCCTGCAGGCCGGGCACAGTGTCAACTTCGGCGCGCCGGTTGAGCAAATGATCCGTCTGGGCGGTGGCCGCCCGCGCCTGGTGGGTGATGCGAACCAGGCGCGCGGCAGAGAACTTGCCTCGGCCCTTGGCGAGGGTGACAGCACTGCAATGCTATACGTGCAATCTCACCATGCGGTGCAAACCAACCAGATTTCCCTCGATGATTGCGTTAGTCACTGCAAACAGCACGGGGTGCCTCTGATCGTCGATGCCGCTGCCGAGGATGATCTGGGGCGATACATCGATGCTGGCGCTGACCTCGTCATCTACTCGGGAGGCAAGGCGTTCGCCGGGCCAACGAGTGGCTTCATCGTCGGTCGCGCTGACCTGATCGAGCACTGTGAACAGCAGGGCGTGGGTATCGCGCGCACGATGAAGGTCGGTAAGGAAGCAATTGCGGGTCTGGCGCGAGCCCTCGACGAGTACACAGCAGACAGCGAAGAGGATCGACTGGCCACCTATGCGGCAAGAAATGAGCTCTTGCTGGCCGCGACCTCAGGTCTTTCCGCCCTGCGCATCGGGGAGGTCCCCGACGAGGCAGGCCGGCCGTTCTCGCGCATTGCAGTTCACGCCCAAGATGTGCACGCGCTCGTCAGCTTCCTGGTTGCCGGCGATCCCTCCATTCGCACCCGGAATCATCATCTGGACGCGGGCTACCTGCTGATTGATCCGCGGGAACTACGTGACGAGCACGTCGATCTCATCATCGAACGGCTTAGTGAATATCGATAGCTGGGTTCCTGTCCCAAAACTGTCATCCTGACAATTCTTGGGAGTCGGTTTGCTAGGGAACCTCTGAGCTATGAGCAATCTGGCACCAGTTTAGTGTCATCGTTGTTACGTCTCTGATTTTTTGAGGTCGAATCGGGTTTCCTGCGTTTGTTCACGTCGTTTCCCTTTTTTTTCTCGGCAATCAGGCGAAGGACTCCAACATTCATGTGGGGATCAACGCATCCATTTCGCTTCAGAAAGATCTCGCGATGGGTCTCTTCTTTTTGTTGCCGTATTCGATCTCGGCGCACGACTTCTGCTTCCTTCCTTTCCACTCATGCGATCGTTAGCATCAGTATGCCATACTCGATGACTAATTCAGAGGTTCCCTGGTTCCTGTCAGCACCCTGCAAGAACCAAGCGTCGAGCGTAACGTCAAACCCGTCCCAATTCTGCGAGAAGCGCGTCCTCGGGCGCGAAGTCGAATTCACGGGTGTCACGCATCCCGGAATCGACATACCACGCGTACGTCTGTTCGACGGCTGTTTCAAACGAGTATCGCGGTTCCCAGCCGATATCGGTGCGCAACCGATCGATGCTGAACAGTGCGCTGTCGTTCCACGGGCGCAAGTTGGGTGCGACGCGCTGGACCAGATAGCGCGAACACATCGGGTCACGAGCATGCAGCGTATCCATGACGTTGGGCGGCACGAACACTTTTTCAGGTGATCGACCGAGGACTCTCGCGCACGTATCGACATACCCCTCGTCGGTGTAGAAGTCGTTGCCTGTCAGGTTGTACTTTCTGCCGAAGGTGTGCGGGTTTCCCATCAGCATGCAAAGGGCCCGCGCCTGGTCATCGACGTGCCCGACCTGTCCGAGCGTGGTGCCATCACCGGGAATGAGGACGGGGCGGTCTTGCAGAATGCGCGAGAACATTCGCTGCTCGCGGTCGGCAATGATGTTGTTGGGCCCGAACACCATCGAGAACGCCGCTATGGTGATCGGCAGGTCTGCCGTCCGGTGCAGTTCGAAGATTGAGTCTTCGCACAATAGCTTGTTCATGCCATAGGTTGATTGGAGCGCGCCGCGGTCAGACGGATGATCTTCCGTGATCGGCGGGAAGTTACTCTGGGCGTAGGTCACGGTGGAGCTCGCGAATACGTAGTGCCCCATGCGTCCGTGAAGAACCCGGGTGACGCCCTGCACGTCTTCAAGGGTGTACGCGCTGATGTCCTGCACGCAGTCCCATGACGTGGTGCCGAGCGACGCTTGCATCGCATCGTGATCGTGCCGGTCGCCGTACAGGCGGCGGACGCTTGCCGGTACTTCGGCAGCTGATGCGCCGCGATTGAACATCGTCACCTCATGGCCGCACCTGACGAGTTCGTGCACCAGCGCGAGCCCGTTGAAACGGGTGCCTCCCATGACGAGTACTTTCATTCTGTTGCTCCGCTCCCGCTGGCCATTGTGTAGCTTCGAGTTGTGGACGGGGTGCCGCGTGGTTGCGCGGCCTGGCCGACGAGTATGCGGCATTCGCCCGATGAGCGTGCGATTCGGTGCTGTGATCGCAATGTTCCAGTGTGCTGAGGGCTAGCGCCATCTGTATGGCGTCCTCGCCACTGCCAAGGCGCGCCGTGGGCGTTTCTATACACGGTGCAATTGCGCTACTGTGACGGCGAGTTTCTGGATCCGGTACTGATCATGAACAACCTCTTTGAACCCCGCGGAATGAACAAGCCCCGTCGTCCCGACCAAAAAAGTGGGGCGCAATTGCGTACTGATGGTTGGGTTGGCGGGCGGGCTGATACGTGGCACGGACACCCCCATGAGAGCCCCGCGAGCCGGGCTGGTGCCGACGCGCGCCGCATGAGTGTGGACAAAGACTATGCCGCTGAAGTTGCGGTGACGTTGCGCGCCAGTGACGAGGCGTGCTCCCGGTCTGACGAGTCGCTCGTTGCTGCGGGTTTGCAGATCGAGCCGGTATCGCCGGGTATCGGGGTCGTCGTTCGCGGCATCGACATGGCGAAGCCGACGGGTGCCCAGGTCGAGCAGGTCCGGCGGTTGTTTCTGGCGCGCAAGGTCGTTTTCTTCCACGATCAGGGGCACATAAGTCGGGAGGAGCACATGGCGTTTGCCCGGTGCTTCGCTGACATCGGCCTCGCGTTCGGTCGGCAACAGGCACTCTCGGTCGGCAACACGTCGGACGATTACCCCGAGATCCTGCGGTTGCATGCGGACGAGGCGCATCCTTTCGCAGCGTCGAACTGGCATTCGGATGTCACCTGGTCGACCCGCCCGCCTCTCGGTTCCATCTTGCTGTCACGCAAATCACCACCTGTCGGGGGCGACACCATGTTTGTCGATGCGTTTGCACTGTGGGACAACCTGAGTCCGGTACTCAAGGAGTTTCTTGAGGGCCGCAACGCGATCCACGGACGCGCAGGCAGAGCCGAGGCCGAGCATCCGATATGCCGGACCCACCCGGAGACAGGCCGAAAAGCGCTGTACATTAACCCCACGTTCACGAACTCGATCTGCGGCCTGGAGCCGGCTGAATCATCCCGGCTGCTCGCCCAGTTGTACGCCAAAATGTATTCAACCCCCGAGGTCGCCTGCCGGTTCCAGTGGCGGGACGGGTCGGTTGCGATGTGGGACAACAGAAGCTGCCAGCACTATGCTGTGGCGGACTTCTGGCCGCATGAACGGTTGATGGAACGCGTGACGTTGCTCGACAAATGTGAGAACAATGAGATTCCATTCTGGACGGATGCGAGTGGCGAGCGGCACCATGGCGTTGCGCTTGTGACCGAGGCAGAACTTGCAACGCCCATCGGCGGCGCCGCGCCGACCATGGACTGACTTCCGCAATTGGTTGCCGGACGCCCGGGGACCACAATGAACGAGACGAGAAAGAGGAGCTCCTGTGGTTAACGATCCGGTAGATGTCTTGATCATTGGTGCGGGCGCGTCAGGGGCTGCGATGGCATGGAGCCTTGCTGACACGCGCATGCACATCCTTTGCCTGGAACAGGGTGACTGGATGAATCCGGCGGAGTATCCGAGTACTGGTACCGACTGGGAAGCCCGCAGTTTTACGGATTTTAGTATCAGTCCGAATCGGCGCAAGCGCGATACGGACTATCCAATCAACGATGACAACTCGCCCATTGCGGTCGCTAATTTCAACGGCGTGGGTGGCGGTACGATTCTCTACGCGGGCCACTTCCCGCGCTTTCACCCGTCCGACTTTCGCATCAAGTCTCTGGACGGCGTTGGCGATGACTGGCCGCTCGACTACGAGGCCCTCGAGGGCTTCTACGCCGAGAACGAGCGCATGATGGGGGTATCCGGTCTCGCCGGCGACACGGCTTATCCCGCCAAGCAGTCAGTGATGCCGCCCTTGCCAATGGGCCATTCGGGCGAGGTCTTCGGCAAGGCATTCAACGAGAAGGGCTGGCACTGGTGGCCATCTGATACCGCGATAGCGACGACTGACTACGATGGTCGCGCGCGGTGCATCAACCTTGGCGCTTGCGGCAGCGGTTGTGCGCAGGGGGCGAAAGCGAGCACCGACGTTACCTACTGGCCGCATGCCATCCGCGCCGGCGTCGAGGTTCGCACGCGGTGTCGGGTGCGTGAGATAACGCTGAACGACGCGGGTATGGCCTCTGGCGTCATCTACTACGACGAAAACGGCGACGAGCAGTTTCAGGGAGCCGAGGTCGTCGTCATGGCCTGCAACGGTGTCGGCACCCCGCGCATACTGCTCAACTCAACGTCGACCGCGTTTCCGGATGGCCTTGCCAACAGCAGCGGTCTCGTTGGCAAGAACCTGATGTTTCACCCTTATGCGAACATACAGGGGGTTTTCGATGACGAGATGGATGGCTACAAGGGGCCGCCGCTTTGTCTCTGGAGCCAGGAGTTCTACGAAACAGGTCACGATCGCGACTTTGTCCGTGGCTTCACCATGGAGATGCATCGCGGCAACCGGGTGGTCGGAACCGCGCTTGGCGGCGTGATGTCCGGGCGCATCCCCTGGGGCGAGGGCCACCACGATGCCTACCGCAGTATGTTCAATCATGTTCTTGGCATGTCCTGCATCTGTGAGGATCTGCCGGAGGAACACAATACCGTCACGCTGGACCCGGAGCTTAAGGACGGGGACGGCATTCCTGCACCGCGGATCGATTACACCCTGTCCGAGAACAGCCGGCGCATGTTGGCGTTTGGCGCAGAGCGCGGCAGCGAGGTTCTGCGCGCTGCGGGGGCGAAAGAGATCATGGTTGAATCGCCGATTGCTGGCGGTGGCTGGCACCTCATGGGAACCGCGCGCATGGGCACCGTCCCGTCCCGGTCAGTGGTCAACGAATGGGGACGCAGCCACGACGTCAGGAATCTCTTCATCATCGATGGGAGCATTTTCGTCACCTCCGCCGGCGTCAACCCAACCCATACGATTCAGACGCTCGCGCTCTATATCGCCGATCAGATGAAGAAACGGCTCGCGAATTTGTTCGACTAGCCCTCTTGCTGAAGTGTTGCTGAAGCGCTGCTGGTCGAGACTGGTCTGGAGAGAATTGTGAAGAGAGGACGTGCTCTATGAGTGCCATTGCAAGTGACAACCCGTTTACCGACGGCGAGGCAGAAACCCTGTCAGCGCTGGTGGGGATGATGATTCCCGCGAGCGAGAAATATGCGATTCCGGGTGCAGACGACGTGTTGATTCTGGCCGACATTCTGGGGACGGCGAGAGCACATGCCGAGGCCGTCAAAGCGGGCCTTGCTGCGCTCGATGCCCACGGCCAGGATATCCATGGCGGGGCTTTCCCCACCCTCGACCTTGACGTGCGCATGGCGATCGTCGATGAATTCAAGCAGAGCTCAGCCCCATTCATAAGGGCGGTGACGAGCATAACGGTGCAGTGCTATTACCGCGACGCCCGCGTGATGGAGTCGCTGGGCATGGAGGCCCGGCCTCCCTTCCCGAAGGGCTATGAACTCGAGCAGGGCGAGTGGTCGCTGCTCGATCCGGTTCGCGACCGTGGCAAGATGTGGCGAGACGCGACTTAGACGCAACCTGAACGCGACTTAAACCTGACGTAATCAACCCGAGGAGCAGACGATGAGCGGAGAAAATACCGAGTACGATGCGGTCATTGTAGGGGCTGGGTTCGCGGGGCTGTATATGCTGCACCGCCTCAGAGAAGCCGGCTTTTCCGCGGTTATCGTGGACCGCGCGGCGGGTGTGGGTGGCACCTGGTATTGGAACCGCTACCCGGGTGCCCGCTGCGATGTCGAGAGTCTTGTTTATTCGTACTCCTTCTCATCCGAACTCGAGCAGGCGTGGAACTGGACCGAGCGATATCCAACGCAGCCCGAGATCCTGCGCTACGCCAATCATGTCGCAGACCGGTTTGACCTGCGCCGGGACATCCGCTTTGAAACGGGGGTCACGTCAGCGAAATGGGACGACGCCGGGCAACGCTGGTCCGTGTCTACAACCACGGGCGACACCGTCGATGCCCGGTACTACATCATGGCGACCGGTTGCCTGTCCCACTCCAAGTTGCCCGAGGTCAACGGTATCGAGACCTTCGCTGGCGCGACCTACCACACTGGTCACTGGCCACACGAGGGGGTCGACTTCACCGGCAAACGGGTTGCGGTCATCGGCACCGGTTCGTCGGCGATCCAGTCGATTCCGGTCCTCGCCGAGCAGGCGTCGCAGCTGACCGTGTTTCAGCGCACGCCCAACTTCAGTCTGCCGGCCCATAACCGTCCGCTGCGCGACGGCGAACAGGATTCCATGAAAGTGGACTACCCGGCTCACCGTGAAGCCGCGCGTACTTCTGGTTTCGGGATACCCGTGGATGAACCCACGCAATCTGCGCTGGCCGTCTCGGCCGAGGAGCGGCATCGGCGCTACGAAGCCGGTTGGGAGGCGGGCAGCCTCGTCGGCATGTTGCTCAGCTTCGATGATCTGATAACGGACAAGGCCGCGAATGACACGGCGTGCGAGTTCATCCGCGACAAGATTCGCGAGACGGTTGATGATCCGCAGGTCGCAGAAGATCTCTGTCCGTTTGACCATCCGATGGGCACCAAGCGTCCGTGCCTGGACACGAACTACTACGCCACGTTCAATCGCGACGACGTGGAACTCGTGAACCTACGACGCACACCGATTGCTGAGGTAACCGAGAAAGGCATACGCACGGAGCAGGCTGAGTTCGAGTTCGACGCGATCGTGTTCGCAACCGGTTTCGACGCCATGACAGGTGCCCTCGTCGCGGTGGACATTGAGGGCCGCGAGGGCGTGACCCTGAAGCAAAAGTGGACGCATGGACCGCGCACCTACCTCGGGCTGATGGTGGCAGGCTTTCCCAACCTCTTCACCATTACGGGTCCGACCAGCCCGTCGGTCTTCTCCAACATGATGGTGTCGATCGAGCAACATGTGGACTGGATCGGCGACTGCATGACTCACATGCGTGAAGCGGGCAAGACGGTGATCGAGGCGACTGTCGAGGCGGAAGACGACTGGGTGACGCACAACACCGAGGCCGGTGATGCGACACTATTTCCTCTCGCCAACTCCTGGTACATGGGGTCCAACGTGCCAGGAAAAACCCGGGTGCTGATGCCCTACATAGGCGGGGTCGGTGTCTACCGGCAGGAGTGTGACGACATCGTCAGCGACGATTACCGTGGCTGCGCGATCCGCTGATTCTGGTCGTTAGTGCTCGCGGGAGATTGTGCTTCAGGTTCGTCCTGCGACCCGCGCCGGTCGTAACCGGGAAGGCCCGCTGCATTTGGCGCACCGCGTCGCCATAACCCGTCCGTTGCTGCGAACTTCGCGAGCGCGATCGATGAGATACTGGGCCCCGCAAGAAGATGCGACGCGTTACCGAAATAGACAATAGCTAGTAGATAAAAAGAGACCAAAACCAGATGAAACTGTTGGTAGCGAATCGGGGAGAGATTGCCATCCGGCTGATGCGGGCGGCGGCCGAGTTGGGCATTCCCACCGTGGCGATTTATCCCGATGATGATGCAGGTTCGCTGCACACCGGCAAAGCAGACGAAGCGGTCGCACTGCGCGGCTCGGGAACTGCGGCCTATCTGGACATCGAACAGATCGTCGCGGTCGCCAAAGAGACAGGCTGTGACGCTCTGCATCCCGGCTATGGATTTCTGGCAGAAAACGCTGAGCTCGCCCATAGCTGCGCGCGTGCCGGATTAACCTACATCGGGCCACAGCCAGAAATGCTTGAATTGTTCGGCGACAAGGCCCGCGCCCGGGCGGCGGCGGCGGCGGCCGGGGTGCCGATCGTGAGGGGGCTGGATCAGGCTGTGACGGTCGACGAGGCAGGCGCGTTTTTTGATCAGCTTGGCGGTGGCCGCAGCATGATGATCAAGGCGATCGCCGGTGGCGGTGGTCGCGGTTCGCGCATGGTGGAGAGCCGGGATCAGGTGGCAGCCACCTACGAATGGTGTCGGGCGGAGGCGGAGGCTGCCTTCGGCAATGGTGGTCTCTACGTCGAGGAGTTCATTGCCCACGCGCGCCACGTGGAGGTGCAGATTCTGGGCGATGCCAGCGGCACCATCGCGCATCTTGGCGAACGTGAATGCAGCGTTCAACGGCACTTCCAAAAGATCATCGAGGTGGCGCCCGCGCCGGGGCTCGCAACTGATCTACGTGATCAGATCATTGCTGCAGCGGTGCGCCTGGCAAGCGATGTTGGTTACACCAATGCGGGGACTTTTGAGTTCCTGGTTGATGCAAGCGGCAGCGGCGAGCAGCCCTTCGCTTTCATCGAGGCCAATGCGCGACTGCAGGTCGAGCATACGGTGACCGAGGAAGTCACCGGGGTCGACATCGTCAAGGCGCAGTTGCGCATCGCTGAGGGCGCAACGATTGCGGACCTCGGACTCGACCAGCCGCACGTCGCAGAGCCGCGTGGCTATGCAATTCAGGCGCGGGTGTGTATGGAGGCGATCAGCGCGGATGGCACGATCAGGCCATCGGTCGGCACGATCAGCGCCTACGAGGCGCCGAGTGGACCGGGTGTGCGCACAGATGGTTTCGGATATGGGGGTTATCAGACCAGCCTGCTGTTCGATTCCCTGCTCGCCAAGGTCGTCGGCCACTCTTCCTCGCCGGACTTTGGGGACGCCATTGCGCGCACCTCACGGGCGCTTGCCGAGTTCCGGGTCGAAGGTATCGAGACCAATATCGCTTTCCTTCAGACTATTCTTGCCCACAAGGACTTTGCCATGGGGCGTATTCACACCCGTTTTGTTGACGATGAAATGCAGAATCTTGCGGGCGCGTCTGCCGCTCGTCGATTCGTTGCGCCGGCGGGTGGCACGGCATCGGCCGCCGCAGGATTTGCGGGCGCGCGGGTCGCTGACTCGTCAGATCCGCTGGCACTTTTCAACCATGATGCCCAGGTCAAATCTGAAGACGACGACAGTGGTGTGCCGGAGGGGCCGTACAATATCGTTGCGACCGTCCCGGGCAAGGTCCTGTCGGTGCATGTTGACAAGGGGATGAGCGTAGCGCCCGGTACGACCATCGTTACCGTTGAGTCGCTGGAACTGCATCATGCGGTGGCGGCCGACCGCGGTTGTGTTGTTCAGGCCGTGACGGTCGCGGCGGGCGATGCCGTTAGCGCGGGCGATGTCATTGCGATGGTCCTGGATGCGGACGTAACGCCGCGACCGGCGCAAGCAGATGAACCATCGGACCAGGAAGAGGTACGCGGCGATCTCGCAGAGGTGCATGAACGCCGATCCTATATACGGGACGAATATCGGGCGGAAAAGATTGCCAGGCGGCACGCCAAGGACCAGCGGAGCCCGGCCGAGAATATTGCGCATCTCATGGATGGCACGTTCCGTGAGTATGGGCCGCTCGTTACGGCAGGCAGTTGGCAAAAGCAGAAGTGGCTGCGCGAGACGACACAAGCTGATGGTCTCGTCATGGGGGTCGGCAACATCAACGGCGACCTGTTTGGCCCCGAGCGTTCGCGGGCGACCGTGGTTCACTATGACTACATGGTCGTGGCGGGTACGCAAGGTGGTCGCGGGCACTACAAACAGGACCGAATTTACGACCTTGCTGGTCGCTTCCGCCTTCCGCTCGTGCTCTTTGCAGAGGGCGGGGGCGGCAGACCCGGGATCAGCGGCGGCGAGCGAGAAGAGCGTGTGGACATCGCGGCCGAGGCTGGGCTGCGCCGGGGCGATGACGACGGGCAGCGCGCCGCAGCATCCTCGGTGGACATCGCGGGTCGGGGTGGTGGCGGCCCACCCGTAGACTCTTACACCTTTACCAAACTGTGTGAACTGAGCGGACTTGTACCGCTGGTGGGAATCAATTCCGGTCGCTGCTTTGCGGGCAACACCGTCATGCTTGCGTCCTGCGACGTGATCATCGCGGCCGAGAATTCAACCATCGGCCTCGGCGGCCCGGCCATGATTGAGGGTGGTGGTCTCGGCATCTACACCCCCGAGGAAGTGGGGCCCATGTCCTTCCAGGTGCCGAACGGCGTGGTGGACATCCTGGTCAAGGACGATGCAGCAGCGATCGAGACGGCCCGGAAATATCTCTCCTATTTTCAAGGTGCGACCGATCAGTGGGAGACGCCGGACCAAGGCCGCCTGCGCGACATCGTGCCGGAGAATCGATCCGAGTTGTACGACATGCGCGAGGTCATCGGCACCCTTGCAGATGAGGACTCTGTCCTCGAGATTCGCGAGGCGTTTGGCGTCGGCATGATCATAGCGTTCATCCGCGTGGAGGGTCGTCCGATGGGTCTCATCGCCAACAACCCGCATCATCTCTCCGGTGCCATAGACAGTGACGGGTCGGACAAGGGCGCGCGCTTCCTGCAACTGTGCGACACGTTTGATTTGCCAGTGCTGTCACTGATGGATTGTCCCGGAATCATGCCCGGCCCCGCGTATGAACGCACTGCATTGCTGCGGCACTGCGCGCGTCTCTTTGTAACAGGTGCCAATCTGACGACGCCGATGTTCGGCGTGGTTGTGCGCAAAGCGTATGGGATGGGCGTCCGGGCGATGTGCGGCGGCAGTTCGCTGGAAGCGTTCTTCACCGTCGCCTGGCCAACCGCCGAGTTCGCCGATGTGACGATTGACGGACACGTTGAACTCGCCTTTGGCGAAGAGTTGGCTGCTGTGGAGGACGAGGGTGAGCGGCAGGCCATCCACGAACGCTTGATTGACATGCATGTCGACAAGGCCCGGGCGGTGAATTCCGGGGGCACCAACTATGGTGTCGATGATGTCATCGACCCGGCAGACACGCGGGCGTGGATCGCGCATGGGTTACGCAGCGTTCCCGAGGTGCAGCCCCGGGCCGGAAAGAAACGACCGAACATTGACACGTGGTAGAGGAATCCAGATGAAGTTGCTGGTAGCAAATCGCGGAGAAATCGCCATCCGGTTGATGCGCGCAGCCGCAGAATTGGGCATCCCCACCGTTGCTGTGTATCCGGAAGATGATGCGGGTTCGCTGCACACCGGGAAGGCCGATGAGGCAGTGGCGCTCTCGGGGGTGGGAACAGCCGCTTATCTCGACATCGAGCAGATTGTCGCGGTCGCCAAAGAGTCAGGCTGTGATGCACTGCACCCTGGTTACGGCTTTCTGGCAGAGAACGCGGCCCTGGCCCGCCGTTGCGACGAAGCGGGCGTGACCTACATCGGCCCCAGCGCGGAGATGCTCGATTTGTTTGGCGACAAGGCGCGCGCGCGGGCGGCAGCGACGGCCGCGGGCGTGCCCATCGTCAGGGGGATCGACCATGCGGTTTCGGTGGCGCAAGCGCGTGCGTTCTTCGATGCCCTGCATGCTGAAGGCGCCGGGGGCAGCATGATGATCAAGGCGGTTGCCGGCGGCGGTGGCCGTGGTTCGCGCATGGTGGATGCGGCAGATGACGTGGCAGCGACGTTTGAACGTTGTCGGGCTGAAGCGGTTGCTGCCTTCGGCAACGGTGATCTGTACGTCGAGGAGTTCGTTGGTCAGGCGCGGCACGTTGAGGTGCAGATTCTCGGCGACGACAGTGGCGCGATCGCCCATCTCGGTGAACGCGAGTGTAGTGTTCAACGCCATTTTCAGAAGATCATCGAGGTAGCGCCTGCGCCTGCACTTGATGTCGGATTACGCGATCAGATCATCGACGCAGCGGTGCGGCTTGCTGGCAGTGTGGGTTACACCAACGCGGGCACATTTGAATTCCTGGTGGACGGAAGAGCCGGCAGCCAGCAGCCCTTCGCGTTCATCGAAGCCAACGCGCGGTTGCAGGTAGAGCACACGGTGACCGAACAGGTAACAGGCGTCGACATTGTGAAGACGCAACTGCGGTTGGCCATGGGCGCGTCGCTTGCGGATCTTGGGCTGGACCAGCCAGATGTGGCGCGGCCGCGCGGTTACGCGATCCAGGCGCGCGTCTGTATGGAGGCCATTGGCGAAGATGGCACCATTCGTCCCTCTGCCGGCACACTCAGCGCCTACGAGGCACCGAGCGGTCCCGGTGTGCGCACCGACGGTTTTGGTTACAGCGGTTATCAGACCAGTCTGCTTTTTGATTCTCTGCTCGCAAAGGTTATCGGTCACTCACCTTCCGCTAACTTTGCTGATGCCATTGTCCGCACGTCGCGCGCGCTCGCCGAATTCCGGATCGAGGGCATCGATACGAACATCGCCTTCCTGCAGAGCATCCTGGCGCACGACGATTTTGCCAATGGCGAGGTGCATACCCGGTTTGTCGATGAGCAGATGCAGCAACTTGCGGGGAGGTCGGCAGCACGCCGCTTTGTCGAGCCCGTCGGAGGTCTGGTCCTCAAGAGCGTCGAAGAGGCGGACATGGAGGTTGGGCCGGTCGGCCCGGATGGCTCGGTGGGCCTCGTGTCGCCGATGCAGGGGACCATCGTCGAAATTGGCGTTGGCATCGGCGACGAGGTGCGAATCGGCCAGCCGGTTGCCGTCGTTGAGGCGATGAAGTTGCAGCATGACATCAAAGCTGACCAGACCGGTGTCGTCTGTGCGGTGTCGATGTCGGTGGGCGATGTCGTTCGCGAGGGTTATCCGGTCGTATTTATCAATGCGATGGAGGTCGAAGGCGGCGCGATCGTGGCCGACGCGGGGGCGGAGCTTGACCTGATTCGCGGTGATCTTCAGGAGGTAAACGATCGCATCGAGCGGAATCACGATGGGAGCCAACAGCAGGCCGTGGCGGCGCTCCACGGCAAGGGACGACGCAGCCCGCGCGAAAATCTCGATGATCTCATCGATGATGGTTCCTTCCGCGAGTTTGGGCCGCCAGCAGCAGGGTCGGCGGCGGGCGGCACGATTATGGGGATGGGAACGGTCAACGCGGACATCGTCGGCGAAGCCAGTGCGCGGGTCGCGGTCGTCCACAGCAACTACGTGATGGCGACTTATACCCACGGCCACTACCGGCAGGAGCAAGTCCACGAACTCGCGCACGACTGGCGGGTGCCGCTCGTGCTCTTCTCAGAAGGCGAGGGCAGGCCCTATGGCGACGTTGCCGGGGCGATCGGCGCCGGGGTTGGGATGGACGCGAGTGTGTTCACAGACTTTGCGAAATTGAGTGGCCTCGTGCCCCTCGTTGGCGTTAACACCGGTGATTGCTTCGCCGGCAACGCGACGCTGCTCGCGTGTTGTGATGTCATTATTGCGACCGAGGACTCAACCATCGGCATGACGGGTCCATCTGTCGTCGAGGCGAGCGGGCAGGGCAGTTATACGGTGGCAGACCTGGGTGCGATGTCGATTCAGGAAGCGAACGGCAGCGTCGACATTCTGGTCGCGGATGACGCGGCGGCGGTGGCGACGGCCAGGAAATATCTTTCGTACTTCCAGGGGCCGGTGTCTGACTGGGTAGCACCGGATCAGCGCCGGATGCGTCACGTCATTCCTGAGAATCGGGTCCGTACCTACGAGATGCGCGACATTATTGACACGTTGGCGGACGAGGACTCAGTACTCGAGATCCGGCGTGGGTTCGGCATTGGCGTCATTACTTCGTTTATCCGTGTAGAGGGCCGGCCGCTCGGGGTGGTTGCCAACAACCCGGCGCATCTCGCTGGTGCCATCGACAGTCCGGGGGCAGACAAGGCTGCGCGCTTCTTCCAGTTGTGCGACGCGTTCGACATACCGATCGTGGTGTTGATGGACTGCCCCGGCATCATGGTCGGGCCCGACCACGAGCGCGAGGCGCTTGTTCGCCACGCCGTGCGTCTGTTCAATATCGGCGCGAATTGTTCCACGCCGATGTTTGGCGTCATGGTGCGCAAGGCCTACGGTCTTGGTGTACAGGCGATGATCGGTGGCGCGGCGTTCATTCCGCTATTCACGATTGCGTGGCCGACGGCGGAATTCGCGGGTATGAACATTGAAGGCGCGGTCAAGCTTTCTGCCCGTCGGGAACTGGCCGCGATGGAAGACGCCGATGAGCGCAAGGCCGCCTATGACCGGCGGGTCGCAGATAGCTACGAGACAGCACGGGCGATCAACTCGGGCGCCAAGTACGTGGTTGACCCTGAGGGCACCCGTGCCTGGGTGGCCAGGGGATTGAAGAGTCTGCCGCCGACGCCGCCGCGGACGGTCAAAAAACGCCCATACGTGGATACCTGGTAACTCGCACTAGCTCGCTACCAACTAGCTATTAACTCGCTATTAGTGTGCCATAGATAGCGCTCGCCACTAACGGCAGGCTGCTTTTCAGCAACCTGCTGGTGGGCAGCCGCGAGAGACTGACCCAGTGCATGTCAGTGTGCGATCAACTTCCAGGTGCTGGGGTCAGCGCCACCGCCCGTAACGCAAAAAGACAGGTCATGACCTGTCTTTTTGAATTGCGTGAGGGGTTACCAGGCTTGCGGCGCCTGGTACTCCACGTCGACCGTCTGCAGGTACCGTCCGCGATCGTCGTAATCCATCGCCTGGAAGTGCCCGGCGGTTCCGGGCAACACGGCCTGCCACGGGCCGGTCGACATCAGGTAGTGGTAACGAAAACGCACGGTCGTGGCGGTCTCGTTGGCGAGGCGTGTGTCCACCTGCCTGTTCCAGTCACCTGAGTCATCTGCGGTGGCGTGTTGCGCCGGTGGCCGGGCATTCAGACTGCCGAGACCGTCGGCTTCAAGGTCGTGGGCAAGGTCTACAATCGCCAACTGTGGCGCGGTGATCTGCGCTTCATTGAGGGTGGCAAGCAGGTCGCGCGCATTGGCGAACAGTTTTTCACGCGCCGCGGCGTCCGCCATAAGGCGGGTCTTTTCCGCCGAGTGATGGCGGGTCGTGGTCCTGGCGCGCGCTGATGCTGCCTTCTCACCTGCCTGTTGAGAGCGCCAGTTGCTGACAAGTTGGGTCAACATCGCCTTTTCCGAGGCTTTGACCTGTTGCCGATACGCCGCATTGCTGCGCGCTATCTGGGCCGCTTCTGACTGGCAGGCGTAAATGCTGTCTACGGTGTTGCCGCTTTGGGCGAAGATGTTTTCGAAACAGTCGGCCGTCGCCACGGCATTCTCGGTCTTGTAGCAAAGTGCCCGGATATCCTGAGGTTTCCAACGCTTGTTGCCGGACGCGTCCCAGGCGATTTTGCGGTCTAACGTTCTGTAGCAGTCAACCTCGGCGCTCCGTTCGGTGAGCGGCATGTAGACTTGGTAGTAGACCCGCATTCCTTGTTCTTGCGGCCGCTGTAGTAGATCTTTTCCTGAAACAGATCGATCTGGATCTTCGCCTTGCGCTTGCGGTCATACAGATACACTGACCCGTCGTCGCGATTCTCGAAGCGCAGCGTATGAATCGGCTGGGCGTTCTTGTTGCCGTATTCTACCCAGGTTTTCTTGTCTCTTTCGCGAAAGCACCGCTAGGTCGGTTGGGCGCTTCCGACACCCTGGACGCCTATCACGGCCCTGACGTTGACGCCGTAGTTACCCATGGGCGAGAATTTTGTCTTGTCCGCGGTGAACTCGTTCCAGGTCGCGGTTTGCACCGCGAGTGCCTGACCCCAGAAGAGACTGAATAACAAGATGTATACGCTGATTTTCATGGTTACTCCGTGAGGTGAGTTGCCAGGCAGGACGCGCAGATTGTGCTTCATTCAGCAGACAACTTGACCGCGCGCCGATGTGTCGAGATCGTTGGCAGGCCGTCGTTGAGCGGTGGGGTCAACGTTTGAGACAGGCTCGCTGGACTGTACGCCTCGGGGGGTGCGCCTGTCTGCCCCGATCGTCCGAGGCTAGTGGTCGCGGAATGGTCGGTGGACTACCTTGCTCGCCGACCGGCCAGGATCATGCTGAAATCGCAAAATCAGGGTGATTGGCGGTCGAAGTGATGCTTCAATTGCGTCATGCTGGCAATGATCGAAGCTCAACTGGCCGACTTGACCGCATTTGTCCGCGCCCATTCGCCGCTCCTGGTGCTGACGGGCGCGGGTCTCAGCACAGCCTCGGGGATTCCGGCCTATCGTGACGAACGGGGCGAATGGCGGTCGCGGCGGCGCATCCTGCACAACGACTTCATGACCCGCCACGCGGTGCGGCAGCGCTATTGGGCGCGTTCGATGGCAGGCTTCCCGCTGATGCGCGATGCGCAACCCAACGCCGGTCACCGCGCCCTCGCGGCGTTAGAAGCCGCGGGCTTCATCAAACTCATCGTGACTCAGAACGTCGACCGACTGCAGCAGCGTGCGGGCGGCAAGCAAGTAGTTGACCTGCATGGCCGCATCGATCAGATTATCTGTACAGGCTGTAGAGCAAGATCGCGTCGCGACGACTTTCAGAGGACGCTCCTCGCTGCCAATCCGGGCCTCGCACGCGAGGCAGCCCAGCAGGCACCCGACGGGGATGCTGATCTGTCAGACATCCGTATCGGAGATGTGGTTGTTCCGGCCTGTGACGATTGCGCCGGAATCCTAAAGCCTAACGTTGTCTTCTATGGCGGCGGTGTCCCAAAAGACCGCGTTGACATGGCAATGGCGGCCCTTCAAGAAGCGAGTGCGGTACTGGTCGCAGGAAGCTCCCTTCAGGTGTTTTCCGGCTATCGATTCTGTCGCGAAGCCAAGCGCCTCGGCAAACCCGTCGCCGCAATTAATCGGGGAACCTGTCGGGGCGACCCGGACTTCGATCTCAAACTGTGGGCGGACGTCAACGACGTATTGCCCAGCCTCGTCACGCGCCTAAAGATCAGCTGACGTCACGTCTCGCCGCGATGATGGTCGTGGAGTGGCCAGAGCCCCCTCTCGTAACAAACAGCTCTGAGCCCCACCGGCCAAGCCTGTTGGGGGAGAGCGCGAGAGGGGCGGAGGCCCCTCTCGAATATGTCAGCCCGGATAGTCAAACGCTTCCGCACTGGCGAAACGCGTCAGCACATTCCGGCACATGCGGGCCACATCGTTGTCGTAGCCGTCGTGGGACAAAGCGCCCGCAAATGAGATGGAGCCCGTAGAGAAAACCGCCCCGCCGGACGGGGTCTCAAAGAAGACGATGTCAGCACGAACTTTGGGATGATCCGAGCGTGGCGATTCCGTCGCATGAAACTCTTCGATGGTTCGCATCATGCCGGGTCGGTGGTCCTCGGAACTCGCGAGAACGAGCGCATGAGCGGGCGAGCCAAGCGAAGGATCCCAGCGATCAATTTCTTCGCCCGCAGCGCCGCCGCCCTGGGTGCCGTAGTCGCCCAGAACCTGCTCCTGATTGATGCCAGCCATGACGAACGCCGCACGGGGGTCGTCGGCGTCGGGCTGCAACCGGTAGTAGGTGCCGCCGTCAAACCCCTGAGCGGCGAAGCCGATGCCAACCAGTTGGTTGGGCGGTCGACCAAGCCGGCGCCAGAGACCGCCGTATTCGCCAGTGAACGCGTGGTAGTACTCGCCGGGTTCCGCCATCCACATGCGCGTGCCACCCTCGGCACGGCGGACTTCAATAACGGCGGGGTCGGATGGATCAAAGGCGATTCGCCAGTAAAAGCCGTTGCCGCCCATGTACATGAGCCGTCCTCCCGCCGACAGAAACGCCTGTAGGGAATCGGACATGCGGGTTGAGTAGTACTCGGGATGCGTGCCCGTGACGACTACGCGATATCCAGACAGAATCGCCGCGCCCTCGCGGTGAAGGTCCTCATCCGTCACCACATCGAATGGTAGATCTTCGTTTTCGAGCCACGCGGTGACATTGGTATCGGCGTTGAACGACCAGGTCAGTGTGCGCGGCTTCAGGTTGAGAATGGGCCGCTTGCGTGATGAGTACATAACGCCACTACCATCGCTATGATATTCATAGAGCGACTTGCCAACCTCCGGGTGCGTAAGATACCAGGCCTCGCTGCGATTGCGGTTGCGAAAGAGCGAATCGTGCTGGTTGGCGTAGGCCATGTAGGAGGCGGTGGAAGCGAGGTACACCACGTCGGCCCGGCGTGCGCCGGGGGCCGGGCGCACGAAAAACACCGCGTGGTCCTCGCTTGCACCTGCGTCGTCAGCGTCGCCGTCTTGCGGTGTCAGCCGCACGGCGTAGACGCCGCTTGGCAGGTCGGTGGGGATGCGCCACTCGATATCCGCTTGCCACTTTGCGTCGGTCAGGTCGTCATCGTGGAAGTGCACCGCCGCATATTGAGCAGGGTCGTCCCCCCACCGCTGGGTGCTGCCGTCCCAGCGCCTGCCTTTGACGGCTCGTGCCGGGTGTTGCATGAATTCGGCAACGTGGCCGGTGGACGCGCGCAAGGTGGACGCTGCCATGTCGACGCTGAAGTCCCAGATGACCGCAGCCTCGCCGGTGCCGAAGGCGGGCGCTTCGATTCGCCCGTTGAAGCCCGGGCGACCCTGCAGGGCGGCGAGATACCAGTTTCCAGCCTCGGTCGAAACCCCAAAGTGGCCGTGTGCCTCGACGTGAGCCTGCGCGGGTTCGGACACTCCCAGGCCATGTGCGATGCATTTGAGGCGCGTCGTCGCGCCATCGCTTGCCACGTGAATCTCGTGCCAGCGCGACGCCTTCATCGGCAGGTTTAGGCGTAATGTATTGTCTCGGGCTGTGAGCATCAGATGGGCGTCATTGATGCTGAGGTCAAAACCGGGACCGGAGACGATGGATTGGTTCGGCAGCGCGGGTGTCGTTGGAAATACGTCGCAGCGAAAAGTGAGCGCCAGGAACGCAGGTAAGTCGCGCAATTCGGCGTATGACCCGCAGTTGAGCGGTTGCTCGCGTCCGTCATAGGTTCCTGCGAAATCAGCGACGACTGTTGCCTCGGCAAAACCCGTGCCGCGGGGGCGGTCGTCGCCGCAGATGAGTTTCACGAGGTCTGCGTGATACTTCGCTTGCGAGCAACTCACCATCACGCGCAACGTATCACCTGCCGTAACCGAGAGTGGCTCGACATAGGCGACGACAGCTTTAGGATCCACTTTTCTGGTTCCCCCGTTCTCTGGTTAGTGGCGCTTCACCGGGCCGTGAAGCCGCCATCGATCACGAGTTCGGTACCCGTGATGAAGCTCGCCTCGTCTGACGCGAGAAAGAAGATACCGCTGGCAACTTCCGAGGCTTGCCCCAGACGTCGAAGGGGGATCGTCTTCTCGCGCATCGTTATCGCAAGCTCACCATGCAGCGCTTTGTCAGCATCGAGAATCGGTGTGTCGATTGACCCCGGATGCACCGAGTTGCAGCGAATTGGGTAACGCTTGCTGGCGCAGTACATGGCAATGGACTTCGACAGATTGTGCACCCCGGCCTTGGCCGCACCATAGGACAGGTAATTGGTCGAGCCCATCAGGCCCGCGACCGATGACAGGTTGACGATCGCCGCCGCCGCCGATTCCTTCAACAGCGGCAGGCAGGTGTGGCAGCCAATGGCCATACTCTCCACGACGATCTGATGAATCCTGCGCCATGCATCCAGCTCGAAGCTCTCCACGTCGTCATGGGGAGAGATGCCGGCATTGTTGATCAGAATGTCGAGTCGGCAGTGGGCGCTTTGGATTGCGGACGCAGCGCTGCTCCACGACGCTTCGCTTGTGACATCCAGTTCAATGAAGCGGGCGCCGATAGCCGTGGCGACGTCGTTGCCGGCGTTGGCGTTGATGTCCCCGATCCACACGTCAGCGCCCTCGCTTGCAAGCAGCGTCGCGGTGGCGTGACCGATGCCGGATGCCCCACCAGTCACCAGTGCGACCTTGCCGGCGGCGCGCGCGCCGCTTGAAGAAGATTTTCCCGTCATGCCACCCCCGCTAATGTTGTTGCATAACGTTGCAGACACCCAACTTCATGAATAGAGCTTCATTGGGAAAGGGAACTGCTCAAGAGTTGTGTCGAGCCGAAGGCATGCCGTGAATTCCTTATTCCTCGGGCGAGGAGGGCTCGGGAGAGGAGGGCGGGTGCCAATAAACGCAGCCACTTTACCACTCGAACAGATAGCACGCGTGAAGGCTAAGCCACTGGCGACCGCGGTGTTCAGGGAGACGACGCCTGACGACGGGCCCGGCGATATTTTGTATTCTGAGCGGATGCACATCACGTTGTCGAAAGCGAAAAGCAGCATTGACGTCGACGTCCTGCGTGACGACGGAAGCCGCGTCACAGAGACATCGCCGGTAGAGTTTTCACCATGCCCGCACGACGATGACCCGCCACAATCTCAAACGATGTCCAGGTAATTTGTGATGCGCGAGGCATGCCCCGGGTCGTCTCATCGTTTTTGTATTGGCCATGCAATCAGCGTATGTATCTTCGTCAGAATCAAGCCAGAGAGTTCATGGATGAACGAATTGGTCTCTGGTGCCATCTCCAGCCGACAGGTCATCACTTTCACCTACGACGATACCGATCGAAGGGTTGAGCCGTATGTTTACGGCATTGCTGAGGACGGTGAGGAGATATTGCGAGGCTTCCAACTGGCCACCGGCACGGTTCGTGATGGCTGGCGGCACTTCAAGCTGGACAAGATGGTGCATATGCTGGTGACGATGGAACGCTTCGAGCGACTGCGTACCGGCTATCACAAACCTTCACCCTACCTGGTTGCAATCTACAACCGCGTGCCCGGTGCAGGCGACGCGTCGAGCCCACGCCGTGATTCCATCGGCATTACGACCGCCTGATCACCAGACGCCAGTGCCGTCCAGGTAGCCGAGTTCCAATAGTTCGCAGTCGGGCAGCACGCGACCGATTTCCTCGCGGATTGGCCCCACGTCTGTGTCAATTGAGAACCCGGGCAACCAGTTGTCGTGATGACTAAGGATGACCCGGCGTGGCTTTAGGAGATCCGCTTGCTGCGCAACGAACTCGGCCAGTGAGCCCTGGATGGGTTCGCCATTGATGTTGCCGCGCCCGGCGGCGGCGATGATCGCCACATCGGGACGCAGGTTTTCAAGGATGCCGGACCAATGGCCTGACGTATCCTGATAGAAGAGCGAACCTTCCGGTGTGTCGATGACGAAGACCAGGGCGCCGCCGTCACCCCGGGCTTCCTGATTGCTGATTTCGAGGTGTCGGCGGATGTCGTCGTCGAGACCGCCGAAATACTTGCCGAGTTCGGCAAGGCGACCCAGGCGCTCCTGGTGGGTCACCCCCAGATCGCCGATACAAACGTCGCCGGCGTCCTGCATCTGGCTGTGACTCCAGACGCACGAGTGTTGACTTGGATAGGGACGTACGAGCACACCGTCACCGAGGTCGACGGTTTCACCACCCGCGACCGGCATCAGTTGGGACAGTGGAATGCCTTCCTCATGCAGGATGCGCACAGACTCGTAGCTGCCGATGACGGTGCAGCCTGTTTGACGGGCGATGCGCTCGGCACCCCAGAGGTGATCGAAATGACTGTGGCCGACCAAAATCCAGTCGCACGCATCGATATCATCTGCCTTGAGGCCGGTTCCGACCGCGCCCTTTGCGCGATCGATGTAGGCATCCAGAAAGATTTTCTTGCCGTTGATGGTCAATCGAAATGTGGCGCATCCGTACCAATCGAGCGTGGCAGTCATTCCCGGGTTTCTCCTTTTTGCTGACAAAGCACCTGCTGATACAGGGTGCCTGTGGGGCACCGATTGGACGCGTGCGGTTACGCACTCGCGCGGTCCCGGCACGGCTAATGGTCGCGTTCAGATCGGCTCGTACCCGATCGCGTCTTCGCGGGTTGGTTCCGACAGCGCCGGTAATCCATCGAGGCTCGCGAGGTTGGTCGCGCGCTGGCCCGCCTGGATCGCGCCTGCGTCCAGTTTGTCGATGTAGGCACCGTAGGTGTCGCGCTCTCGCGTGAAGTCCATGACCGGGACGCCCCAGCCGCACGAGTCTGCAATTCGGCGCGCTGTGAGTTTGATTATTGCCCGCGTACCCGCGCGTCGCGGAAAGAGATCGATCATCGTTTCAAACGCAGGGTCATGGCTCTCGATCACTTCGCCAGTGCCGTGAATCCGTAGAATTAACGGTTTGTTGGCAAACGAGCAGAACATGAGCGCGAAGCGCCCGTTCTCGCGGAGATGCGCGATGGTCTCTGCGCCACTGCCGGTCAGGTCGAGGTAGGCGAGCGTCAGGCGATCCAGAATCCGCAAGGTGTCGAGCCCCTTGGGCGAGGCGTTGACCAACCCGTCGGCGGCCAGTGGTGCGGTTGAGATGAAGAACATGTGCTGCGCACGAATGAATGCCTGCAACTCGTCAGATAGTTCCGGATGGATCGTCGCCATGGTCTGTACCTCAGTGATGCTGAATGAGCGGCCCCGGGTCCATTGTATCGGTCAACGATATGAATCCGGAACAAGCATGGACGCTGCGCGCAGTCCTGACCGGGCTATTGGTCTTGGTGCTGCCGACGCGGTAGCAGAGACGATGGATGACATTCGGCAACTTCTGCCCGGCAATCCTGTGTTTGAAGCGGGCGGCACGGTTGAGTTGCTCGAAGAAGTCATCGACTAACGTTGTCGACTGACCGCTCTGAGCCCCTGAGCCTTTCACGTTGTGCCGCGTTTCAGATACTCTCACGCCACATGTATGCGTGAGGTATGCATGAGATATGCATAACGCATGGATGACGCAAGGAGGGTTGCCTGATGACCGGGATCAACGAATTTCAAATAGATATTCCCCAGGCGGAGATTGACACGCTGCGTGAGCGGCTGAGTGCTACCCGGTGGCCGGACGCCGAGACGCCGGATGACTGGAGCCAGGGAGTGCCGCTCGCCTATGCACGGGAGTTCTGCCAGTACTGGGCAACCGACTATGACTGGTACAAGACCCAGGATCGCCTGAACGGCTTCGCCCAGGGCATGACCAAGA
>CAVOBC010000003.1:0-40812 GCA_963693635.1 Gammaproteobacteria bacterium | reverse complement strand
AGGCAGTTGACTCGAACCTTGAGACGAGCGACGGCGGCATGATTCTGTCGGACAATGACTATGGGACCTTCGAAGAGGACGTCTTTCGCCGGGACTTCACAATCAACGGGCTGTACTACAACGCCGACGACAATAAGGTGACCGACCTTGTCGACGGGCTAACTGATCTAAAGAACAAGGTGATCCGGCTAATCGGCGAGCCGACCGCTCGCTACCGCGAAGACCCGGTCCGCATGCTTCGCGCCATGCGGTTCGCCGCGAAACTCGATTTCACTTTCGAGCCAGCCACCGGCGACCCAATCCGGGAACTCGGACATCTGCTCCAGGACGTACCCGCCGCGCGATTGTTCGAAGAATTCCTTAAACTGTTTATGTCCGGTCAGGCGCTGTCGACCCACACCCTGATGGAACAGTACGACATCTTTCAGTGGCTCTTCCCCGGTTCTCGCAACCACAAGGAACCCGAGCGTTCAACCCGTTTGACCGAACTCGCCTTGCAAAGCACGGATCGGCGAATCAGCGAAGATCTGCCTGTTACTCCCGCATTCATCATCGCCGCCATTCTTTGGCAGCCCTTCATTGAGGAACGCGAAGCACAGGAGGAAAAAGGCCTGAGCAGCGTGGATGCAACCTGGGAAGCAGGCAATCGCGTCCTGGCAGCCCAGCAATTGCTGGTCTCCATTCCGAAACGGTTCTCGATCCCGGCACGCGAAATCTGGAATCTGCAATTTCGACTTCCCATCAGGAATGGCAAAAGAGCCGAGTCGCTCGTTTCCCACAAACGATTCCGCGCCGCGTACGATTTTCTCCTCCTGCGTGAGGAATCCGGCGAACCACTTGAGGGACTGGGAGCCTGGTGGACGCAATACCAGGAAAAAGACGGTGACGGCCGTCAGGAGATGGTGCAAAGCCTCGGCGAAGGGCCACCAAAGAAGAAGCGCAAGCGCAAACCCCGGCGACGCTCCAAGGGGACCAACCCCGAGGCTGGCCAGAACAGCCAGGCCGGTAACAGTCAGTCCAGCGACAGCCAGTCCAGCGACAGCCAGTCCGGCAACAGTCAGTCAGGCAACAGTCAGTCCAGCAGCAGTCCGCCGAGTAACAGTCAGTCCGCTAGCAGTCAGCGCGGTAACAGCCAACGCAGTAGCAGCCAACGCAGTAACAGCCAGCGCGGCAACGGCCAGCGCGGCAACAGCCAGCGCGGCAACAGCCAGCGCGGCAACAGCCAGCGCGGCAACAGCCAGCGCGGCAACAGCCAGTCAGGCAACACCCAGTCAGGCAACAGCCAGCGCGGTGACAGCCAACCCGGCAACAGCAAAGGCCAATCCAGATCGCCGGAGAAGGACGGGAACCAACGACAACGGCGACCCAAGATTGCCAGGCACGCACCGATTGGCCCCATGCAGAGTGGAAGCGAACCAATCTATGGCCCAATGGCGAGTGGCCGAGGACCTGTAGAGCCCGACATGAACGGCAACATCAACGGCAACGTTGCCGAAAACGAACCGGATGGTAATCGCGCCACCCAGACTGACGCTGATGATGTCGATGGCAATCGCACGGATCTTCAATACAACCCTGATCCCAATAGGTCCTTCAACCGTTGACCCAAACGCCGGGCATCCCGCGATATATTGCGGTTGAGGGACCTATCGGCGTGGGCAAAACCACGCTTGCGCGGAGGCTCGCTCGCACTTTCGGTTGCGAACTTCTGCTCGAAACGCCAGAAAACAATCCCTTTCTTGAACGTTTCTACCAGAACCGACGGCAAGCGGCACTACCGACCCAGCTCTTCTTCCTGTTCGAACGCGCACAACAAATTCAGGCGTTGCGACAAGCGGACATGTTCCAACCGGTCCGCGTCGCTGACTTCATCATCGAAAAAGACCGGCTGTTTGCCGAGATCAACCTGGATCGCGATGAACTCGGGTTGTACAACAACATCTATGACCACCTCACCATCGATGCGCCAATGCCGGACCTTGTCATCTATCTGCAGGCGCCCGCCGACACCCTGATGGGACGAGTGCAGTTGCGGGGAGTCGCCTCGGAACAACACATCGAGCTCGCTTATCTGACAGACCTGATTGAGGCTTACGCGCGATTCTTCCATTTCTACGACGCCACACCGCTCCTCATCGTCAACGCGAAGGACATCGATTTGGCCCACACCGACGCTGACTATGCGGCCCTGCTCGATTACCTGCCGAGAGTTCAGGCTGGCCGTCATTTCTACAACCCGAAGCCCGCGATTTTCTGACGAGCCCCGGTTGCCGATCGCGCGACCTTGGGCTGGCGCGCTGGCGCCTCATTGAGCGGTTTTCTGAACCTTCCTGATGTGGCACATTAGCGGCCCTAGGTTATCGAGCGGGAGAAAATCGCTATGGCCCATAAAGTCTATCCGGCACCGGCCACCGCCGTTGCACGCGCCCATATCGACAATGCCAATTATCTTGCGCTCTACGATGAGTCCATAAATCAGCCCGATGCTTTCTGGCCACGTATGGCCAATGAGTTTCTCGACTGGAGCAAGCCGTGGCACACGCTGTCGGAATCGAACCTCGAGAAAGGTGAGGCGGCGTGGTTCGTCGGCGCCGAACTCAATGCCAGTTACAACTGTATTGACCGCCATCTGGCTGACCGCGCCGATCAGATTGCCATCATCTGGGAAGGGGACGATCCTGCCGTCGACGCTGCGATCACCTACCGGGAACTGCACAACCAGGTATGCAGACTCGCCAACGTCCTGAAGGACCGTGGTGTCAAACGTGGCGATCGCGTCTGCATCTACATGCCAATGGTCCCGGAAGCCGCTTACGCAATGCTCGCCTGTGCCCGCATCGGTGCCATGCACTCGGTGGTGTTTGGCGGTTTCTCTCCGCAAGCCCTGCAGGACCGGATTCTCGATTCCGATTGCCAAACCGTGATCACGGCGGACGAAGGATTGCGCGGTGGCAAGCCTGTACCACTGAAACAGAACACAGACGAGGCCCTTGCCGCCTGCCCCAACGTCAGAACCGTGCTCGTGGTGAAGCGCACCGGCGGTAACATCAACTGGGACGCCTCGCGCGACATTTGGTATCACGATGCCATCGGCGCGGCCAGCAATGTATGTGAGCCAGAACCCATGGGGAGCGAGGATCCGCTCTTCATCCTCTACACCAGCGGTTCAACCGGCATGCCCAAGGGCGTGCTGCACACAACAGGCGGCTACCTGTTACAAGCTGCGATGACCCACAAGTATGTCTTTGACTATCACGATGGCGACATCTACTGGTGCACTGCTGATGTTGGCTGGGTGACCGGCCACACGTACATTGTCTATGGTCCCCTTGCCAACGGCGCAACCACGCTGATGTTCGAAGGGGTCCCGACCTATCCGACAGCAGCACGCTGTTGGGAAGTCTGCGACAAACATCAGGTCAACATCTTCTACACTGCGCCCACTGCGCTTCGGGCCCTGATGAGTCAGGGCGACGACTGGGTCACGCAAACATCGCGGGCGAGCGTGCGCCTTCTCGGGTCCGTCGGCGAGCCGATCAACCCGGAAGCGTGGGAGTGGTACTACCATGTTGTGGGTGAAGAGCGCTGCCCCATCGTTGACACATGGTGGCAGACTGAAACCGGGGGCATCATGATCACGCCGTTACCGGGCGCAACAAACCTCAAGCCGGGGTCCGCCACCCGTCCGTTCTTTGGCGTCACCCCCGCGCTCATGGACGCCGACGGCAATCTGATAGAGGGAGCCGCCTCCGGCAACCTCGTCATCACGGGCTCCTGGCCCGGCCAGATTCGCACCGTCTATGGCGATCATCAGCGCCTGATCGATACCTATTTTGCGACCTATCCAGGCTACTACTTCACCGGCGACGGCGCGCGCCGGGATGAAGACGGCTATTTCTGGATAACCGGCCGGGTGGATGACGTTATCAACGTCTCCGGGCATCGCATGGGCACTGCAGAAGTCGAAAGTGCCCTTGTGTTGCACGACGCCGTGGCCGAGGCTGCTGTCGTTGGTTTTCCGCATGACATCAAAGGCCAGGGAATCTACGCCTACGTCACTCTGATGGTGGGCACAGAAGGCACCGACGCGCTGTTGACGGAACTGACGAATCTGGTCCGCACCGAGATCGGCGCAATCGCGAAACCTGACGTCATCCAATGGGCTCCGGGTCTTCCAAAGACGCGTTCAGGCAAGATCATGCGCAGGATTCTGCGAAAGATCGCCGCCAACGAACTGGACAATCTCGGCGACACCAGCACGCTCGCAGACCCTGCCGTTGTCGATGACCTGATCACCAACAGCCCTGTAACCTGAAAAGTGGCGGCTCAACCGCCCTCGAACGAAGAACGGCTCAAGCCGTACTCGCCCCCCACGAGGCGGACAAAAGACGCGGACAAAAAAAAGCCGGGGAAAATGCCGGCCCCTTTTTTTGCCTTTCGATGCCTTCCATGCCCTTCGACACAGCACCACCAGGAAAAGTCAGGTCACCATCCAGTCATTCTGAACGTGACCTGATGCTTCACGCCGACTCGGCCATCTCCGAGGCTGGCAGTTCCTTGATGGAAAGCTTGATTCGGCCACGATCAACGTCGAGGACGATCACTTTGACCACCTGTCCTTCGCTCAGGAAATCGGTCACCTTCTCAACACGTTCCTGGGCAATCTGGGAGATGTGTACCAGACCGTCCTTGCCCGGAAGGATGTTCACAAATGCCCCAAAGTCCGCAATCTTGACCACTTTACCCGTGTAGATCTGCCCAACCTCGGCTTCCGCGGTAATCGCTTCGATCATGTGCACCGCGGCATTCTTGGACTCAGCCCCTTCGCCGAAGATCGTGACCGTACCGTCATCTGCGATGTCAACCTGCGCGCCGGTCTCTTCAGTAATCGACCGGATGGTGGCGCCACCTTTGCCGATGATGTCCCGGATCTTATCCGTCTCAACCTTCATCGTGGCCGTGACCGGTGCGTTATCCGATACTTCCTGACGAGAGGCCGGGAGTACCTTGTTCATCTCACCGAGGATGTGCAGTCGCGCATCTTTGGCCTGGCCCAGGGCCTGATCCATGATCTCTTCGGTAATGCCCTGAACTTTGATGTCCATCTGCAATGCAGTCACACCGGTCTCAGTGCCCGCAACCTTGAAGTCCATGTCGCCCAGATGATCTTCGTCGCCCAAAATATCGGTGAGGACGGCAAAGCCGTCCGCGTCCAGCACGAGACCCATCGCCACACCTGCAACTGGCGCTTTAAGTGGAACGCCTGCGTCCATTAACGCAAGACTCGCACCGCAGACGCTAGCCATCGATGACGACCCGTTCGATTCGGTGATCTCGGATACAACCCGCGTGGTGTATGGCCAGTCAGCCGCCGATGGAAGAACCGCAGTGATACCGCGCCGCGCGAGACGACCGTGGCCAATTTCGCGGCGTTTGGGTCCGCCGGAGAAACCGGTTTCACCAACGCTGTAGTGCGGGAAGTTGTAATGCAGCAGGAAGTTATCCCGGAACGACCCACTGAGGGCATCGACGATCGCAGAATCCCGGGTCGAACCCAGGGTAGCAGTCACGATCGCCTGCGTTTCGCCGCGCGTGAAGAGCGCCGAGCCATGCGTCTTGGGCAGAATGCCCACCTCGACCGAGATCGAGCGCACCGTTTTCGTGTCACGACCATCAATCCGCGGTTCGCCCGCGATGATGCGGCGACGGACCGTTTTCTTCTCAAGTGCGCTGAACGCGCCTGATACTTCACCAGCGTCAACATCCGCATCGCCGCCAGCTATCTGCTCGACCGCAGCGCTGCGCAACTCTGCGACGCGATCCTGCCGCGCCATCTTGTCACTGATCTGGTACGCCTCGTTCAACCCATCGCCAAACCCGTCTGCGACCTGACCGGCGAGCGTTTCGTTGACCGCTTCGGGCTGCCAACCCCAGGACGTAACACCAACTTCCTCACAGAGCTCTTTGATCGCCTTGATGACGACCTGCATTTCCTGATGTGCAAACAAGACGGCGCCCAGCATCTGGTCTTCGGTGAGTTCTGCTGCCTGCGACTCGACCATGAGTACCGCAGACTCCGTGCCCGCAACAACCATGTCGAGATCGGATGTCGCAAGCGCTTCATAACCGGGGTTCAGCAGATAGCCATCACGATTGAAGCCGACTCGCGCACCACCAATCGGACCTGCAAACGGCATTCCGGAAAGTGACAGCGCGGCCGACGCACCGATCATCGCCGCAATGTCTGCGTCGAGATCTTTGTTCACCGACATGACCTGACACTGCACCTGGACTTCGTTAAGAAACCCTTTGGGAAAGAGCGGTCGGATGGGTCGGTCAATCAGGCGAGACGTAAGCGTCTCTTTCTCAGACGGCCGGCCTTCTCGCTTGAAAAAGCCACCGGGAATCTTGCCGGCAGCGTAGGTTTTCTCTTCGTAGTTAACAGTCAGGGGAAAAAAAGCCTGATTCGGGGACACGTCTTTTCGACCAACAACTGCAACCAGAACGACCGTGTCGTCCATCGATACCAATACAGAATTTGCCTGACGTGCGATGCGCCCCGTCTCGAGGGTCATTTCCCTCTCACCATACATAAACGTTTTTCTTATCACTTTCTTCTCCAATTGAATTCGCCGGACGACATCCCGTCGGCCGGCATCGGGTCTGCTGACGCTATCGTCGCAACCCGAGTCGTTTGATGAGTCGTGCGTATCGGTCAAGGTCTTTGCGCTGCAGATACTGCTGCAGCTTGCGCCGACGACTAACCATGCGTAACAGCCCGACTCGCGAATGATGGTCGTGACTATGCTCTTTGAAATGATTCTGCAGCTTGTCGATATTCGCGGTCAGTAGAGCGATTTGGACTTCCGGTGAACCGGTGTCCCCATCAGATCCGCAATAGTCTTTAACGATTTCAGCTTTCTCACTAGCAGAGAGTGCCATTTTGACTCCTGAATATGCATTTTTGAGTGAGGGCGGGTCCGCGCATACCTACAGATCAGCCCAGTTGAGTAGTGTGGATTCGTGAAGCGCGCCTCCACACGAGGCGAGGTGTCTTACCGGCCGCTGATGAGTCTGCGCGGCGTTATCCTGCCGTCATCGATGACTTCACCGACGCCGAGAAAGGCACCATCCGAAAAGATCCTGACCCAGCCGTTGGTGGGTGGATGTGGGATCTGCACCGCCTGCCCCTGCTTCAGATACGAGGCGGTTATCTCTGCTATTTCCACCGACGGCCAATCCTGAACGGCCGCAGAGATGGGAAGCAGACAATCGTTGAGGCCATGAAGGCCTGATTCGTCACGCACACGACTCAATTGGTCGAGTGTGTACGTCTCTTCAAGTTGGAATGGACCTGACTGCAGGCGCTTGAGGGCGCTGACATGACCGCCGCAACCCAATTCGTTGCCAATGTCTTCGGCGAGGGATCGGATGTACGTGCCTTTGCTGCAATGGATCTCAAGAACCAGCAACTTGTCACGCCGTTCGACCAAGTCCAACTCGAAGATCGTGACTTTACGCGATTTCCGCTCAACTTCAATGCCTTGTCGAGCCAGCTTGTACAAAGGTTCGCCATTGACCTTAAGCGCAGAAAACATGGAAGGCACCTGATCGATCTCGCCACGGAACATCTCGAGAACCGATTCGATGCGCTCATCGGTGTACACGCCTGGCGGGCTCCCGCCTGTGACCTTGCCATCCGCATCGCCGGTGTCGGTCAACACACCCAGGGTTACCTCCGCCAGGTACCGTTTGTTTGCCTCCAGCAAGAACTGCGAAAACTTGGTCGCTTCGCCGAAGCAGAGTGGCAAAACGCCGGTTGCCAGCGGGTCAAGGCTGCCAGTGTGCCCGGCTTTAGCCGCGCTAAAGAGCCGCTTTGCATGCTGCAACGCGCCGTTCGAGGTCGCCCCCGGCGGTTTGTCCAACAACAAAATGCCATCAATCTTTCTGCCGCGTCGCCGCACCTTCAGCCCCTGTTACTTGTCGACCGCAGGCGGTCCGCTCGGTTCATCATCCTGACCCATTGCATCACTGTCTCCCGCGCGCGCCGTCCGGATAGCCGCGTCCATATGCTCGCCGGCGTCCAGGCTTTCGTCATAGTGAAATCGCAGACGCGGCGTCGTTCGGGTCCGGAGACGTCGGGCGAGTTCGCTCCTCAGAAAGCCGGCCGCCTTGTTCAGAATGTCGTCTTCGCCAGGCTCTGTTCCAAACCGCGTGTAGTAGACGTCCGCGTAGGCGATGTCCCTGCTCACCCTGACTTCATTCAGCGTGACGAGGCCCAGCCTTGGATCGCGCATTTCCTGCTGGATGATCTGCGCCAACTCACGCTGAATCATGTCAGCGAGCCGCTGACCCCGGGAGAATTCTCTTGGCATGCGGGCAGAGGATCTTACAGGACCCGTTCGACCTCACGGGTATCGAAGACCTCGATCTGATCACCAGTCTTGACATCATTGTAGTTGCGAACGCCAATTCCGCATTCAGTGCCGGAACGCACGTCAGGGACCTCGTCCTTGAAATGCCGGAGCGACTCAAGCTCACCCTCAAAGATGACAACATGGTCTCTCAGAACGCGGATCTGCTTCGCCCGGGACACCGTCCCTTCGGTCACCATGCAGCCTGCAATCTGACCGAATTTCTTGGAGTCAAACACCTCACGAACTTGTGCGATACCTATGATCTCTTCACGCACTTCCGGCGACAGCATCCCCGAGAGCGCGGCTTTGACATCATCAACAAGATCGTAAATGACCTTGTAGTACCGCAGATCAATGCCTTCACGTTCGATCAGCTTCTTGGCGGCGTTGTCCGCGCGCACGTTGAAGCCGAAAACAACGGCATTGGCCGTCACTGCATAGTTGACGTCGGATTCGGTAATCGCGCCAACGCCACTGAACACAACTTTTACCTTAACCTCCTCGTTGCCCGACTCTTCGAGCGACGAAATGATTGCTTCGAGAGAGCCCCGCACGTCCGCCTTCACCACGATGTTGAGATAGCTGACCTCTTCTGAGCCGAATGCCTGCATGAAGGTGTCGAGATTGGCAGACGGCGATCCCAAGCGCTTGCTCGTGGCCTTCTCGCGCCTGAATTCGGCGACTTCCCGGGCTTTTTTCTCGTCCTTGGCTACGGTGAACGGATCGCCAGCACCCGGCGTCCCATCAAGCCCGAGAACAGACACCGGTGTTGATGGGCCGATCGACGTAACGCGCTCACCGTTGATGTCTGTCAATGCCCGAACACGGCCGTAATTCTCACCGGCAACAATGATGTCACCCTGTGCCAGCGTGCCATTTTGTACGAGCAGCGTGGCCACAGAGCCCTTGCCCTTGTCCAGCCGTGACTCGAGCACGACGCCCTGCGCCGGGCCTTTGGCGACGGCATTCAGTTCAAGCAATTCCGCCTGCAAGGACACAGCTTCCAGCAAGTCATCGACGCCGGCGCCGGTCATTGCTGAAACCGGAATGAACTGGATCTCACCACCCCATTCCTCCGGAATCACGTCCTTCGCCGCAAGATCACTCTTCACACGTTCGAGGTCCGCGCCTTCCGTATCCATCTTGTTAACAGCAACCACCATCGTGGCACCTGCGCCCTTGGTGTGCGCAATCGCCTCTTCGGTCTGCGGCATGACACCATCGTCAGCAGCGACCACAAGAATGACGATATCGGTGCAATTGGCTCCCCGAGCGCGCATCGCAGTGAATGCAGCGTGGCCGGGGGTGTCAATGAAGCAAATGTCGCCCTGGTCAGTCGCTACGCGGTAGGCACCAATGTGCTGCGTGATGCCGCCGGCCTCATCTTCGGCAACCTTGGCTTTGCGAATGTAGTCAAGCAAGGAAGTCTTGCCGTGGTCGACATGACCCATCACGGTGACAACGGGCGCACGTGTTGCGGCGTCCTCGGGGTTGTATTCAGCGTCGAGTTGTAACGCGGTCTCGACCGCGGCTGTATCGATCAACTTGACCTTGTGGCCGAATTCTTCAACCACGAGGGTGGCAGTCTCCTGATCGATACTCTGATTGATGGTCGCCATCACGCCAAGGTCCATAAGGGTCTTCATGACCGCGTTGGCCTTGATCGACAATTTTTGTGATAGCTGACTGATGGTGATCGACTCGCCCAACTCCACTTCTTGTGTGACGGGCGCGGTCGGTGCCTGAAATTTTTGCCTCGGTCCGACCTTGCGCGGAGCACGGCGCTTGGGTCTGGTGCGGCTGAGCGCAAGCGTTGCGGTCGGCTCGGCAACAACTACCACGGGCTCTACCACTTCGACAGGTTCTGTCGCGGGAACGAGTTCTTCAACCACCTCGACTTCCAGCAGTTCTTCAACGTAGTCCAGGCGTTTGCGCTTGCCATGCCGTGCCTGCTTTGACGCACCCTTGTCGTCGTCATCCAGATCGTGCCGGTCGCGCTTGTCCTTCCGGGCGCTGATCTTATCTTCTTCGGACTCTGTTGCCGCCGTCGCTGGCTTCTTCTTGGCTTCCTCAACGGCCTTGCGCTCGGCTTCTTCTTTTGCCTTCTCAGCTTCGAGTTCGGCGACCCGCCGCGCTTGTTCCACGCGCTTAGCTTCCGCCTCGGCCTCTGCTTGGGCATGGGCCTCGCGCCGCCTTGCTTCCTCGTCCGAGAAACGCGGCGTTGTCTCCGGCTCAGGCGCGACCTCGGGAGCAACCGGCTCACTGGACGCGGCTTCCGCTGTCGCACGACGTACGTAGGTGCGCTTCTTGCGAACCTCAACATTGACCGTTCTGCCACGAGCGGCGGCACCGCCAGCCTTAAGCGTACTGACGGTCCGTCGCTTCAGCGTGATCTTCTTGGGTGCCGTTTCGTCAGCACCGTGACTCTTCTTGAGATGGGTCAGAAGGACATGCTTTTCGTCTTCAGCAACCTGATCCCCTTCAAGTCGGTGCGGCAACCCAGCTTGCTTCATTTGCTCCAGCAAGCGGTCAACCGGCGTACCGACTGTTTCCGCCAACTGAGATACCGTTACATCCGCCATCTATACTCCTCTTCTCATGCGGCCTGAGAGGCTACTCATTCTTCATCTTCCAGTTCGTCAAACCAATGCGCACGAGCGGTCATGATCAGCGCCGATGCACGCTCATCCTCCATCCCTTCAATCTCGAGAAGTTCGAACTTATCCGCTTCACCCAGGTCGTCCAGGGTGGCGATTCCGATGCTTGACAGTTGGTACGCCAACCGGGTGTCCATGCCATCCATCGAGAGAAGATCTTCGGCGGGTTCAGCGTTGCCTAGCTCTTCCTCGTTGGCGAGCTCCAGCGTTGTGAGCGCATTCTTCGCCCTATTCCGCAATTCTTCAACTATTTCCTCATCGAAGCCATCGATGCCGCTCATCTCTTCGATAGGGACGTAAGCGATCTCTTCGAGGGTCGTAAATCCCTCTTCGACAAGGACAATCGCGACGTCTTCTTCAACATCCAACTGCACCATGAAACGCTCTACAACGGCACCCGCTTCCTCCTCATGCTTGGCGACCGCTTCCTCCTCGGTCATGATGTTGAGCTCCCAACCAGTCAGCTCACTCGCAAGGCGCACATTCTGTCCGTAGCGGCCAATAATCTGGGGGTAGTTCTCCTCGCCCACCGCAATGTCCATGCTGCGCGTCTCTTCATCGACGACGATGGAAATGACTTCGGCCGTTGACATCGCGTTAATAGCAAACTGGGCGACATTGTCATCCCACGGAATGATCTCGATACGCTCATTGCCAAGCTCCCCCGACACGGCCTGAACCCGCGAGCCGCGCATGCCAACACAAGCGCCAACAGGATCAATACGTCCGTCGTTGGTCTTGACCGCAATTTTGGCCCGGGCTCCAGGGTCCCTGACGGTGGCAATGATCTCTATGATGCCGTCGGCAATCTCCGGGACCTCAATCTTGAATAGCTCTTCGAGCATTCGCGGCGACGTTCGCGACAACACGAGCTGCGGTCCGCGCGCCTCCGGTCTGACTTCGAGCAGAAGCGCTCGCAGACGATCACTAATTCGAAACGTCTCCCGCGGAATCCAGAACTCCCGGGGCAAGACCGCTTCAGCATTGTTGCCGAGATCAACGATGACCGCCTCGCGCGTCACTTTCTTGACCTGACCATTGACCAACTCGCCAATGCGGGGTCGATAAGCGTCAACAACCTGTGCCCGCTCGGCTTCACGAACGCGCTGAACGATTACCTGCTTGGCCGTCTGGGCCGCAATGCGTGCATCTTCCACCGACTCAACTTCTATCTCGTAGAAGTCCCCGACAGCCAATACAGGGTCTTTTTCCTGGGCATCGGTGATGTGTAACTGCGCATCCGGAAACTCTCGTTCGTCGTTGTCGCCCACGACCTCCCACCGCCGGTACGTCTCAAATTCACCGGACTCGCGGTTGATATTGACCCGCAAGTCAACTTCCTCTTCGTTGTACCGCTTTTTTGTCGCAGTCGCGAGCGCGAGTTCCAGCGCTTCGAAGATGATCTCAGTTGAGACGCCCTTCTCGTTCGCGGCGACTTCAACAGTTGTCAGTATTTCTTTGCCTCTCATCGTCCGACTCTCATCCTGCGTTTATACAACCAAATGGTGTAACCAACCGCGGCCTACTTTCTCTCTGATATCAGCAACTCATCACACGTGTCCTGGCCCTTGAGTCAGAAGCGCGCACCGATCTCTTCACCCAAAACGTCTTGCATCCAATTCATCGGCGCCGCAGAACCTGTCCAGAACCTAGAGGTCCGCTATGACGCTCACGCGGTCAATCTCCTCAAACGGGAACAGATACTCCTGGTCCGCCACACGCAAAATAACCTCGTCTTTTTCGACCCCGCTAAGCAGTCCGTCAAACCTTCGTCTGCCTTCGTAGGGCCGCCGCAAGCTGAGCTTCACTCGCGACCCGGCAAATTCACGACACTGCCCGATCGAGAATAAACGGCGATCGACACCTGGTGATGACACCTCCAGCGTGTAGTTCCCCGAGATGGGCTCCTCGACGTCTAGCAATCCGCTCAACTGCCGCGAGACCCGGGCACAGTCGTCAACCGTGATGCCGGCATCCGCTTCGATGTACACCTTAAGCGCGGAATACTTGCCCTGGGACAGGTACTCGATTCCCCAGAGGCCATATCCCAGTTGACTGATCACGGGCTCAATCATCGCCCTCAAATCGTCATTCACCACGCCCGTTGGCACCCACGCGACATCCGCGCCCTGTCAAACCCTTTAACCTCTCTCCCTGACCATCTCTGCCAACCAGCCTTTTGATCTATTATTTCCCGACCACACTTCACGAGCACCGTCCCGATCACATTTCCCAATCAACAGATACAAAAAATGGGCAAACAAGCCCATTCCAGTTTCATCCGTGCCGCCATCTTCACATTCGTCCAGAGACGACCCGGGCAGTTCCAAGCTAATAAAAAGCCCCATGTAGGGGCCTTTTAAACTTGGTAGCGGGGGCAGGATTTGAACCTACGACCTACGGGTTATGAGCCCGTCGAGCTACCAGACTGCTCCACCCCGCATCAATAAGGGGCGCAAGTATAGTGGTGTCGCACAGACTGGGTCAACTTGAATCACAAATCAATCAACGACTTCGATAAGTGGTCTCGCAGACTCGCGATGGGGGTGATGAAAACGCAGCGATGCGATGCGAAGCAAAAGCACAGGAAAAGTGCGGAACAAAGAATTCGATCAGGTCGATCCAAGTAGCAGTCCTCTATTAGGTCTCTCTACCACAACCCCCTACCAGAACCGTCCACCTGAAACTTCCAGGTGAGCTTTCACCTATCACAATTTGTGGGCGGTCTAGCCAGAGCCGTTTGCATATGCTGTCGCACCGACTGTGAATCGGTCTAGCGACGCATCAACTGGTGCCGAAGAGAGGATTTGAACCTCCACGGGGTTACCCCCACTACCCCCTCAAGGTAGCGTGTCTACCAGTTCCACCACTTCGGCAATGTTAATTTGCAATACCCGCCAATGTAATGCATCGCGGCGCAACGCTATCGCGGGATCTCCGACTCCTCGCTCTGCGCAGGGACCGAGACAGTACTATCACTACCCAGATCTGGCAACTCAGATTCGTTGAAGGACGTATCCGCCGGTACCACCAGGACTTCCTGCAGCTTCGGTATGCCGAGGTCCGTCGCCTGGACCGCGTGCTGACGCGCAAACCAGGCGAGCCCGAAGCTGGTCAGAAAGAACAGAATCGCGATCCACGTCGTCGTTCGCGTAAGGAAATTCCCAGCGCCGCCGCTACCAAATACTGTCGCCGATGCCCCGGCACCAAGCCCGGCACCCGCGTCCGCGCCTTTACCATGCTGGATCAGCACCAGGCCAATGATCGCCAGTGCACCCAGCACATGGACGAGCAACAGCAGATTCTCAACAATCCCAAGATCCATTCGTTATGCTCCGCTTGCGGCCTTACAGATTGTAAGGAAACCCGCGCTTTTCAGTGAGGCGCCACCAACCAGGGCACCATCGAGATTGTCCTCTTGCAGCAGTTCCGCCGCATTGCCGGCGTTAACACTGCCCCCATACAGAATTCGCAGATCGCTCGCCGCGCTACCTGCCAGATTTCGTATCCAGCCATGCGCCTCGTTAGCTTGCTGCGGCGACGCTGTCTCGCCAGTCCCAATCGCCCAAACCGGCTCATAGGCGATGTCCGCTTGTGCGAAAAGGACATCGCCCAGTCGATCCGCAACGGCAGCGACTTGTCGCTCGATGACTGCCCGAGCTTGCCCTGCCGTCCGCTCGACCAGCTTTTCACCAACACACAGAATCGGCCGCAGCCCTTTCGAAATGCAAGCCGCCATCTTGCTTGCTACAACCTCATCCGTCTCGCCGTAGTACTCGCGCCGCTCGGAATGGCCAACGAGCACGTAGCGTGCGCCACAGTCGCGAATCATGTCGAGCGCTATCTCACCCGTGAACGCCCCTGCATCGCGCCACTCGGCATTCTGCGCACCCACCGCGATCGCCTCTCCACAAGCCGCTATCGTGCGCTCCAGATAGACCGACGGCGGGCAAACGAGCACCTCGCAATCAATCGCGCGGTCAGCGGCGAGGCCAGCTGCGACTTCGGCCACGAGCGTGTCAACCGCGTCGCGAGAACCGTTCATTTTCCAGTTGCCAGCAACGAGCGGCTTAACCATGACCACCCTCCAAAACGGCGGCAGATGCTATCCGCTTTGGCTGTTTGAGGCAACCAACGCGGCGGCGCGGTGCGGGCTTAGCCAACCGCAGACTCCACCGCCTGGGCAAGTTCCTGCGCGAGTTCGCGAACGCGCGAGTCATCTTCGCCTTCAACCATCACCCGCACAACTGGCTCTGTCCCTGACGGTCGCAGCAACACGCGACCCCGTCCGCCAAGGCCATTTTCAGTCGCAGCGACTGCAACGCGTACGGCGTCGTTGTCCATAATACCGGCAGAATCTTTGCAACCGACGTTAATCATTGTCTGCGGAAACTTGGTCATCTGCTGCTTGAGTTCGTGCAGCGTCGAATCCGCGGCTTGAACGGCGGCGATCACCTGCAGGGACGAGACGATGCCATCGCCGGTGCTGGTCAGGTCCATGCACAACACATGACCCGAAGACTCGCCCCCAAGACTCCAGCCACGCTCCTTGAGTTCTGCGAGCACATAACGATCGCCAACATCCGCACGCGCAAACGGAATGTCGCAATCGCGTAACGCTAACTCCAGCCCGAAGTTCGTCATTAGCGTTCCCACGACGCCGCCATGAAGGCTACCGTGTTGGCGGCGATGCGAAGCGATGATCATCAGGATCTCGTCACCGTCGACTGTCTCACCCTTGTGATCGACCATGATCACCCGGTCGCCGTCGCCATCGAGAGCAACGCCAAGATGTGCACCCGACGCGAGCACCTGGCGCGACAGTTCACCAGTCGACGTCGACCCCCGCTCCAGATTGATATTGAGCCCGTCCGGCGCGACGCCGATTTCAATGACCTCGGCACCAAGCTCGCGAAAAACGTTGGGTGCAATGTGGTAAGTCGCGCCGTTGGCGCAATCCACGACGATCTTTACGCCCCGCAGATTGCCGGCACCGGAATAACAGCTCTTGCAGAACTCAATGTAGCGGCCGGCGGCATCATCGATGCGCCGAACCTTGCCGATGCGATCAGAGGGCACCATCACCATGTCGTCGTTCAATGCCGCCTCGATTGCGAGTTCGATGCCGTCATCCAGTTTGGTTCCGGCACCTGAGAAGAACTTCACGCCGTTATCGTAGTAGGGATTGTGTGATGCGCTGATGACGATGCCCGCGCGGCCCGCAAATGTTCGCGTCAGATAGGCGATAGCCGGGGTCGGCATCGGCCCCAGTAATGCGACGTCAACCCCCGCTGAAGCCAGACCCGCTTCAAGTGCTGACTCAAACATGTAACCCGAGATTCGGGTGTCCTTGCCAATGAGGATTTCACCGCCGCCGTTGTCCGCGAGCACCTGCCCCGCCGCCCATCCAAGCTTCAGCATGAATTCCGCGGTAATTGGCGCTTCGCCGACCCGTCCGCGAATGCCGTCCGTTCCAAACACTGCTCGTTCACTCATCAACATCGCTCACGGATTTAGTCGCTGCGCCACACAGGCGGGCACTGCTTCTTCGTTAACTGCTTGATACATGGCCAGCCCTTCAACGGTTGCGGCAACGTCGTGGACCCGCACGATGCTCGCACCATTGGCAACCGCCAGCGTCGCACCAACGACGCTCGCAATTATGCGCTCGCCGTCCGGTGCGACTAGGCCGAGCGTGCCCTTGCGGGACAAACCCATCAGGATCGGCCGGCCCAGCCGTCGAAATTCATCCAAACGATTCACCAACATCAGGTTGTGGGCCGGGGTCTTGCCAAAGCCGAAGCCCGGGTCCACCACCAGATCCGCCACACCCGCCGCCTCGGCCGCATCGATGCGCGACCTGAGAAAGTCGATAACCTCGGCCAGGACATCGTCATAGTGAGGTCGCACCTGCATGGTCCGTGGATTACCCTGCATATGCATCAGTACGACCGGAACGCCAAGCTGAGCTGCAGTTTCCAGCGCACCGTCGCGTTGCAGGGCGCGAACATCGTTGATCATCACAGCGCCCGCTCTGACAGCTTCGCGCATAACTTCGGGTTTGGATGTATCAACGCAGACCGGTACGCCCAGTTGCACGATGTCGGCGATGACCGGGATGACCCGGTCCAGTTCTTCAGCCGTTGAAACCGGTGATGCGCCAGGGCGGGTCGACTCACCACCGACGTCAATAATGGAAGCGCCGGCGTCACGCATCGCCATTGCATGCTGATAGGCCGCACGGAGACTCCGGTACCTGCCGCCGTCAGCGAACGAGTCCGGCGTCACATTCAGGATACCCATGACCGCGGGCGTTGCGAACTGCCGCGCCCCAAGGGCCAACAATGTCACCCGTTCGACTCCGCCGTCAGCGAGCCTGGCCTAGTGTTCCCCGGCCGGACCACCCACCGGCCCGCTGGGTCGGGGATCAGGATCGTCTTGTAGTTCGGGGCCGTCCTGCGGCGTGTCAGTGTCGTTGTAATCGGCTGGTGGACGCGGATCTCTGCCGCCCATGATGTCGTCAATCTGGTTCGCGTCGAGCGTTTCCCATTCGAGCAGCGCTTCGGCCATCTTGTCCAGCTTGTCGCGGTTCTCGACCAGCACGTTGCGCGCCGTGCGATAGCAATCTTCGACGATGGATTTCACCTCCGCATCGATCTGTTTCGCCGTCTCATCAGACACCTGTATTCGTTGTGCACCCGCGGACATGCCCAGAAACACTTCCTCATCATCTTCGCTGAAGAGGAGCGGTCCGAGATCAGATAGGCCCCATTTGGTCACCATGTTCTTGGCGAGCTTGGTGGCCTGTTTAATGTCATTGGACGCGCCCGTCGTGATGCCGTCTGCACCAAGGGTCAACTCCTCTGCCACGCGGCCGCCGAATGCGGTACAAATCTGCGAATGAATTGCGCGCTTTGACAGTGAATAACGATCCTCGACTGGTAAAAACATGGTCACCCCGAGAGCCCGACCGCGCGGGATGATGGTCACTTTGTAGGCTGGGTCGTGGTCTGGCACCAACCGGCCCACGATGCAGTGTCCAGCCTCGTGGTACGCCGTGTTCTTCTTCTCCTTGTCTGACATGACCATGCTCTTGCGCTCGGCGCCCATCATGATCTTGTCTTTCGCGAGTTCGAATTGCGCCATGCCGACAACGCGCCGGCTCTGACGCGCAGCAACAAGGGCCGCCTCATTGACTACGTTGGCGAGGTCTGCACCGGAAAAGCCTGGCGTGCCACGTGCGATGGCGTTCGCATCCACGTCATCTGACAACGGCACCTTGCGCATGTGGACCTTCAGAATCTGCTCACGACCGCGAATGTCCGGCAACGCGACCACAACCTGCCGGTCGAAACGACCGGGCCGCAAGAGTGCCGGGTCCAGAACGTCCGGGCGGTTCGTCGACGCGATGACGATGATGCCCTCGTTGCCATCAAACCCATCCATTTCAACCAAAAGCTGGTTCAGGGTCTGCTCGCGCTCGTCATGACCACCACCGAGGCCCGCTCCACGGTGGCGTCCCACGGCGTCAATCTCATCGATAAATATAATGCAGGGCGTTTGTTTTTTGGCTTGCTCGAACATGTCACGAACACGGGACGCCCCCACACCCACAAACATCTCGACGAAATCCGATCCCGAGATTGAGAAGAACGGGACCTTCGCTTCCCCCGCGATCGCCTTCGCTAGTAGCGTCTTGCCGGTGCCGGGCTGACCGACCATTAACGTGCCGCGGGGAATGCGGCCACCGAGCTTCTGAAACCGGGATGGATCCTGCAGAAATTCGACCAACTCCTTGACGTCTTCCTTCGCTTCATCCACGCCCGCAACATCTGCAAACGTCGTCTTGATCTGATCTTCGCCCAGCAGCTTGGCCTTGCTCTTGCCGAACGTCAGCGGGCCACCGCGACCGCCCGAACCGCCCTGCATCTGGCGCATGAACAACATGAATACGGCGATGATAACCAGGATGGGAAAACTGGCGACCAGTAGCTGGGTCCAGATGCTCTGCTGTTCGGGCTTTCTGCCCTTGAATGTGACGTTGTGATCCTGCATTTCGTCGAAGAGGACCGGGTCCATCACCTGCGGCTGGACCGTCTCGAACGTACGACCATCATGCCGTTCAACGTAAATCGTAAGACCGTCGACCGTGACGTCTTTGACCTGATTCTGTCGAACCATGTCCAGAAAGGTCGAGTACTCAATTTCGTCGCTGGATTCGCTGGCGTTGAAGGTATTGAAAACCGTCAGCAGGACCGCAGCGATCACGAGCCACAGTAGTAAATTTCGTCCCATATCGTTCAATGGTTTACCCTTTGCCGTTAATACCGCAGTCGTTCCATCGTCGCTTGACGGCGACCTCGTTACATCCAACACCGGCCCTGTCTAAGAATAGCGGGTGCCGGCTGTCCCTTCTTAACGCGCCGATGAGCGGGACCGATCACTTTACTATAAAAGTCAGACGCCACCAATTGCATTGAGACCGGCACTGCCGGCACCTGCTTCGGCCTATTGTGTGCAAATCGGTATGTAAATCCCACCTATTGTAAGCCCTCCAACACCTGCCTTCGCCACGATTTCGCCCCGTTGTTACCCTTTGAAACCTTCTGCCAACAGGTAGATTTCACGAGACTTACCCCTCGATGCGGCGGGTTTGAAGTTTCTAACCTTGCCGAATGCACCCTTAACCTGATCGCGAACCGTCTGGATGCCCTCACCTTCGAAACACTTGACGACCAGAGAGCCGCCGGGTTTGAGTATGTTTGACGCCAGATCAATAGCCAGATCAACAAGATACATCGATCGTGGCTGATCGATCGCCTTCACACCACTTAAGTTGGGGGCCATATCCGAGATTACAACCGCCACCACAGCACCCGCAATCAGGTGCTCAATCCGCTGCACCACAGCCTCTTCTGCGAAGTCGCCACAAACGAAGTCAACGCCGGCAATGGGGTCCATTTCCAGAATGTCCGTCGCGATGACACGACCACTCTCACCAACCAGCCGCGATGCCACCTGCGACCAGCCGCCGGGCGCGGCGCCAAGGTCAACAACGGTCTGGCCGCGAGCAAAGAGATTGAAGCGCTCATGCATTTCCAGCAGCTTATAAACCGACCGCGACCGATAGCCCTCTGCCCGCGCTTTCTGCACGTAAGGGTCGGTCTCATGACGATGCAGCCATGCCTTGTCTTTCTTCGCCATCGGCGCCCAGTCCTTCTCTGTCGTCGTGCGCTGCTGTGGTCGTGTGCTTCTGCGGTCGGGCGCTTCTCAAGCCCAATCTGGCCCCGTATTGACGCACGATCTGCGATCCCCAATTCACGATCTACGAGTTCACAGTCTACCGGGTGCAACTGCTACAATCGCGCCCCCGCGACCTGAGGACGGGATCGCGTCGTTGGAATCACCACGGGGAAAACGATTCAACCTGCTGCTTCCAGCCCCAGGCAAGCACGCAACTGGCACCGGTCGTCACCAGGCCCAGCCGTGTCTAACAATGAAACCTGAATCCAACCGCAACCAGGAAGATGCCCTATGAACGGAGCGACGGTGACGACGAGGCAACGCAAGCGCTACCGCGCAATCGGCCACCAGTTGAAGCCCGTCGTCACTGTCGCCGGGAACGGACTATCAGACACCGTCGTCGAAGAGTTGGGCCGCGCGCTTGTCGACCATGAGCTCATTAAAGTGAAGCTCAACGTTGGTGAACGCGACACGCGCAATGCAACAGCGCAGCAACTAATAGAAGCCCTCGACGCCTGCCTGATTCAGGCGGTAGGCAATGTCATTCTGATTTACCGCGCGGCCGAAAAGCCAGACCCTCGACTGTCTAACCTTCTGCGTCAACCGTAAATCCGGACGAGAGGTTCTGAGGCCTGGCTAGTTCCTGTCCCAGAACGTCGTTCTGGGGTGGGCACTGGAGAGCGGTGCAGACATGCACCGCCATTATCTACAGGCCTCTTTTCTGCGGGCTCTTTTCTACAAGAGCATTTGAGGTTTGCTTGCAAACCGACTCCCAAGAATTGGCGATAACAATTTTGGGACAGGAACCAGTTCGTCCCCGTCAGCGCATCCTCAAACGTAAACGACTGAGCTGATCTCGTATTCCACTTCGCCATTGGGCGTTCGAACGGTCGCTACATCACCTTCTTCTTTGCCAATCAGTGCGCGGGCTATGGGCGAGTAGATCGAAATCTTCGACGCTTTGATGTCGGCTTCGTCATCACCGACGATCTGGTAAGAAACCTCGTCGTCGTCCAGGTTCAGCAAACTCACGGTGCAGCCAAAGATCACCTTGCCGCTTTTCGATACCTCGTGCACGTTGATGATCTGGGCCAACGACAACTTCACCTCAATCTCCGAGATGCGGCCTTCGATGAAGCCCTGTTCTTCCTTGGCATATTGGAACTCGGCGTTCTCGCGAAGGTCGCCTTGTGCGCGCGCTTCAGCAATCGCCTGAATAATCCTTGGCCGCTCGACTGAACGCAGTCGCTCCAGTTCGTCGCGAAGTGCTTTCGCACCATTTACCGTCATTGGAATCTTGTCCATCGAATTCACACGCAAAAATGGGAGTTGAAAAACGGGGTTGATTTGCTGCTTCGGCGCGGGGACGCAACGCCGGCACGTTGGCCCGACAAAACAGTCTCAGAGGATTCTGAACTTTTGTCCAGTCCCGCTGAGTTCCACTACAGCCGCTGGTGCAATTCCTGCAGCCTGTGCACAGATCGGTCAAGCCCGTGTCGTAGTGCCTCGACGCACGCCTCGCCGCCGGAAATAGTGGTCGTGTAAAATACCTTGTACTGGAGCGCACTTCGACGAATCGTTGCCGAGTCAGCAATCGCTTGCTTGCCCTCGGTGGTATTGACGATGAAGTCCACCTCTTCGTTCTTGATCATGTCCACGATGTGCGGCCGCCCCTCAAGAACCTTGTTAATCACCGACACCTCAATCCCCGCATTAGCGATGACCTTCGCCGTGCCGCGGGTGGCAACGATGTTGAAACCGAGTTCGATCAGGTCGCGCGCAACCTCGACCGCTTCATTCTGATCGCTCCCACGAACGGACAGGAACGCAGTACCACCAGACGGAATCTCCTCGCCGGCGGCCCGCTCAGCTTTGCCATAGGCCTCACCGAAACTGTTGCCAACCCCCATAACCTCGCCGGTAGACTTCATCTCGGGCCCGAGAATCGGATCGACGCCGGGGAAGCGAGCAAACGGGAAAACGGCTTCTTTGACCGAGAAGTAGTCGGGCACGATCTCACGGACGAATCCCTGGTCCTGCAGCGAAGTACCCGCCATACAGCGCGCCGCAATCTTCGCGAGCGACACGCCGATGCATTTGGAAACAAATGGAACGGTCCTCGATGCCCTTGGATTGACCTCAAGAACGAAAATCTCGCCATTGGCGACTGCGAGTTGGACGTTCATCAATCCAACAACCCCCAGCTCAACCGCCATCAACTTGACCTGCTCGCGCATCGCTTCCTGAAGCTCCGCGCTAAGGCTATAGGGCGGCAGGGAGCAAGCAGAGTCGCCCGAGTGCACGCCAGCCTGTTCAATGTGCTGCATGATAGAACCAATCACGACGTCCTTGCCGTCGCTCACCAGGTCGACATCCACCTCGATCGCCCGATCGAGAAAGCGGTCTATCAAAACCGGCGACTCGCCCGTTACCCTGACCGCCTCCTTCAGATATTGCTCGAGCTCTGCGGTGTTGTAGACAATTTCCATCGCCCGCCCACCGAGTACGTAGGAGGGCCGCACGATTGATGGAAAGCCGATCTGGTCCGCGGCCGCGACACCTTCTTCGATGCTCTTTACGGTCTTATTAGGCGGTTGTCGCAGCTTTAGCTTCTCGATCATGTGCCCGAAGCGCTCCCGGTCCTCGGCACGATCAATCGCATCCGGTGAAGTGCCGATGATCGGCACACCGGCCGCCGCAAGACCCTCGGCGAGATTGAGCGGGGTTTGCCCGCCGAACTGCACAATCACGCCCTTCGGCTTCTCAAGTTCAACAATCGACAGCACGTCCTCGTAAGTCAACGGCTCAAAATACAGTCGATCCGACGTGTCGTAGTCTGTCGACACGGTTTCCGGATTGCAGTTGACCATGATCGCTTCAAAGCCGTCTTCGCGCATCGCAAGCGCTGCGTGCACGCAGCAGTAATCGAACTCGATGCCCTGACCGATCCGGTTGGGCCCACCGCCCAGCACGATAATTTTCTCACGGTCCGTCGGTCTCGCTTCACACTCGTCTTCATAGGTTGAGTACATGTAGGCCGTGGACGAACTGAACTCAGCGGCGCAGGTGTCGACGCGCCGGTACACCGGACGGACGTCATGGGCAAGGCGGGAAGCGCGCACATCGGTCTCGACTTCACCCAGTAACGTCGCCAAACGTGAATCGGAGAAGCCTTTCTTTTTCAATCGCAAAAAGTCATCACGGGAGAGATCGACAAGATTGCGCCCAGAAAGCCCCGCCTCAGCACCAACGATTTCCTCGATATGACTAAGGAACCATGGATCAATGCCAGTCAGCTCGAACACTTCTTCATTGGACAGGCCAAGTCGAAAGCCGTCAGCGACGTACCTGAGTCGGTCACCACCGGCCACACGCAACTCACGCAGCAAGGTCCTGCTCCAGCCTTCTTCGTCGCTTGAGATGATCGGCGTCAGGCCATCGATGCCCACCTCAAGTCCGCGCATCGCTTTTTGCAGCGACTCCTGAAAGGTACGACCGATCGCCATCACTTCGCCGACAGACTTCATCTGCGTGGTCAGGAAATTGTCGGCCTGTGGAAATTTCTCGAAGGTGAATCGCGGCACCTTGGTGACAATGTAGTCGATCGACGGCTCGAAGGACGCAGGGGTTACCCCACCGGTAATCTCGTTGGCGAGTTCGTCCAGTGTGTAGCCAACGGCGAGCTTGGCAGCGACCCGCGCGATGGGAAAGCCCGTCGCCTTGGACGCGAGCGCGGACGAGCGCGACACGCGCGGATTCATCTCGATAACGACCATCTTGCCGGATTTCGGATCGACGGCAAACTGCACGTTCGAACCACCGGTCTCCACACCAATGACGCGCAACACGTCGATCGATGCATTACGCATGATCTGGTATTCCTTGTCCGTCAGCGTCTGCGCGGGCGCGATCGTGATCGAATCGCCCGTGTGGATACCCATCGGGTCCAGATTTTCGATCGAGCAGATGATGATGCAGTTGTCCTTGCAATCGCGGACCACCTCCATCTCGAACTCTTTCCAGCCAATGAGCGATTCGTCAATCAGCAGTTCGCTGGTGGGCGAGAGGTCCAGCCCACGGGTGCAGATCTCGCTGAAGTCTTCCGGGTTGTACGCAATGCCGCCGCCCGTGCCGCCCATCGTGAAGGACGGCCGAATGACGCAGGGGTATCCCAACTGGACCTGCACCTGACGCGCCTCCGTCAACGAATGCGCAATAGCAGAGCGCGGTGTGGCGAGGCCGATCGATTTCATTGCAACATCGAATTTCTGTCGATCTTCGGCCTTGTCGATCGCTTCTTTGGTTGCCCCGATCAACTCAACGCCGTATTCCTCAAGCACACCTTCGCGCGCGAGGTCCAACGCGCAGTTGAGCGCAGTCTGTCCACCCATTGTCGGTAACAAGGCATCGGGGCGTTCTTTTGCGATGACGTTTGCCACCGTCTGCCACTCGATCGGTTCAATGTAGGTGGCGTCCGCCATCGACGGATCCGTCATGATGGTGGCCGGGTTTGAATTAACCAGCACGACCCGGTAGCCCTCTTCCTGCAACGCCTTACAGGCTTGTGCGCCGGAGTAGTCGAATTCGCAAGCCTGGCCGATGACGATCGGCCCAGCCCCAACGATCAGAATAGTTTTGATATCACTACGTTTTGGCACGTCGGTCAGCCTTTCATGGAACTAAAGCAATACGCTGCCGTGGTCCCGGCGCGACAGCGCGGCAATCCGGCACCGTGAGATGCTGTCGTCCGCGTGGTAAAAGGCAGAGCCCGTTCAGGTGACACAGGCATAGTCAGAATCATGATCGGTACGCTGTCATAAGGTCGATGAAGTGAGCGAAGAGCGGGGCTGCGTCATGCGGGCCAGGACTGGCTTCAGGATGCCCCTGAAAACCAAATGCCGGCTGATCGCGGAGTGCAAAGCCCTGGATAGTTTGATCAAACAGAGAAACGTGCGTTACATGGATGGTGTCATTTAGCGATGCCTCATCGACACAGAACCCATGGTTTTGGCTCGTGATCAAAACGGTACCATCCTGCTCGTTGCGCACCGGATGGTTTGCCCCATGGTGCCCATGAGGCATCTTCCGTGTCTGCAGTCCGGCGGCCAGGGCGAGCAACTGCAATCCGAGGCAGATGCCGAAAATCGGCACGCCGGTGGTCAACAGCTCACGAATCGACTCAATGGCGTAGGTGCACGGCTCAGGATCGCCAGGCCCGTTCGACAGAAAAACGCCGTCGGGTTCAAGCGCCATGACATCGGCGGCGGTGGTCTTGGCGGGAACGACCGTTAGCCGACAGCCATGCTCGACAAGGATACGAAGAATGTTGCGCTTCACCCCGAAGTCGTAGGCGACCACATGAAAGGAAGGATCGGTCACCTCCGGGTAGGTGCCGTCAATCCGCCACACGCCGTCGGTCCACGCATACACGTCGGCTGTTGTGACCTCTTTGGCGAGATCCATGCCAACCAGCCCCGGGAAGGCCTTCGCGTCAGCCAACGCCTGGTCGACATCGAGTTCACCTTCACCGGCAAGGATGCAGCCATTCTGAGCGCCTTGGTCCCGCAGGACCGTGGTCAGGCGCCGGGTATCAATTTCCGCGATACCAACAACGCTTTCTCCTCTCAGGAACTCGGGCAGTGACATCTGCTGACGCCAGTTGCTTGCAGCACTCGGCACATCCCTAACGACCAGGCCTGAACTCCAGACTCCTCGCGATTCCATGTCTTGCTGGTTGATGCCAGTGTTGCCGATGTGCGGGTGCGTCAGCGTGATGATCTGCTGGGCGTACGACGGGTCGGTCAGGATCTCCTGATAGCCTGTGATGGAAGTATTGAAAACGACCTCGCCGGTGGCTGATCCGGGCGCACCAATAGAGACACCTTTGAACACATCGCCGTTCTCAAGTGCCAAAACCGCTTTGTCGGTCAACGATGATTCTCCGGCTTCCAGCCGCCCGTCGCTTTCTTTCGACGCGAAAGGACTGGAACTGATGGTCGGATACGTCGGGCAGTCACTATCAGCGCCTGCGGCTAACGCGCGGGCGCTGATCGGTCTGCAGACCGATACATATCCAGAGGGATTTCACTGGGCGGGCATTCTATGTGAAGCGCGGATCGGATACCACATACCGAGCGCGCTGAAGACGACTTTCCGTCTCGTTCGCTCGCGAGCGGGCTGAGGCCCGCGACTCTGAGGCGTGCAGGAGAGCACTTTTCGGCAACCTGTTAGCGCCCTGGGTCAGGCCAGCAGGAGAGCCTGCCCGCGGTGTCAAGTTACATCAACTGAGCCCAAGCACATCGGCCACGTTGTACAGCCCTGCGCCCTTGTCGGCGACCCAGATTGCGGAGCGCACGGCCCCCTCTGCAAAGTTCGATCGGGAGTGTGCCCGATGAGTAATCTCAAGCCGTTCGCCCGCCCCTGCAAACGTCACAGTGTGCTCGCCAACGACGTCGCCGGCCCGAAGGCTGTGAAACCCGATCGTGGGGCGATCCCGCTCGCCGGTTAAGCCTTCTCGTCCATAGACCGCGACCGCGTCGAGGTCCCGGCCAAGCGCATCGGCAATAACTTCGCCCATGCGCACCGCCGTCCCCGACGGGGCATCGACCTTGTGCCGGTGGTGCGTCTCTGCGATCTCGATGTCCACACTGTCGCCCAGAATGGACGCAGCGACCTCCAGCAACTTGAACGTGGCGTTGACGCCAATGCTGAAATTGGGTGCGAAGACGACACCGATGTCGCTCGCGGCGGCGTGCAGTGCCAGGGTTTGCGCGGCGCTCAGGCCGGTCGTCCCAATCACCATCTGCTTGCCAAGTTTGCGGCACGTCGCGACATTCAGCTCCGTGGCATCAGCAATCGTGAAGTCGACGAGCACGTCAAATTCGTCGGCCACGGCGGTGATGTTGTCGACCAGCACGACGCCAAGCGCGCCGACTCCTGCGATCTCACCCAGATCGCTGCCGAGTTGCGGGTGCCCCGGTCGCTCGATGCCCGCCGCTACCGTCGCGCCCGATGCGATGACCGAGTCGACCAAGGTCTTGCCCATGCGCCCGGCGGCGCCGCAAATAGCAATTCGCGTCATCTTGATGTACTCCGTCAATGAATCATTTCGGTCGTAGGATCGCGAATTGTGATGGTAACCCAGCTTGTCAGTGGATTGATGCGTTGGGCCGGTGGGCCAGCGTTGGTGCACGACCCGGAGAGTCAGCCCGGGACAGGTCCTGAGGGGGTCTGTACAGCTTGACGCCGTAAAACTGATCAAACAGAGTGGCCGCACGACTCACCCTAGGATGAACAAGCGCAATGGGCGCCCGTCTCTATATCTACAGGGTTGTCACTGCCGCTACGCTCATCGCCGCTTGCGCCCTCACCACGGCCGCGGTCGGTTAATCGGAAGTCGACTTCGTCGAGTACGACGGCGCCCGCACGCTGACGCCCGCTTGCAGCGTCACGTATTTCGAGGACCAAACTGCCACACGCGACATCGACAGTATTGTGACCGAACAATTTCATCCCGTGGCAGATTGCGAAGTGAGTTTCGGCTACTGCGTCCCATTTCTGGCTCAGGTTCGGCGTTGTGAACACGGCACCCAGGCCGGTCGATCTTGTCGTTCACTTCTCCCTCAGATTTCATACGCCTCTTTCGGTCTATCCGGGGGCGACATAGCCGAGACGAGAATTCCCGCTAAGCTGTCTTGGGACCAATCATCACTCCGGCAGACGCAGAGCTACGCGACCCTCGATCTCCAATCTCTCGCGCCGCCTATGCGCTATTGCCACTCAATGCTCACGAAAGTTCCACGCGCGCGCTCATCTAACTCGTTGATTTAATTGGCGCGCCCGGCGCGATTCGAACGCGCGACCTTTGGCTTCGGAGGCCAACACTCTATCCAGCTGAGCTACGGGCGCTAAAAGGGGCTTGTCCTGACGTGGAGCGTATGAAGATACAGCAGGCCGTCACAGGCCACCAGCATCTGGTTTGTCTTCAGTGCCTCTCAGAGATCGTCAAAAAAGCTCTTCACCCGATCAAACCAGCCGCTGCGGCGCGGTGAGTTGTTTGAACCGGTCTGGTCGTCAAAATCTCTGAGAATCTCTTTCTGCCGCTTCGACAAATTGATCGGGGTCTCGAGCACGACGCGGCAATACAGGTCGCCGACGCCACCACCACGGACCTGGGTCATGTCGACGCCCTTGCCACGCAGGCGAAAGAGCTTGCCGGTCTGGGTCTCCTGGGGAATCTTGAGGTTGACCCGGCCATCCAGCGTCGGCACTTCTAATTCGCCGCCGAGCGCCGCATCGACAAAGCTGATCGGCACGTCGCAGTACAGGTCCTCGCCATCGCGAGTAAATAGCGCGTGCTCGCGCACCTGGAGCTCGACGTAAAGGTCACCCGCCGGGCCACCGCGAGGACCCGCTTCGCCCTGCCCGGTCAGTCGAATCCGATCCCCGGTATCCACGCCCGGTGGCACTTTGACCGAGAGCGTCTTTTGTTCTTCACTGCGACCCTGGCCACGACACTTGGCGCACGGGTCTGTGATCATCTTGCCCGCGCCACGACAACGGGGGCACGTGGTTTGCACCGCAAAGAATCCCTGGCGCTGCGTGACCGTGCCGGAACCGCTGCACTGCACGCAAGCGATCGGCGACGACCCTCGTTTGGCACCCGAGCCCAGGCACTCGTTGCACTCAACCAGCGACGGCACCTTAATCTTGGGATTACAGCCTTTTACGGCTTCTTCGAGGTCCACATCCAGCATGTAGCGTAAGTCAGATCCGCGCTGCGCCTGGCTGCGCCCGCCACGACTGCCCGAGAAAATGTCGCCAAAAACGTCTTCAAAGATCGACCCGAAATTGCCGGCGCCGGCATTGCCGAACCCGCCCGCGCCTTGCGATCCATCAACCGCCGCGTGGCCAAAACGGTCATACGCCTCGCGTTTCTCCCCATCCAGCAGGACTTCCGCTGCTTCACTCGCTTCTTTGAATTTCTCCTCAGAGGCCTCGTCACCCTGATTTCGGTCCGGGTGGTGCTTCATCGCGAGTCGGCGGTATGCCTTCTTGATGTCTTTTTCGGCCGCGCCCCGGTCAACGCCAAGAACCTCGTAATAATCACGTTTCGCCATTGCTTGCTGGCAGACTCGTCGTCACCACCTCATTGCGCAAAACGCGGTATGACCCGCGTTCTTGCCGTTACTCGAAAATTTGCTTCCCTCGACACAAGCGCGTGCGAACACGCGCCTGACCGAAAGATGCTTCTACTTGTCGTCTTTGACTTCCTCAAACTCCGCATCAACGGCGTCCGGGTCGCCGCCACTGGCGTCGCCGCCGCCGGTCCCATCGGACTGCTGCGCGCCGGCCGCCTCGGCCTGCTCAGCATACATGCGTTGTGCAAGCGCAGATGACGCCTCGGTGAGCTTGCGCGTCTTCTCTTCGATCTCTTCCTTGTTGTCGTTCTTGAGCGCTTCTTCAACCTCAGCGATAGCTGCTTCGATGCTGCTGCGCTCAGCGTCCTCAACCTTATCAGCCGCGTCCTCTAACGTCTTCCTGGTGGCGTGAACCATGCCATCAGCCTGATTCCGGGTCTGCACCAGCTCTTCAAATTTGCGGTCCTCCTCAGCATTGGCCTCGGCGTCGCGCACCATCGCTTCAATCTCTTCGTCCGACAGGCCGCTGGACGCCTTGATCACGATGGACTGTTCTTTGCCCGTCGCCTTGTCCTTGGCAGACACATTCAGGATGCCGTTGGCATCAAGGTCAAAGCTCACCTCGATTTGCGGCACACCCCGCGGCGATGGCGGAATATCTGACAGGTCAAACCGGCCGAGCGACTTGTTCTGTCCCGCCTGCTTGCGTTCGCCCTGCAGCACATGAATCGTGACCGCCGGCTGATTGTCGTCTGCCGTCGAGAACACCTGCGACTTCTGTGTCGGAATGGTCGTGTTCTTGTCGATCAGCGAGCTCATCACGCCACCCATCGTCTCGATGCCAAGCGACAGCGGAGTGACATCAAGCAGCAAGACGTCCTTGACGTCTCCGGCGAGCACGCCGGCCTGGATTGCCGCACCCATCGCCACTGCCTCGTCCGGGTTCACGTCACGGCGTGAATCCTTGCCGAAAAAGCCCTTCACTTTCTCCTGCACGAGCGGCATGCGCGTCTGCCCGCCCACCAGGATCACGTCGTCAACCTCGGAGACACCAAGGCCGGCATCCTTGAGTGCGGTGCGCAGGGGCCCCAATGTGCGGTCGACCAGGTCTTCGACCAGAGACTCAAGCTTGGCCCGGGTGACTTTGATGACGAGGTGCTTCGGCCCGGTCGCATCGGCCGTGATGTACGGCAGATTAACTTCCGTCTGCTGACTGCTTGAGAGCTCGATCTTCGCCTTCTCTGCGGCTTCTTTCAGGCGCTGCAGGGCGAGTGGGTCACCGTGCAAGTCCATGCCCTGCTGCTCTTTAAACTCGTCAGCCAGGTAGTCAATGATGCGCAGATCAAAGTCCTCACCGCCAAGGAACGTGTCACCGTTGGTCGAGAGCACTTCGAACTGGGTTTCGCCGTCAACATCGGCAATCTCGATGATCGAGATGTCGAAGGTGCCGCCGCCGAGATCATAAACCGCGACGGTTGAGTCACCAGTCGCCTTGTCCATGCCGTACGCAAGCGCTGCCGCGGTCGGCTCATTGATAATCCGTTTTACGTCCAGCCCCGCGATGCGGCCGGCATCCTTGGTCGCCTGGCGCTGGGAGTCATTGAAATACGCGGGCACTGTGATGACCGCTTCACTGATTTCTTCGCCAAGGTAATCCTCGGCGGTCTTCTTCATCTTGGTCAGCACCTGCGCCGAGATCTGCGGCGGGGCCTGTTTGGTGCCCTTCACTTCAACCCAGGCGTCGCCGTTGTCTGCCTTGACGATGCCGTACGGGACCATGCCCATGTCACGCTGGACCACATCGTCTTCGAACTGGCGACCGATCAGACGCTTGACCGCAAAGAGGGTATTGACAGGATTCGTAACCGCCTGCCGCTTGGCAGATTGGCCGACCAGGATCTCGTCGTCATCGGCATAGCCAATGACGGACGGTGTGGTGCGGTCACCTTCTGAGTTTTCGATGATCTTGGGCTTGCCAGCCTCAAGAATAGCGACGCACGAATTCGTCGTGCCAAGGTCAATCCCGATTATCTTCGACATGTTTGTCATCTCCGTTCTGCAGAACTCCAGAGCCCGGCATTTCTAAAGTGGTTTCTGGCGGGTCCCTTGCAACTGCGCCCCTGATACAGCGGTGGCAGGGGTGGCAAAGGGTCGTCGCGTGCTGCTTCTCAATATTGGATCGTTAACCCACAATTCAAGGGCGGTCTTTCTCTCGGACCTGACGTCAAACATGCCGTCAGACCTGCTCGTCAACCTTTGCGGGCCCCTCAACCGACGGGCCCCGCGAAACAATGACCATCGCGGGCCGTACCAGTCGCTCATTCAGCTTGTACCCGCGCTGAATGACCGCCACCACCGAGTTCGGTTCCATGTCGGGGCTTTCGATCATCGAAATGGCCTCGTGCTCCTGGGGATCAAACGGTTCGCCATGCGGGTCGATGACAACCACATTTTCCTTGCCCATCACCTCCAGCAACATCTTGAGACAAAGGGTCACCCCCTTGTACATCGGATCTTCGCTGGCCCCGTCGCCTTTCGCCTGCTCGACCGCGTCAATCGCTTTTCCCAGGCTGTCGACCGTTGGCAACAGGCTCTGCAGAAAACGCTCAAGGGCAAATTTATGGGCATTCCCGACGTCTTTTTCGGCGCGCCGGCGCACATTCATCATCTCGGCTTCAGCGCGCAGCGCTTTGTCCCTGTACTCCTCGACCTGCGCCGCGGCCTTGTCGAGTTGGTCTTGCAGCTCATCGAGCGACAGAACAACGTCATCTGCACCATCCTCACTCGGCGCGTCAGCATCGGCCGCTTCTGCGGCGTTCGGCTCTGCGGACTCGGCCGCATCAGTCGCCTGGGCGTCCACGCTGTCTGCCTGAGGGTTGGCGTTGTCTTCCGGATCAACCATATCTGTCTCCCACTCTCTCCCGTTCGTACCCGTTGTGTAGCCGAGACCTCGTCTCGCGCGATCTTCTGCGGCGCGCATGGATCCCGAGTCGAGGTGCCTACGGAGCGTCAATATGGGGTCCCGACGTCAGCTTTCAAGCCCTGCGCACTGACGGCCGCCCACATCAAAGGAAGCGCGAAAGGAATGGCGAAAGGAAGTGCGACAGGAAGAGAGAATGGAAGGGCCGAGAAGATCCGCACTGTGGACAGTCGGTCATTGGCTCAAAACGCGGCCGCGACGCTACAGATTGATGGCCGTAAACGGGCCAGCGAAGAAGACCCGCCGTCCGGCAGCAGCACAACAAACAAGCAAAATCAGAACAACAAAACTGCTCGTGCCGCGCGCCTCACAGCTAGCAGCGGGCTGGGCGCGGTTATTTGAGAGAGGTTATTTGAGCGAGGTTTCGAGCGCCCGGCTGAACACCCGGGCAGTCGCATCGACGATAGGAATAACGCGCTCATAGGCCATGCGCGTCGGACCAATCACAGCGAGCACACCAACAATCTCGCCCGCCACCTGATAGGGCGATGTGACAACCGTGCACTCATCGAGCACTTCGTAGCCAGACTCCTGACCGATAAAGAGCTTCACACCTTCGGTGTCCAGGCAGCGGTCAAGCAGATGCAGAATGTCGGCCTTCACCGAAAAGGCTCGGAACAAATCGCGAACATCATTCAGGGCCTGTTGTTGCCCCATTTCGAACAGATTCTCTTGCCCCGCGACCACATAGTCGTCTGCTTCATCCTCGGCAAACGCCTGGCTCGCGATGTCGAGCGTGCGCACCATCAACTGGTTCATGCTCTCCTGGTCCGACTGCATAGACGCGACCAGACGCTGGCGAATGCTGCGCATGTTCTTGCCGATGAAGGACTGATTCAGGAAATTGGACGCTTCTTTGAGTTGTGCGTCCGTGTAGTCCTCATTGGTGTAGATGATGCGGTTTTGCACCTCATGATCATCAAGCACCAGGATGACCAGCAGCCGCCGTTCATTCAGCCGCAGAAACTCAACGTGACGGAGCAGGACCTGATCACGCTTTGGAATCGTGACGAGGCCAGCCATGCGAGTGTATTCGGACAGAATCCCGGATGCAGATTGAACCAGTTCGTGGGCCGACATGTCGGGATCAAGGCTGCGCCCAAGCACATCAACATCAAGTTCCGGGAGCGGGCGCATGTCCACCAGCGAGTCGACGAAGAAGCGGTAACCGAGGTCAGTGGGCACGCGTCCGGCGGACGTGTGAGGTGAACGCAGAAAACCCTGTTCTTCCAGGTCTGCCATGAGATTGCGAATCGTCGCCGAGCTGACCGGCAAATCCGGGTTGTCAGCAAGCAGCTTCGAGCCAACGGGCAAGCCGTCGGCAATGTATCGCTCAACCAGATTCTTGAGCAGGATCTGCGAGCGTTCGCTTAGTCGGTCATCCATTGACTAATAGTGAATCAAATGCGGCTAAAATCAACCCTGCGTTGTACCGTTCACCCGACCTTTTGTGCCGCGCGGGACTCGACGATCTCTCACACACCGGCATCGCATGGCACATACGGGTTTAATGGGGCTTCACCCCTGGCATCACCGCACTCAGTCTCAATCATGGACAGGCCATGCTTAGCCACCTGACCGTCGACAACTTTGCGATCGCGCGCCGCCTGGAGCTCGAATTCGAGCGCAACATGACCGTCATCACGGGCGAGACCGGCGCCGGCAAATCTATCATGTTGGACGCGCTGGGCCTCGCTCTTGGCAACCGTGGCGACAGCAACGCCATCGGCGCAAACGGACCTCGACTCGAAGTCGCCGCCACGTTTGAACTGGCTGACGGGTCGGCGCACGCGAGCATCAGGCATTGGCTGAACGAACGTGAACTGGTCGATGGCGACGCAACCGACAACCTGGCGACCGAGGTGATCCTGCGGCGGACAGTCAACCGGGAAGGCAGATCCAGCGCCTTTATCAACGGCACCCGGACCAGCGTCAATGAACTGCGCACGCTCGGCAACATGCTGATCGACCTGCACTCGCAGCATGAGCACCATTCGTTGCTCCGCCGTGACACGCATCTGCACCTTTTGGACGCATTCGCCGGCGCGAGCAAAGAAGCCGAGGCGGTCGCGAGGGTGTATGCCCAGCATCAGGAGCTGACGGCAAGGCTCGATAAGTTGATCGAAGGTGACGACTCCCATGCGGCGCGCGTGCAGCTACTGCAGTTTCAGGCAGAGGAGCTGGCCGCAAAGGCGGTCGCGGCCAACGAAGCCGAAGTGCTGGCAGACGAGCAAAAGCGCCTGTCGAGCGCAGACACCATGATCGCCACCTGCGCCGAGGCACTGACCGCGCTCGACGCCGATGACAACAACCTGGGTCAAACCCTCGCCCAGGTCATCAACCGGCTGACAACGATCGACGGTGAACTCGGTCCGGTCATTGACCTCTTGAAATCGGGCCAGATCCAGATAGAGGAAGCGACGGCCGATCTGCGCCACTTCACCGATCACCTGGAAGAAGACCCCGTGCGCCTGCGCGCGGTTGAAGAGCGGCTCAGCACCATCTATGAGCTGGCACGCAAGTATCAGGTGCAGCCCGAGCAGCTTCCCGGGCGCAAAGACGAGATCGACGCGGAACTCGAACGCATGTCCAACCTACAAGCCGATGTCGCGGCACTGAACCAGGAACGCGACGATGCAGAGACGCGTTGGCATAAGGCCGCCCGCAAACTTGGCAAGAAGCGCCTCGCAGCGGCCGCCCGTCTGGACGCCGCCGTTTCCGCCCAACTCGTAGCCATGGGCATGGACAAGACGGTTTTTGAGACGCGCATTGATCCGACAACGGCGTTCGCCCGGCACGGGTCTGAGCGCGCCGAATTCCAGATCAGCACCAATCCCGGCCAGCCGCTGCAGGCGCTGGGGCGAATCGCGTCCGGCGGAGAACTGTCACGAATCAGCCTCGCCATCCAGGTGGTGGTCAGCGAAACATCACCGGTGCCCACACTCGTCTTTGACGAAGTCGATGTCGGCATCGGCGGCGCTGTCGCAGAAGTTGTTGGGCAACTGCTGCGCCGACTGGCAAACCACACGCAAATCCTGTGCGTCACGCACCTGCCGCAGGTGGCGTCCCAGGGCGAGCATCACTTGCAGGTGAGCAAAGAAACCGGCAGCGGGGCGACGCAGGTGTGCAACCTTGCGGGCGCCGAACGCGTTGACGAGATTGCGCGCATGCTGGGCGGCATCGAGATGACTGATGAGTCGGTTGCACACGCGAGGGCAATGTTAGCCGGGAGCGGTGGCTAGGGGGGCGAGGGGGCTTTGGCTCGACGATGAAGTCTCACCGCCGGTGTACCAACTTTGTACTGTGGCAGGAACCCACACCGGCCGTGATAAATGTCAGGTGGCGACCGATCTCTTGCAGTCCGGGCACAGCCCGTACAGATTCAAATTGTGATCGGTGAGTTCAAAGCCGATCTCGTCGGCGATTTCGCGCTGGCGCTGCTCGATGGCCGAATCGGCGAACTCTTCGACCCGACCGCACTTGACGCAGACGATGTGGTCGTGATGTTCGGTCGGCGCCATCTCGAAAACCGAGTGCCCGCCCTCGAAATTGTGGCGGACCACCAGGCCCGCGGCTTCAAACTGGGTCAGCACGCGATAGACCGTGGCGATGCCGATCTCTTCGCCGCGCTGGATCAACTGCCGGTACAGGTCTTCGGCACTCAGGTGGTGAATGCTGGAACTTTCGAGAATCTGAAGGATCTTAACGCGCGGATGCGTAATCTTTAGCCCGGCATCCTTCAGTTCCTGGGTACCTTCATTCATTGGACTCATCCATCAACACTACCTGATACCGTTTGGCCGCCCGTTCGCGATAATATTACAGGCTGCCCTGTACCAAGACACGAGAAACTGTTGCTGCACGCCCATTTGTATCAGCCGATAGCCCGCCAGAATTTGTCCTCGCTCGCCGGCGCCCGCGACACCCCGCTGCACCGTTTGCGCCGTCGCGCCAGCCGGTGGCTGATTGGCGTGGTTGCCCTCGGCTGCATCGCCGGTTGCTCGGCCATCCGGTTTCCGGGCGTGCACCGCGTGATCATCCACCAGGGCAACCTCGTTTCGCAGACCATGGTCGATCGGCTGAGACCGGGCATGACCAAGAGCCAGGTGCGGTATGTGCTGGGCAACCCTATTATTGATGACAGCCTGAACCAGGACCGATGGGAGTACATCAACACCCTTCAAGTGAGCGGCCGCAAGATGATCCAGCGGTCTCTTGTCGTTCACTTCAGGGACAACCGTCTGAGCTTCTTCGAGGGCAACTATCGGGATGTGCCGCCCGCAAGCGCCAGCGATCAGACCCGTAAAGAAGACCCATCAGACGAGAGCGCTGACGACGGCGATGCAAACGCTGCAGAGGGTCAATCCGCAGAGTCGTGAGCCCTGGGCTGCGACGACTGACGTGCCGCCCGCCGGCGACGCTGTTCCATCGCATCCGCGGCAAGCGGCCGGTAGAACTCCACCCGGTCACCATCGCCAAGCACGTAGTTGTCGGGTTTCTCTTCACCGAAGACGCCGCGCGCGAGGCTCATGATTGAAGTGCCGGCAACACCGACGATGCCGGACGCATGGACTGCCTCAATGAGGGTGGTCCCGACCGGGACTCGCACCGGCAACAGGTATTGCTGATCTGGTTCCGCGTAAGCGACCTCGACCGCAATAGAGCCAGTGACTGGTGCCGCATCGTCTGCCGTGTCACTCATTGGGTCGAGCCACCGATAAGAATGGGCGTCGAGAAGTCATCCGTACAGATCATCGGCGCGATCGCAGAATGCGTCCACAACTTGCGCCGTAACGACCTTGAACACGGTGCCGAATGTGCGCCCGATGAGTGCGCTCGCGAATTCAAACTGCACCGACATCGTCACCCGACACGCGTCCTGCCCAATCTGATCAAACCGCCACGAGCCCGTGAGAGATCGAAACGGCCCGTCCGCAAGGTCAAGATCGATGCGCGCGGGCGGCGCCAGCCGATTCCGGGTGGTGAAGGATTGCCTGAGCGGCCCCTTCCTGAGATGAACGCGGCAGACAGCCGTCGCCTCGTCCCCGGACAGGCGCTCCCCGCGTTCGCAAAAAGGCAGGAACTCACCGTAGCGGTCCACATCGTTCACCACGTTGAACATTTGCAGCGGCGAGTGGGAAACGAGCGCGGTACGCGATATCTCTGGCATGCGGCGTCAGAACGATCGATCGAATCGCGAGGGAATCGTGGCCATGATCAGGCGGTCGCGGTTTGCCAGAGGGTCGCCACGAAGACCACGAACACGGCGATCGGCGCGACGAATCGCGCCAGCGTCTGCCACACTTTGAACGCACCTTCGCTCATCCCGAGTTCCTGACGCGCGATCGTGCTGTCGATCACCCAACCGCAAAATAGCGCGATCAGCATGCCGCCGACCGGCAGCATGATGTTGTTGGACACGAAGTCCATGAGGTCGAAGAACGTCATTCCTGCGAGTTTGTAGTCCTGCCAGATGTTGAACGAGAACGCCGAGCCAAGGCCGAGCAACCAAGCGATGCCGCCGACCAGAATGGCGGCCTTGACGCGCGTCATCTGCGCACGCTCAACAAGCCATGCCACCGCCGGTTCCACCAGCGAGATTGACGAGGTAATAGCGGCAAAGGTGACGAGTACAAAGAACAGGGTCCCGAATATTTGTCCACCGGCGATCTGCCCAAACGCGAGAGGCAGGGTGATGAACATGAGCCCGGGGCCGGCGGAGGGTTCCAATCCGTTGGCAAAGACGAGTGGAAAGATGACAACGCCTGCCATCAACGCGACGCCGGTATCCAGAAGCGCAATCGTCGTGACGGCGGAGCGAATGGAGACGTCTTTGGGCATATACGCGCCATACGCCATGATCGCACCCATGCCGAGGCTGAGGGTAAAGAAGGCCTGCCCCATGGCGACGAGCACGCCTGCCCAGCTCATCTTGTCCATGTTAAATGAGAAGAGAAACGCGAGCCCTTCGCCGAAGTGCCCCGTGGTCATTGCATAGCCGGTGAGCACGGCCAGCATGCCAAAGAGTGCGGGCATCAGGTATTTGACTGTGCGCTCCAGCCCGTCGCCCACGCCGCGACCGACAATGAAGATGGTGAGCAACATAAAGAGACCGTGCCAGAAGAGCACCTGGGTGACGTCGCCGGTGAAGTCGGCAAAGTCCTGGGCCGCTGACTCACTGGTCGCTCCGTTCATCGCCCCGGAACCAAGCTCGACGATGTAGGCCATCGCCCAACCAGCGATGACGCCATAGAAAGAGAGAATCATGAAACCGGCGCCAGCACCCATCCAGCCCAACAGTGCCCAGTGCCGGCTGGCACCCGAGCGCAACGCAACATCGCGCATCGTATTGATGGGGCTCTGCCGCCCTGCGCGACCGAGCAATACCTCTGCCATCATGATCGGAATGCCGATGAGGGCGATGCAGCCAAGGTAGACGAGCACAAAAGCGCCGCCGCCATTTTCGCCGGCAATGTAGGGGAACCGCCAGATGTTGCCGAGGCCGACGGCGCTGCCCGATGCGGCCAGGATGAACATCAGCCGGGACGACCACATTCCATGCACAGACTCGCGGTTCGCTGCCATCGCCGTCCCCTTGATTTAACGGCATTCTGCGAGAATTACCGGGCAGGCTCAACTGCCGGCCGGCGACTCTACATTGAAGCGACGTCCACCTCGCCGTTCGCCTCTACGTCCACCTAGACTGTTCACCTAGACACCGTGCCGGCCAATCCTATAATGACCGGCCAAACCGTAGTTGCGCCGGCCGACCACGACGCATCGAGACGAATCATGGCTAAACAGGCGGACAAGAAGGGCAAGACCGGCAATGGCAACATCGCCGTCAACCGCAAAGCGCGGTATGAGTATGCGTTCCACGAGAAATTCGAGGCCGGCATCGTCCTGACGGGTTGGGAGGTCAAGGCCTTGCGTGCGGGTAAGGCCCAGATCACAGACACCTATGTATTGGTTAAGGGTGGCGAGGCATTTCTGCTCGGCCTCAACATCACGCCGCTGAACACGACGTCCACGCATTTCATCCCGGACCCGAATCGCACGCGCAAACTGCTGCTGCACCGCAAGGAAATAGACCGGATGATTGGCGCGATCCAGCGCAAGGGCCACGCGTGCATTCCGCTGGCTGTTTATTGGAAAGGTAACCACGTGAAGTGCGAGATTGCGCTCGCGTCCGGCAAGAAAGAGCACGACAAGCGCGCGACCATCCGCGACCGCGAGTGGAATCGTGACAAGGAGCGGCTCTTGAAAGTCGACCACCGGTGACACATATACGCAGGTAGGACGGTATGTATCAATTGGTTCAGATAAGCGGTTAATCGCTTGGGCATCACGGCCGATTTGCAATAGACTTGAATTTCGCGGCGACGATTAGTTAACGGCGCTGCGACGTCTGGATGGGTTCAGCAGTATCTGGACGGACCTGTCCCAAAAATGGGGGCGACTTGGCTTCGACGCCGGTTGCGAAACCCGAGGTGCATGCCGAGAGGGTAGTAACTCTCGTAAAACAATTGCTGCAACTTAACTTAGTTGCCAACGATGAAAACTACGCACTAGCTGCCTAAAAAATCCGCAAGGACAATTTAGTTTAGCTTTCCCCGGGGCGAATGTGCCCATGTATTCAATCCGGGGGCACGTCTCATGGGATCGCTGCCAGACCCCGCTTGTGGTCAAAGCAGTTAAAACCAAAGCAAGCTCGCCGCTGAATCCCTGTTCGTCGGGCTAGTCACGCGGTCAAATCATAGACGAAACTAAGCATGTAGAGCCGAAGGCAGAGAACTGACGGACGCGGGTTCGATTCCCGCCGCCTCCACCATATTTTAGAGATTTCCCTATAAATCATAGAGTTACCTTCAGTTTCAAAAGCCGTGTAACCGCCAAATCCATGCGATTGCTACATTTGGTGTTACATTTTGAAAACTTTCCCCTATCTGATCTGCCGTCATGGCGTCTACTATTTCAGGCGCATAATCCCTCTATCCCTGAGACCGGTGCTGCAGCGCTGTGAAATTGTTCGGTCTTTGGCTACTACTGACATAAGAACCGCGAGAAAGGCGGCAGTAGCAATGGCAGACCTACTTGATGACTTGTTCTCCAAAATCCGCGCAGGCGTAACTTTGCTGTCTGCCGATGATATTGAACTCGTTGCTCATCAGATCAATAAAACCAAAACTGAAGCCTTGCTGGTTGAAGCACTGGAGACTTTTGAGAATCGTCAGAAGGAGGATGAGGAGTGGGAAGCTTTTCACGCCAGAACCTTCAGACAGGAAGTTAAAGAGGATCTTCGGCTGAGTCGTCTAGGGTCGGTACAGGCTGACGTTGAGGACTTTTTGAAAGGCGGCGACGTATCAGTAGACGCC
>CAVOBC010000002.1:0-41348 GCA_963693635.1 Gammaproteobacteria bacterium | reverse complement strand
GCCAATCAGGGCGTCTTCGCTAACGATGGGTACGACTGCGGCGGACTCGACCTTGTCGCTCGCGTGACGAAAGAGGAAATCGCGCGCGTCGCTGGCGAGGACGCCGAGGGTCGCCGTGGACGAATCGAGCATGTCACCCAGGTAAGGACGGGCGCTGCCGATCGAAATGTGTGAGGTGAAGTGATTGATCTGCTGCGGGTGTTCGCCGAAGAGGATGAGGCTGTATGCAGTGCAGTTAAACTCAGTGTCCATGTTGCCTTCGAGTGCGGCGAAGAAGCGCTCAGCGGTTTTGGCGTCAATCAGATCAAGAATCAGTTTACGGGATTTATTGTAGATCTCGTTGTTGGTGGTTGCGGCGGCAATGATTTCTTCGAGTTGCTGATTGGACGTCTGTTCTCGCTTGCGGAAGAGCGCAAGTTGGCGCTCGACTAGTGAGATGGTGCCATGGGTGCCATGACGAATGCGCAGGCGACCGAGCAATTCGCTGCGGTCTTCAAAGAAGTCCGGTTGCCCTCGCAGGAATTCCTCCACCTGGTCAGCGTCGAGTTTAGCGGTCATTGTTACCTCTTGCAGCGTGTTGGGATGTGCTGGCCTCGTCGTTGTTGCCGTCGGTTCGAGTTTCCCTGGCGTCCGTTCAAATGTGCGTGCGACCTTCGTACACCTGGTTTGCCGGGCCCGTCATGTGTACGCAGGCGCTCGGCTTGCCGGACCATTGCACCGTCAGACTGCCGCCCGCGAGTTCCACGGTGACAGACTCGTCCAGATCGCCCGCGCGTCGTCCCGCGACGACAGCTGCGCAGGCCCCGGTGCCACAGGCAAGCGTCTCGCCAACTCCCCGTTCGAACACGCGCAGGCGAATGTGTTGGCGGTCGATGACCTGCATGAAGCCAACGTTGGCGCCCTCGGGAAATCGGCTGTGGCGCTCGATGAGGGGCCCGAGTGTCGCTACCGGCGCCGTGTCGACGTCGTCGACGCGCAGCACCGCGTGTGGGTTGCCCATCGAAACCGCGGCAATGGAGACGGTGCCGCACGGCATGGTGGCGTCGCACGCGTCGTCCTTCGGCGCAACGTTTAACGCGAGGTCGTAATGGGTTGCGGGCGCAGCCGCCTCAAAAGGAACGTCGCCTGGCGAGATGATGGGTTGACCCATGTTGACTGCCACGTTGCCGTGGCGTTCGAGTTTGCAGCTAATCTCACCGTTAATGGTCTGCAGCCGAATGAAGGTCCGCGTCGTGAGCCCCCGATCCCTGACGAACCGCAAAAGACAGCGCGCGCCATTGCCGCATTGCTGGGCTTCTGTGCCGTCTGCGTTATAGATGCGATAGAAGAAGTCGAGCTCCGGGTCCATCGGCGGCGACACCGTGAGGAGCTGATCGAAACCTACACCGAGGCGCCGGTCAGCGAGGACGCGAATCTGCAAGGGGGTCAGGTTGATCGACTGAGAGATCAGATCGACAACCGCAAAGTCGTTGCCCAGGCCGTGCATTTTGGTGAATCGTAACAACATGGTCTGGCGCCTGCGCCGGTTCGTTGAGTCCTTCTCGCCATTCAAACGCCTCGCGCAAGCGAACGTGAGCAATGAAGGATCGACTCGGTAACTGCTGTCCCGCAGCCTTATCGACAAGGCATTCTACCGCATGTTGCGAGCGGGAGGCCTGCGTTGTCAGGTCACTGGCGGCGCCAGCCGTTCACCGCGAAGCTGATCGTCGATCGTCTCGCGTTCACGAATGAGGTGGAAGTCGTCGCCCCGGACAAGTACCTCGGCAGCCCGGTTGCGACTGTTGTAGTTGGAACTCATCGCCATACCGTATGCGCCAGCCGACATGATCGCGAGCCCGTCGCCTTCGGTGAGCCGCAGTTTGCGGCCTCGCGCAATGAAATCACCGGTCTCACAGACAGGGCCGACAAGGTCATAAATCCTCTCCGGGCCGCTCCCCTGATGCAGGTTGTGGACCGCCTGCCAGGCATCGTAGAGGGCAGGTCTGATGAGGTCGTTCATCGCCGCGTCGATGATCGCGAAGTTCCCGGCCTCGGCGACCTTCAGGTACAGCACCTCCGTGACTAGTACGCCCGCGTTGGCTGCAATGTAGCGACCGGGTTCGAAGATAAGTGGCAGGTCACGCGCCCCGAGAGTCTGGGTCAGGGCGGATGCATACTCGTCAGTCGCCACCGGGGTCTCGTTCTTGTAGGTGACGCCAATACCGCCGCCCAGGTCCAGATGTTGCAGGTGAATGCCGCGGCGCTCAAGTTCATCGATGATCGGCAGCAGGCGCGTGAGTGCCTCCGCGAAGGGCTCAACCGAGAGGATTTGCGACCCGATGTGGCAGTCGATGCCGACGACCTCGAGGGCGGGCTCACGACTGGCAGCATCGTAGAGTTCGAGTGCGACGTCAGGTGTCACGCCGAATTTGGTTTCGCGCAGCCCGGTCGCGATGTAGGGGTGGGTTCCGGCGTCGACATCCGGGTTCACCCGAATCGAGATCGGGGCGCGGCTGCCGACTTCGGCCGCGACCTGCGTCACCGCGCGGAGCTCAGAGGCCGATTCGACGTTGAAGCACAGGATGTCCGCGTTGAGGGCCTGACGAATCTCGTCTCGGGTCTTGCCAACCCCTGAGAAGACCGTCTTGCGCGGGTCGCCGCCAGCACGCAAGACGCGGGTCAACTCTCCACCGGAGACGATGTCGAACCCGCAACCGATGCCGGCGAGGCGGTTGAGAATCGCGATGTTTGAATTGGCTTTGACCGCATAGCAAACGAGGGGTGCCCGGGCGAAGGGACGAGCGAACGCGGTCACCGCCTCAACCAACGCCGCGTCGGAGTAGACGAACGTGGGTGACCCGAACGTCGCCCTGATGCGCTCGAGCGGGACGCCTTCGGCATGCATTTCGCCGTCTTTGAAGTGGAAATGGTTCATTGGGTCAGGTTTGAGCTCGTCGTTTCGGCTGTCTTTTGGGGCGTCATCCCCCGGGGTAGTTGGAACGCACTGTCGCCACTGAGATTGGTCGCACGCTGGGGCGGCACGAGTGGCCCCTTTTGCCCGCATGCCGTCAGCAAAAACGTGAACAAAAGACAGAGTAGAATGCCAGGACGTCGCAACGTGCAAACCCTTAGATAAAATCGGTTGGCGATTGTGGCGGAAGCCGGGGCTAAATCAAAGCACCGCGATGTCGAGAACGGCGGCGGCCGCCGTGATCGGGGGCTACGGGCGTCTGTTGCGGCAGCGATGGGTGCCAGGGCCCTTCCGAAAAGAAACTAAACGAGATAGCGGCCATGGACGAGCGAGCGTTTCACGACAGGGTGGATGCCCTCTTCATGGCGATGGAAGATGCGCTCGATGATCTTGATCAGGATATCGACGTTGACAGCTCAGGTGGCATCCTCACGCTCGGGTTCCTCGATGGCTCGGCCATCATCTTTAGCAGACAGATTGCGGGGTTCGAAGTCTGGGTTGCAGCCCGCTCCGGGGGCTACCATTTGGCGCTATGCGGGCAGGACTTTCGCTGCGGAACGACAGATGAAGGGATGGGTGCGTTAACCAACCGCGTCATTGGGGAGCATCTCGGGACCGAGGTGAGCGTACTCTGACCGGGCCTTGATCCGGGCGACCCCTTCGCGCACCGCGCGCGCGACCTGCGCCGGCGCGGTCCCCCCGGTGTGGTCCCGTGCGGCAACTGATCCGTCGAGGGTCAGTACGTCGTAAACGTCCGGCTCGATCGCCTCCGATGCAGCGGTCAGTTCGGCGAGTGGCAGGTCTGACAAGTCAACCCCGAGTTCGATGCCGCGTGCAACCAGTTTGCCAACGATCTCGTGCGCGTCACGAAACGGCACGTGGCGCCGCACCAAGTAGTCCGCGAGGTCCGTTGCGGTGGCAAAGCCCTTCATCGTGGCCAAACGCATGGCCTGCCGATCAGGCACCATCGCCGGAATCAGATCGGCGAACGCGAGCAGTGACTGCTGGACCGTGTCGATCGCGTCGAAGAGAGGCTCTTTGTCTTCCTGATTGTCCTTGTTGTAGGTCAGCGGCTGGCCCTTCATGAGCGTGAGTAACGAAATGAGATGACCGAATACGCGCGCTGACTTGCCGCGCACCAGTTCGGGTACATCCGGGTTTTTCTTCTGCGGCATGATCGACGAACCGGTGCAGTATCGATCCGGCAACTCAACAAAGCCGATGAGCGGCGACGCCCACATGACCATTTCCTCAGCCATGCGCGACAGATGCATCATGATCATGCTGGCACAGGCGCTGAATTCGATGCCGAAATCGCGGTCGCTGACCGCGTCGAGCGAGTTGCGTGCGGGTCGGTCGAAACCAAGCAGATTTGCGGTCATGGCCTGGTCGATCGGATACGTGGTACCGGCGAGCGCGGCGGCACCGAGGGGCATGACGTTGACCCGCTTCCTTGCGTCCTGTAGCCGTTCGTAGTCGCGTTCGAGCATCTCCCCCCACGCGAGCAGGTGGTGGCCGAAGGTGATGGGCTGCGCGACCTGGAGGTGGGTGAAGCCCGGCATGATGGTCGCGGCTTCAGCCGCCGCGAGTCGCAGGATACCGGCTTGCACGCGCGTAATCTCGATGAGTATCTGGTCGATCGCACCGCGCAGGTAGAGCCGGATGTCGGTTGCAATCTGGTCGTTGCGAGAACGCCCGGTGTGCAGTTTTTTGCCAGCATCGCCAATCCGTTCAGTGAGCGCCGCCTCGATGTTCATGTGCACGTCTTCGAGACTGATCGACCAGGAAAACTGGCCGGCGCTGATGTCGGCACGAATCGCTTCAAGTCCGTCCACAATGCGCTCGCATTCGGCTCTGGTGATCACCGCCACGGCGGCGAGCATGGTGGCGTGGGCAATGGAGCCGTCGATATCGACGTCGGCCAGTCGCTGATCGAAAGTAACCGATGCGGTGAAAGCTTCAACGAAGGCGTCGGTCGCTTCCTGAAAGCGGCCCTGCCAGGGTTTTTTCGTGTCTGGCATGGGTAACTCCCGCCAATTGAGGGCGCCGATTATATCAGTTCGCCTGACCAATCGACGTCGGCAAGGCGGGTGCCAGCCCGTCGGCGGGCGGTTTTTCCGGTCGGAGTTACGTGCATATAGTCGTTACAATGCATGCCTCCCGTGCGGATTGCCGCAGACTGAACATGACTGACAGTATGTCCGACCCCGCAACCCCTGCACCGCGTGCCACGGACGAGGACGATCTCTTCCTTCCGGACCTCTGCAACGCCCAGAGCATTCTGTTCGCTGTGCTGGTCACCGAGTTGATGTGCATCGTGCTGACACTGGTGCAGTCGTCGCCAGTGGCGTTCGATTGGTCGGCGCTCGGCCTGACGTCCATGTTCGTGCAATGGATTGTCCTGTCTTCCGCGGGCCTGCTTTGCAATGTGCGGCCCCTGATGCAGGGCATGTCGGTATTGCGCACGACACTGATCGGTTACGTGGTGATTCTGGCGATCACCGGCGTGTACAGCGCAATTGCGGAGTGGATCATGCTGCAGGATGAAATCTGGAGCATCCACAACAGTGCGGCGATCTTTCGCAATCTGCTTGTCAGCGGCGTCCTCATCGGCATTGCGTTTCGCTACCTGTACCTGCAGCACCAGTTGCGGCGCAAGGAACAAGCCGAGCTGAACTCCCGAATTCAGGCGCTGCAGTCGCGCATCCGCCCGCACTTTCTCTTCAACAGCATGAACATCATCGCGAGTTTGATCAGCGTTGATCCGGAGACGGCCGAGGAAGTCGTCGAAGATCTCTCTATGTTGTTTCGGGCGAGCCTGGGTGACATGAGCGACGAGCCGGTAAAGCTGTCCGAGGAACTCGACCTGTGTGAAAAGTATATCCACATCGAATCCCTGCGGCTCGATGATCGATTGCAGGTCGAGTGGGACATCGACGTCGACACTGAACTGGTGCGCATCCCGATGTTGACGCTGCAACCGTTGCTGGAGAACGCCATCTATCACGGCATTCAACCGCTGCCCGAAGGCGGCACCGTGGTTGTGCGGGCCTCGGTTGACGACGGTCAGATGCGCCTTAGCGTCGAAAACCCGGTCGGGGCAGGTGAACAGGCCGGCTCACACGGCAATCGCATGGCGCTGGACAATACCCGCAAGCGTCTGGAAGCGATTTACGGGCCGTCGGCGTCTGTTGTTTCGCGGCCCTCGGCGACGACCTATCTGACGACAGTCAGCTATCCTTTACAGCAGACGCGCTAGCAGCCTCTCACGGTGCCGGATTGTCGCGCTGTCGGGCAGGGAACGCCGCAGCATATTGCTTCAGTTCCGTGAAAGCCCTGCAAAAGATTGTTCAAAGGTGTGATTTGTGGGTCACAAATCCATGGAATTTGTCCCTCTGATCTGCCCAGAGTGTGCTGTGTGTCGCAGTTTTAGACGGTGGAATGAGTACCTTAGCGTTCATGGAGTGTCTGCACTCCAACGAGTTTTGCCACGACAGACATTAAGACAAGTCAGAGGTCAGTGAAATGAAGGTACTGGTAGTCGATGACGAGAAACTTGCGCGCGAACGATTAAGTCGAATGGTTGGCACGGTAAGCGGATACGAGGTCATCGGAGAGGCCGGCCACGGAGAGGAAGCAATCCGCCAGACGATGTGTCTGGAACCGGACATCGTGCTGCTGGATATTCGCATGCCTGGGATGGATGGCATCGAAGCGGGCGGCAAGCTTGCGCAATTGCTGTCGCCCCCTGCAGTGATCTACTGCACCGCTTTCGGTGAGCACGCGTTGGACGCGATTGATGTCAACGCTGCCGGATACCTCCTTAAACCTGTCCGCCGGGACGGGTTGATGGAGACGCTGGCAAAAATCGGAAGGGTCAATAAGGTACAGCGGCGCACGGTGACTGGAGAGGATGAGGATGCTGCGCATGCGCGGACCCACATCAGCGCCAAAACCCGGCGCGGCATCGAGCTCATCCCGCTGAACCAGATTCGTTTCTTTCAGGCCGATCACAAATACGTGACGGTACGGCACGACAAGGGTGAGGTATTGATCGACGATACGCTGCGCGATCTCGAGGACGAATTCGCGGACCGCGTTGTGCGCATTCATCGCAATGCGCTTGCCATGATGGATCATCTGGAAGCATTGGAGCGGGACCCGCGCGGTCATTACCAGGTGCGCATGCGCGGTGTGGAAGAGAAGCTGGATGTTTCGCGGCGCCATGTCTCAGGGCTGCGTCGACTCGTCCAGAGCTTGTAAGAACGGGAGGTGGGTGCCATAACCGGCGCCCGCAAGCCGCGGCGCGACGTACTGACTGGACCCAGGCGCACATAGCTCTCGGCACAAAAAAGGCGGGTCAACCCGCCTTTTTTGTGCTTGTTGTTTCGGGGTACAGCCGTTAAGTTATTGGCCGAAAAAAGGCCACCAGAAGAGCAGACACGCGTGAGTCCGCGAGTGAAAATCGGTACCCGGCGCAGTCAGCTCGCGTTGTGGCAGGCAAACTTTGTGGCCGACGCGTTGACGCGCCGGGGAATCAGCCACGAGATCATCGGCATTACAACGACCGGGGACGCCAACCAAACCTCACCGCTCAGCAAGATTGGTGGCAAAGGTGTCTTCGTCAAAGAGATAGAAGCTGCTTTGCTGGCTGGCGAGATAGACCTCGCTGTGCACTCCATGAAAGATGTGCCGATGTCACTTCCGGATGGTCTGACGATGGGTGCCGTTTGCGTGCGGGAAAACCCGTTTGACGCATTTGTTGCCGACGCTGCAAGTCCCGGTGCCACGCTTGACGTCCTCGGCGATGGTGCGCGGATAGGCACATCGAGTCTTCGGCGGCGCAAGCAATTGGCGGCGTTGTATCCCAACCTCGAGTATCAGGATATCCGCGGTAACGTCGACACCCGACTCAGGAAGCTCGACGACGGCGGGTTCGACGGCATCATCCTCGCAGTTGCAGCGTTGAAGCGATTGGACCTCGGTGCGCGGATTTCTGAAGAACTCGACCAAACGCGCTGTATCCCCGCAATCGGTCAGGGAGCCGTTGGCATCGAGTGTCGGGACGAGCCGCAATCGCTCGCCCTCATTGAAGCGCTGAACGACACGGACACGGCGATTTGTGTGCAGGCGGAAAGGGCTGTTGGTAGAGCGCTCGGCGCCACCTGCGATGTCCCACTTGGTGCGTACGCGACCGTTTCTGGTGACACGCTCAGCCTTACGGGTTACCTGGGTCTGAATGGCAGTGGACCGGTGCGGGCGAGGGTATCGGGGAGGCGCGGTGACGGCGATGACCTTGGCGCTGCGCTCGCCCGGCAGTTAATGGCAAGCGACGCGCCGTGAAGGTTGTGCTGACCCGGCCGCCGGGGTTGAGTGAGACCCTGGCCGCGCGACTTGAACGTCTGCCCGGTATTGATCGGGTCATCATGATGCCGCTTGTCGACATTGAACCGATTCCCGCCCGGTGGGTCCGGGTCTCAGACGTCCCGTTACGAGGGCGCTACACCAAGGTGGTTTTTGTGAGCCGGCATGCCGCGCTCTTCGGTTCAGCGACCGCGCGCGGTGAGGCGGCTGAGAATGCCCGGTACTTTGGGGTTGGGCGCGCCACGGCAGAACTGCTCGCCGCCGCAGGTATAGAAGCGACGTCGCCTGCGCGCGCTGGCAGCGATGGATTAGCGTCGCTGATGCAGTCGGCGGTCGGCGACGAGGTCCTGATCGTCCGTGGGGAAGGTGGGCGGGAGCAGTTGGCGCGTGACCTTGCGTCCCGGGGTGCTAATGTTACTTACCTTGAAGTCTACCGGCGGATAACGCGCGAGCTGTCGGCGGACGAGCGCGAGACGCTCGAGTGCGCGGCAGTTGCCGGCGCTGTCGCGGTGGTCTACAACATCGGAGCCGTCGAGGCGCTGGGCACCCGGTTGAGTTCAGAAGGCAAACTCTCATTGCGGCTTCTGGCGGTGTCCGAGCGCATCAGTGACAGGGCCGCAAAGTTTGGTTTTAACCGGATTGCGCAGAGCGATGACGTCACCGACGACGCTGTGGTCAGCACCTTTCAGTGTATGACCGCGCCTGGGCAGTTACAGGAGTGAGCGAATGAGTGATCGAACGCCCACAACGGGGGACCCTGACACGCTGGATGAGCGCCTGGAGGCTGCGTTCGGCGAATTTGAGGAGACTGGGCCCGCGAGCGATGCCACAAATGGGGCTCCGATGGCAGCACAGGAGCAGGAGCCCCACGGTGCCAGGGTCGATGGAGACGATAGCCCCGATGAAGTCGCGTCTGTGCGTAATGACCCGCCGACGGAAAAGCAAGGCGCGAGCCCGGCGTCAGGATCAGGTCGGCTGCTCGCAAGTGCCGCGCTGCTGGTTGCGCTGATCGCGATGGCCGCTGGCGCTGCGGCGGGGTATCTCGCCTGGCGTCAGGAAACGGTGATCGCTGCCGGCGCGGCGAGCGCGTCGGCGGACGCCGGGCGTCTGGCGCGCGAGCTCACAGCGAACGATCAGGCGGTGGCGCAATTGCGCAGCGAAGTCGAGAGCCTGACAAAGCAACTCGAGGCGAAGGCTGACGGCTATCGGGATCAACTGGTGGCACTGCGCGGCGAACTTGATGCAAATAAAGGCACGTCCAGTCAGGACTGGTTGCTTGCAGAGGTCGAGTATCTGATTCGGCTCGCGAATCAACGGGTGCGTATGGAGCGTGACGGTCCCGGCGCGGTCGCCATGTTGCTCGCGGCGGACAACATCCTGAAGGATGCCGAGAATCTCACGGCCTTTGATCTGCGAGAGGCGGTCGCGACGGACCTTACGGCCCTCCGGCTCGCGGGGACTGTCGATGTTGAGGGCGTCTATCTGGAATTGTCAGCGTTGCGGCGCGGGATCCGTGGACTACAACAACGCGAGATGGTGTTCCAGCCGAAGGCGGAGCTTTCATCGCCACTTCCGGACCCGGCGGCGACATTCGTGGATTGGTTGTGGCATGGCGCCTCGACGGCGGCCACACGCCTGACCCAACTCGTGGACTTCAGCCGCGGCGAGCACATTGATCCGATCCTGCCCCCCGGTCAGGAAGCCTATCTGCGCCAGAATCTGCGTCTTAAGCTACAGATGGCGCAACTAGCGCTGCTGGATGGCAACCAGCCTGTCTACACAATGAGCCTTGACGAAGCCGAAGCCTGGGTGTCGCGCCATTTTGATCCATTGCACCCGGTGACCGTGGGCATCGTGGAACGGCTGGGTGCGTTGCGGGATGCCCCGGTTGCGGCGAAGTTGCCGGACATATCCGGATCGCTTGACGCGGTTCGAGCGCGAATGGCGAGGTTTCACGAGGCGCCACCCGTGGTCGGGCCACCACCACCATGAGACGAGCGCTGATCTGGCTCAGCCTGACCCTCGCACTGGCGGTCTACATCGGCACGCTGGTTGCGCGGGATCCCGGCTACGTCCTGATTGCCTATGACGGCGCGAGTGTGCAGACGGGCTTGTGGGTGATGCTGCTAATGCTGGTCGTGACCTTTGCCCTTGCGTATGCGCTGTTGCGACTGCTCCGGGTACTCGCGAATTCGACCACCGTATTCGATGGATGGCGCGGCGCGCGTCGCTTGCGACGAGGTGCCGAGATGACGCGCCGTGGGCTTTTGTACTTTCAGGAGGGTGATCTTGACCGGGCTGAGAAGTTTCTGGTCGCCGGCGCCGGCCATGGTGGCAATGCGATCGTCAATTTCCTGACCGCCGCCAAGGCCGCGAACCTGCGCGGGGATCACATGGCGCGCGCGTCGCTTATGGCGCAGGCACGGGCCCAGGCGGGCGAACAACAAGCCGTGTGGATCGCGGAGGCTGAGATGGCGCTGACGCGCGGCGACTTTGAGTCAGTACCGGGCATTCTCGTTCGGGCGAAACAGCATCCGTTTGTCGTGCGCATGATAGCCGATGCGTACGAGGGCAGCGGCGACGTCGAGTCGCTCGTCGACTTGCTGTCGCGCCTTCGGACAATTGACCCGGCGCGTGCTGAGCGGTTGGAAGTGAGCGCTGGTTGTGCCGCGCTACAACGGTGTGCCTCAGCCGATGCGGCGAAGGCAATCTATAAGCAACTCAACAACAAACAGTCTGAACCGATCGTGCTTGCCTATGCTGCGTCGCTACGCAGACTGCGCGAAGAGGACATCGCAGAAAAGACCCTGCGCGAGGCAATTGAGCACCATCTGTCCCCGCGCCTTTTGTCTGCGTATGCGGAAATGGGGCGAGAAACCCTCGCTGTGAGAATGAAAACGGCGACCGGGTGGGCGCGGCGTCATCCCGGTGATGCCGCGGTGCTCGCGTGCGCAGGCCGGATCGCGGTGGTGGGTTCGCAGCTTGAACAAGCCGAGCAGTACCTTGAGCGGAGTCTGAAAGTCAGGCCGACTTCGATTGTGTATCGGGCGCTCGGCGAGGTTTCCGGACTTGCTGGCGACTACGAGAGAAGCAGCGAGATGTTGCGGTTGGCGCTATCAGAAGGCGATGGATCTGCAACCAGAGAATCGACAGTCGACTAGTCTGCAAGCTGGCGACAAAAGCGCAGGCTCCGTTAACGTGATTGCGGGCTGATGTCTGCGATGCTGAAACGTGCAGGAGCGCGTTTCAGCAGCCCATGAGTGCGATTGCCCGGACGCGTCGGCGGACGGTTTTACTTCCTGGGGGCGTACGAGAAGACGTCGCTTGTCATATTCCGCTCCGGCATGCCGCGTGCGACAAATGCGTCGAAAACCGCGTAGACCATGCCGGGACTGCCGCTGACAATAACGTTGGTGTGGGTGAGGTCCGACAGGTCCTCGAGCGCAATGTCGCCAACAAGTCCGGTACGCCCCTCCCATGTGGGCGACTGCTCGGGTTCGCTGACGACCGGGACAAAGTGGAAGTCGGTGAACTTGCGGGCCCAGCCCTCACAAGTCTCGGTGAGGTACAGATCCGCATCCACCAGGACACCCCAGTAGAGTGCGATGGGTTGATCGAGGGCGAAGCCCGCCAGGTGCTCGATGATGCTGTGCATCTGCGTGATGCCGGTGCTCGCTGCGATCAGCACGATCGGGTTGCCCGGAGCCGTCTCAACCACGCAATCGCCTTTCGGCAATTGAATCGTCAGATCAGAATGGTCATCGAGTAAGGCTTCAATCACGGTCGAGTCGTCGGAGTCTGGGGTCGGCTTGATGTGCAACTCGACACCGCCGGTTCGTGCAGGCGGACTTGCGATCGAGAACGGGCAATGCTTGCCATCTGGCAAAATGATCTCAAGGTACTGGCCGGCACTGAATGTGACATCCACGTTGGCGGGGAAGTCGAGAATGACGCGGCGCGTGTCGCTATTGAAGTAGCTTATGTGTGCGATGGGGCACGTCAGTTCGATTGACATCCGAGGGCCTGACTGTTCGCTGGTGGTTGTAGCTTAACGCCATTTATCGATGGGCGGATCTGCGGGTGCCGGCCGCCCTGCTGCACGGTTGGTGCGCGGCGACACACCCTGATAGTTGTGTTAGCTGCGTTTCATCGACGAGAAAAACTCTTCGTTTGTCTTGCTGTTCTTCATGCGATCCAGCAGGAATTCGATAGCCGCGAGATCATCCATCTCATGCAGGATTTTTCGTAGGATCCAGACCTTTTGCAGGTCATCGTCTGTCATCAGCAAGTCCTCTCGGCGCGTTCCAGAACGACGAATATTAATCGCGGGAAAAACCCGTTTCTCCGAGATTCGTCGTTCAAGATGCAATTCAAGGTTGCCTGTTCCCTTGAACTCCTCATAGATGACCTCGTCCATCTTGGAGCCTGTGTCAATCAGACAGGTGGCAATGATGGTCAGGCTTCCGCCCTCTTCGATATTTCGGGCAGCCCCGAAGAACCGTTTGGGACGCTCGAGCGCGTGTGCATCGATGCCACCGGTCAGTACTTTGCCCGACGCCGGTATAACGGTGTTGTACGCTCGCGCGAGGCGCGTGATGGAGTCGAGCATAATGACGACGTCCGTCTTGTGCTCGACCAGGCGCTTGGCTTTCTCGATGACCATCTCGCTTACCTGAACGTGGCGTGATGGTGGCTCATCAAACGTGCTGGCAACCACCTCACCGTTGACCATGCGCTGCATCTCCGTGACTTCCTCCGGGCGCTCGTCGATCAGCAGCACGATCAGGTGGCACTCAGGATTGTTGCGGATGACCGATTGCGCAATGTTTTGCAGGATCAGTGTCTTTCCGGCTTTGGGTGGTGACACGATGAGACCGCGCTGGCCCTTGCCGATTGGTGACGTCAGATCGATGATTCGAGACGTGAGATCCTCGGTACTGCCGTTGCCGCCTTCAAGACAAAGCGGGTTGTCAGGAAAGAGGGGCGTCAGATTTTCAAACAGAATCTTGTTCTTGGACTCTGCCGGGTCGGCGAAGTTGATCAGGTCGACCTTGAGTAACGCGAAGTATCGCTCACTGTCCTTGGGTGGCCTGATCTTGCCGGAAACCGTGTCGCCAGTTCGCAAATTGAAGCGGCGAATCTGACTGGGCGAGACGTAAATGTCGTCGGGGCCAGCGAGATAGGATGAGTCGGGTGATCGCAGAAAGCCGAAGCCGTCCTGCAGGATCTCCAGTGTACCGTCACCATAGATCGCCTCGCCGTCCTTGGCGTGTTTACGCAGAACGTTTGCGATGATCTCTTGCTTGCGAGATCGGCCAAGGTTCTCCATGCCTTGGATGCCCATTTCCTGGGCAATTTCGAGGAGTTCGGGAATCGGTTTGGTTTTGAGATCGGTCAGGTTCATTGGGTCACTACAGGTTTTTAAGCAGGTTAAATGCGATAGCGCGTCACGCGGGGAGGCGGTCGGCGGCGACCATCGGGATTGAGAACTTTATAGAAAGTGGTCGTTCTGTCCGGAAGCGGTTCTGGTTGAAATTGATTCTAAGAATTTGTGGAGCAGCTTTTGAAGACCGTTCTGAAACTGATCGGGTGGATCGGTTTCGCGCTGCTTCGTTTTCAGATGCATGTGGTTTCCGAGCTCACGGCGCTTAGCCTACTTGGCGTAGACCGTGACCGTCTTACATGCATTTCGCGGCGACGCGCGGGGCTTACACTCGTCTGTCGCACCCGGTCTCGGCACGCTACCAAATAATCTGTCAAACGCGCTGCTAAAACCCGATGCCAAAATGAGGCTGCTATTCGGCTTTTGATTCTGAGGACAGCTGGTTTTTGAAAAGCTGATCTTTCGGAAAAGCTGGTATTTTTGAACTGGTATTTCGGACTAGCTGCTTGGGCGGACGTGGAAATCTGACTTGCTTCGAGAGTCTGCCGCTCTTCCGATTCGGCTATTCTGGGCCATCGCTGGAGCGATACTTCTGGTCAACCGCCCTGGGTCAGCACGGTTGCGCCAGCACATTCGAACGGTTCACTTCGGCTAGTTCGTTCGGAGAGGCTGCGGCTCTGATTCTGAAACTGGCGCTCGCAGATCTACTTTTGCTTGATCTCGGTGCCCGTCTTCGCGGCTCAACTTGCTCGAGCGCGTTTGAAAAATGATCTCTTTTGGGTAGCTTGTCAACCGCTTTTTCGTGAGGTCCCGCTCCCCGCGGCGCGTTTGGCGCAGACCTGGGCCCATGTCCTCAAGCCCGGGGAGCGTGACTGACGACCGTGTTGGGGGGCGAATGTCAGCCCGATCCCCGTCTGGCGGATGCAGGCGGACTGTTGTCGTCTCAGGCCGCCTTCGCCGGTCAAACGTTGCTATCGAGAAACGCGGTCAGTTGGGACTTCGACAGTGCGCCAACTTTCATCGCCTCGACATTACCGTCCTTAAACAACATGAGCGTTGGGATGCCTTTGATTTGGTACTTCTTGGGCGTATTCATGTTGGCATCGATGTCTAGTTTGCACACCTTCATCTTGCCGTTGTACTCGGAGGCGATCTCCTCAAGGACCGGCGCGATCGCCTTACAAGGGCCGCACCACTCTGCCCAGTAGTCAACGAGCACAGGGACATCGGATCCCAATACTTCGCTTTCGAAATTGTCGTCAGTTACGTGGTTGATATCAGACATGTCATCTCCAGGGAGGGAAGTGGACGCCTCTTTAAGGCGCGAGGCGTTTGCCGGTTGCAAGGTCGTAAAAGCTGCCGGTCCGCAAATGGGAACACGCGGGGTGCCATCTAAATTCGTTGCCGCGAGCGGAATTCTACAGGTGCTGCCGAGGCGAGCACCTGTGCGCCCACTCGATATGCGAAGTGCGGATATGCGAAGTGCCGGTATCCTAGTTCGGTCGGGGCGATTGCACAAGATGATTCCTGGGCACTGGTCGATTCGCGTGATGTCGGCGGCCGGTCTGAACTGCGAGCGGGTCACGTATGCCCTGCCGGGTGTGGTTGTCACCCGCTAGCCAGAAGCTGCGCTGCTCGCTTGGCGAAGTAGGTCAGAACACCGTCTGCCCCCGCACGTTTGATGCCGACCAGGGACTCCAGGATGACTTTTTCATCGAGCCAGCCGTTCTCGATGGCCGCCATGTGCATCGCGTATTCGCCGCTGACTTGATAGACCATGGTCGGGACTCTGAACTCGTCTTTGACGCGGCGCACGATATCGAGATAGGGCATGCCCGGTTTGACCATGACCATGTCGGCGCCCTCCTCCAAATCCAGCGCGATCTCACTCAGCGCTTCGTTGGAATTTGCCGGGTCCATCTGGTAGGTCTCTTTGCTGCCCCCGCCCAGGTTCCCGGCCGACCCGACAGCGTCGCGAAATGGCCCATAGTAGGCAGATGCGTACTTCGCCGAGTACGCCATTATTTTGGTATTGACGAAGCCGCCATCTTCTAGGGCACTGCGTATCGCCCCGATGCGGCCGTCCATCATGTCTGATGGTGCAATAACATCCACGCCGGCTTGCGCCTGTGACATCGCCTGTCTGACCAGCGTTTCAACGGAGATATCGTTAGCGACGTAGCCACTGTCGTCCAGAATGCCGTCCTGCCCATGGGTCGTGAACGGGTCAAGGGCAACGTCGATGATGACGCCGAGGTCCGGATGTGCAGCCTTGAGCGCGCTGATCGCGCGCTGGGCAAGGCCGTCTGGATTGAATGACTCCGCGCCCGTCAGGGATTTTTTCTCAATCGTTACCACCGGGAAGAGTGCGATCAGATTGACCCCCAGCGACTTCAATTCGTTGGCCTCATTGATCAAGCGATCGATGGTCATGCGCTCTATTCCGGGCATGCTGGGGACAGCTTCTACCCGGTCGGTGCCCTCAATGACGAACACTGGATAGAGGAGATCGGCCGGTGTCAGGAGGGTCTCGCGCATGAGATCGCGCATGAAGTCGTCGGTGCGCATTCGGCGCATGCGGGTGCGGGGAAACTGTCGTGCCATGTCGGCGTCCGGTCGCTAGCAAAGGGGGATTATACGTTCGTGAGTGGCGCGCCGCCCGCGTGGTTTGGTTGACGGTCGCCCATGAACATGGTGGACTCGATCTGATCCACACACGAGGCTTGGCCATGAAATTCGGAATCTTTTACGAACATCAACTCCCTAAGCCCTGGGACGAAGGGCTTGAGCAGAAACTGTTTCAGGATGCACTGGAACAAGTAGAGCTTGCAGATCGTCTTGGCGTCGACTTTGCGTGGGAAGTTGAGCACCACTTCCTGGAGGAGTACTCGCATTCCTCGTCGCCTGAGATCTTCCTGGCGGCGGCGTCGCAGCGGACCAAGAACATTCGGCTTGGGCACGGCATTCGACAGGTCATCACCAACTACAACCACCCGGCGCGTACGGCCGAGTGTATCGCGACATTGGATCTTGTCTCCAACGGGCGTGTTGAATTCGGCACCGGTGAGAGTTCAGCGATTCTTGAACTCGGTGGATTCGATATCCCCGTCGACAGCAAGCGTGATCAATATCTCGAAGCGGTCGAGCAGGTCGCGAACATGCTTGCGATGGATCCTTATCCTGGCTATGAGGGAAAGTACTTTTCCATGCCCTGCCGCAACATTGTTCCCAAGTCTGTGCAGAAACCGCATCCGCCGTTGTGGGTAGCGTGTTCCAATCGCGAGACCATCAAAATGGCGGCCCGACTCGGTATCGGCGCCCTGACGTTCGCGTTTGTGGACCCGGCTGAGGCAAAGCACTGGGTCGATGAGTACTACAGCATCATCAAAAGCGATCAGTGTGTGCCGATCGGCCATGCCGTCAACGCGAACATTTGCATGGTGACCAGCTTCTCGCTGCATCAGGACCGGGAGGTCGCGGTCAAGCGTGGGTTAGAGGGCTTCGATTTCTTTGGCTACGCGCTGGGTTCGCTCTACGGTTTTGGCGAACACAAGCCAGGGCGCACGGACATTTTCAAGCAGTTTCAGGCGATACGTAAGCAGCAGTTGGAAGCAAGTCCGCTCGATATCACGCAGTCCCTGTCCGGGGCCCGGGGTGGAATCGGCACGCCGGAGGATATGCGGGGCCATCTGCGCAAGTTCTCGGAGGTGGGTGTCGACCAGGTGACCTTCATTCAGCAGGCAGGCAATAACAAGCATGAGCACATCTGTGACTCGCTGGAGTTGTTTGCGGCCGAAGTAATGGGTGAGTTCAAAGAAAAGGAAGTCGAGCGCGAACGCCAGAAAGCCGAAGAACTGGCGCCCTTTATCGAAGCGGCGATGAAGCGCAAGAAATACATGCAACAACTGCGGGACGACGATATTCCGATTTTTCCGGCGCTCGGACGCGCGGTTGCCGAAGGCACCTGAGTCGGGCCGAATCCGCCGAGGCTCGCAAGCGCGTACCCGCCCTCCCGGAATGGAGTTTCTGGGACGGGAACTAGTTCTTGTCCCAAAATTGTCATCCTGACAATTCCTGGGGAGTCGGTTTGCAAGCAAACCTCGCCTTTCCTTCAGAAAAGAGGCCTTCAGAAAAGAGGCCTTCAGAAAAATGGGGGTGCATCCCGCACCGCACGCCAGTTCCTGTCCCAGAACGGTGTTCTGGGACACTAGCCCGTAGAGCGGGCGTCGATCTCCTCATTGAGGGCTAACCACTCTTCTTCCAGGTCGGCGATCGCGTTGTCAAGGCTGCTTTGCTCGCGCAGCAGATCCTGCAACCGGTCCCGCTCAGCCTGGTCGCCGAGGTCGAGCGCTGCGGCCGCGAGCGCGGTCGCGTCTTTCTTCTTCACGAGGCGAGCGATTCGAACTTCGAGCGTTCGTGAGCGGGTTTCGAGTTCCCGGATGGCCTTGCGCGATGCGCGTGTCGCTTTGCCGCGAGGCTTCACGTCCGCGCTCGTTGTGTCGCTTGCCGCACTCCTCGACCTGGTTGACTTCGACGCGGGTTCCGATGTCGGGTCCGCCCGGGTTTTGCGCGCGTTTGGGCCACTTGTGCGTTTGACCACCTCATCGCGATAACTACCGAGGTCGCCGTCGTAGGTGTGCACATTGCCGCCCACAACACGGAAGAGTTCATCAACCGTGTTGCGTAGCAAATGACGGTCGTGCGAGATGACAACGAGTGCCCCCTCGTACGACTGCAACGCGGTCGTGAGCGCCTGACGCATGTCGATATCCAGGTGGTTGGTTGGCTCATCCATCAGCAACAGATTGGGCGCGAGCGCGGTGATCAGCGCGAGTGTGAGCCGTGCTTTCTCGCCGCCGGAGAAGCTTGAGACGGGTGCCAAAACCTTGTCGCCATGGAAGTTGAAGCCACCGAGGAAATTGCGAATCTCCTGTTCGCGTTTGCCGTGCATCAGCGCCTGCATTTGTGAAAACGCGGATCGGTCAAGTTCCAGTTCGTCAACCTGATGCTGGGAGAAATAGCCGATCTCGGTGTGCAGCCCGATATTGCGGGTGCCGTCCAGCAACGGTAACTCGCCGGCCAGGGTCCGTATGAGTGTTGATTTACCGGCCCCGTTGACCCCGAGCAGGCCGATCCGGTCACCCGGGTGAATCGACATCTCAACGTCTGTCAGAACCGGCGCGTCGCCGTCGGCGCCTTCTTCGCCGGCATAGCCGAGGGTCGCGTCCCGGAGTTGCATGAGCGGGTCGGAAATCCGGTCGGCGTTCGCAAACCTGAAGCTAAATGGCGTGTCGATGTGGGCCGGGGCGATGAGCTCCATGCGTTCGAGTGCCTTGATTCGGCTCTGCGCCTGGCGTGCCTTCGACGCCTTGGCGCGAAAACGGCGAACGAAATCCTGCATGTGACTGATTTCGAGTTGTTGTTTTCGGAAGCTCGCCTGATGCTCGGCGAGCCGTTGCGCCTTGTGCAACTCGTAGGCGGCATAGTTGCCGTTGGTCAGGGTAATAGTCGAATGCTCGATGCTAGCGATCTGGTCCACCGTTTCGTCGAGAAACTCGCGGTCGTGCGAGATCAGCACCAGGGTTCCCGGGTACCGGGTGATCCAATTGGAGAGCCAGACGATCGCGTCGAGGTCCAGGTGGTTGGTCGGCTCATCGAGTAGCAGCACGTCGGACGGCGACATGAGTGTTTGTGCTAGATTCAGGCGGATTCGCCAGCCCCCCGAGAAAGCCGCGTAAGGCTGTGAGAACTCGGTTTCGTCAAAGCCGAGACCGACGAGTAGTTGCTCGGCACGGGCGTTGGCGGTGTATCCGTCAATGTCCGCGAGTTGTTCGTGCAACGACGCGAGCCGGCTGTAGTCCTCATCCACCTGGGCCTTGTCGATCGCGCGGTTGACCGCTGTCAGTCTCTCGTCGCCCGCCTTGACGAATTCAAGTGCGGCCTGGCCGCTCGCTGCCACTTCTTGTGCCATGTGGGCAACGTTTAGACGCATGGCCAGCGACAGGTCGCCACGTTCTGGCGGAAGTGTGCCAAGCAGCATCTGGAACAGGCTGGATTTGCCTGACCCGTTGGCGCCGATCAGACCGACCTTGCGGCCCTGGTAGATCACCATCGAGACGTCTGTAAAGAGCTGCAGAGCGCCCCGATAGAGGGCGACGTTGTTGAATTTGATCACGATGGTTGTTGCGACGAACGGGCCGGGGATTGTACCAGTGCGGCCTGTCGACGCGAGGGTGTGTAGCGCTGATATCTGCCGTGAGTGGCGGCCACGGGACAGGCAGGCTATTCTGCCGAGGATCGGAGACCGGAAACGTTACAAATGTTAAAGCTCGTCGTTTTAGTGGTAGTCGTTGCCTGCATCGCACGCTTTTTCATCAAGGGTCCGGATGATCAACCCCTCGTGTCGTTGGACGATTTGCTGCCAGCGACTGAAGACGCTGCGCCAATGGTGCCGACGGCCGTGTACAAATGGCAGGACGAGGCGGGATCCTGGCATTTTTCGAATCGATCGGAAGACGCCCCGCCCGGTGCCGAAGTTGTCGCAATCGATGGTTCTAAGAACGTTGTCGACGCGGCACCAACGCCCGCGAGGTCGGCAGGTGCCGCGAAGGCCCCTGCCGATCATCAGTTTGCTGGTGCCGCAGGGCTCACCTCGGTGGCCCCGGAACAGCTCAATGAAATGATGCAGACGATCAACAATCTGCAGGAGACAGTTGATCAGCGCAAAGCTGACACTGATAAAGCACTCGGCCGATAGCAGCGTGTGAGATCCTTGCGGGCTGCCGGTGGGCGGGCCGTTTCATACGTCAGTGGATCTGCGTGCCGATTTGGCGATTGTAGGTCACGGTGGCACGATCCGATGAGCTGGTCTTCAAGCTGGAATCGGTCCGTCAGAACTTCTCCGAGCAAGGACAATGGCTCTCGAACTGCGTCACCGACACAGGTGGCGTGCGATGCAACGGATTGCAGTGCTGCGCAGCGGTCGTTGAATTCAAGGACCGCGTCAGTTGATTGCGCGAGGTATGGTAAATCGCCTCCAGTACCTGTGCGCCCAGACCACCGGTCGCGCGGGACTTGCGATCAAGCTCTGTGAACACCTCGAAATGCCCGGCCGAAATGTAATCTATCAGCACCTGGCAGAACGTGCGGATTCGATTTTCAAAGCGGGCAGTTGGCTGGTCGGGCACGGCGAGCGAGCAGTAGAGCGAAATGAGATGCTGGCGTTCTGTGAGCCAGGCACCTAGAACGGGGTTTCCTGAATTGGCGGTTTGGACTTCCTGTCGCATGGCGCACTTCCTTGAAATAGCGTTTCTGAGTCTGTCCTCAGAGCGTAGTTCAAGCGTGTGAATCCTCCAGTCGGGAAACGTCGTTCGCCGCCAACAGCGACGTCGTGCAGTTGCCCCAGGCGCTTCGTTTGGCAATGCGATGACGGCTGTACGCGTTGGCAGGTTGGAAAAGTGCTCTCGTGCACGCTTTCATTGTGATGAGTTCTTTAGGTCGAGTTCTTTAGGTCGACGGCCTCAGCGCGCTCGCACCGAATCCACGATGATCGTCGTCATTTGTTTAACGCGGACGCGCGAGTTGGATCACGGCACCGGTGACGACGGCGGCGAAAGCGATGAAGGTCCAGGCCGGGATACTGAGCCCGAGAAAGGTCCAGACGACCTCCGCGCATGTGCCATCGCCGGCGAGGACTTTCTGGAGCACCTCGAGGAGCGGGAAGACGTCCAGCATGTAATCCAGGCTCGCGCCACAAGCGGGCACCTGATCTGCCGGAAGACTCTGCAGCCACACTTGCCTGCCGGCGACGCCGGCACCGGTCACACCGATTGCCGCGGTCAGTGCGGCGTATGTTCGAATGCCGGACGCCCCGGGGCCATGAATGGCTGCGACGAGCGCGACCGCACCCGCCGCGATCATCGCGACGCGCTGCATCATGCACATCGGGCAGGGTGCAAGGCCCATGCCGTACTCCATGTAGAGCGCGGTCGCCAACCCGGCCGCGCAGCCGAGGGCGATGAGGGCAAAAGTGATCCGCGAGTTTGGCAAGGACATCAGGTGATCCGAAAAATGGCGGGTGGACTATTATCTAAGAATGATCAATATGCAAAAAGTTCGCATGTCGCGTGAAACACAGGCTTTAGCCGTCGTTCGGATGCGCGTGAAAGTACTCGTGAAAGTGCTAGCAAAGGTGCTTGCACTCATCGGTACTCTGGCTTTGCCCCTGTCTTCCGGTGCTACCGAGGCGGAGGTTGCGAGGTACGTGTCAGTTGCCAGGGGTCTCGTCGTCAACTATGGCGAACCCTCCTTGAGCCGGCTGCATTATATGAAAGTGTCGCTGGACCTGCGTGTTAACAGTCGCCACGGCGTGACTGAGGTTGAGCGTCACATACCGCTGATCAAGGACGAACTGATCGGGTTCCTGAGTAGTCAGTCGCAGCGTGATGTGACGGACGGTCCAGCGAGGGAATCGTTGCGCCAGAATGCGCTCGCGCTGGTGCGCGCTGTGATCGAGCGCGAAGAAGGTGAGCCGTTTGTCGAAGACTTGCTTTGGACGAGCTTTGTCGTCCAGCGTTGATTGGCCGATAGCGAACCGCGGCAGGCGAGCCAAAGCCCATGCCCGCAACCCACAAGTAAATTGCTTCAGTCGTCGCGCCGGGTGTCCGCGAATGCGATGAGTTGCGGATAGAACGCCTCGAAATCGGTCTTGAGTTCAGTCGCCAGGGGCACAAACGCGTCATAGCCTTCGGCGAGTGGATTGGCCCGTGTCAGCCGCTGGCCCACGCCCCGCAAAGCACGGTCAACCCACACGGGGTCGCGATATGAGGCCATCGCGCCAGCGTCCCGCATGCCGCGATACATGCGACGGCCGCGGGCAGGCAGGAGATGTTCTGACTCGTCAAGCACGCTGAAGACCCGAGCGCTGAAGTCATCGAGCGCGCCCGAATGGAAATCCCGCCACGCGAGCGCCAGATAGTGGTCGAATATGATGTCAGTCATGATGCCGGCGTAGCGCCGGAAGCGAGGCTCGAATCGGCGCGCGGCCCCGCGCACGCATGGATGTTGGTCCGTGTAGGCATCGATCGCGCGGTGCAGTCGGATACCGCGCTCGACGTCCTCGTCGTAACGGCCGTTGATCCGTCCCTTGACCAGATCTCCGAGCAGAGCGCCGACGATCATCGATGGTGGTTCGCCCGCAAGATGAAAGTGGGCGAGAAAGTTCAACGCTCGCTGCTGCCCCCGCCTATTGACTTGAGCAGATCGGAATAGCCGCCTTGTAGATTGGCGAGATAGTCAGGCAACGGTGCAGACGGCGCTTCGTCGACGGTGTGCTGGTTGACGCGTGATGTTTCGGCGAGTTCGTCAAAGTGTTGCCGGACGGACGAATCGAGAGCGGCTGACCGAAAGTGGTCGCGATGTCTGCGGGCGAGATCGAGACCAAGGTCAATGAAATCGCGCCCCCCCTGCAAGTCCGCGAGCAGCTGTGCGGACGGTGTTGCAGTTGGGTCGTCGAGCTTCACTTGCTGCGCGGCGACAGCCGGCCCATAGACGGGCGGCTGGTGTCCATGGTCCAACAAGGCAATGAGATCGGTCATCGCTGCGAGTGTCGCGCCGCCCCATTCCCGAATCGATCGCAAAATGTCGCCGTCGGTAAGCCGCAACTCGGGATCGCGCCCCCGATAGGCCGTTTGACGCATGTTGCTCGCGACCGCCCGGGATGCTGCGTCGTCCAGTGTGGGACTTGGGGTCAAAAGGCAATGGATAAGCAACGTGTCGAGAAAGCGAATCTGTGCTGCGTCGATACCGAGTGGCAAGTACGGATTGACATCGAGCAGGCGGACCTCAACGTACTCGACGCCCTCTTCCCACAGCGCGCGAAGCGCATTCTGACCTGATTTGGCGACCCGCTTGGCACGGATGGTCGTGTAGAACTCCGCTTCGGATTGCAGCACGGAGTCATTTATCTGCACGGGTGACGCGGGGTCTGTGCCGAAGCGCGAGTAGGGTGGGTGTTGTTGGCAGATCGCGCGTGTCAGTCGTTCGACGTAGTCCGGCAAGCTGTCGTAACTGATGTCGATCAGCCCTGCCTGGGTGCCGCTCTGATAACCCAGGTCACCGTTTCGAAGTGAGGTTGCATAGGGCTCAAAGAGCGTGGTGGCGGTCAGCTGTGCAAGATCGTGGTGCCGGCCCTGTACGAAATTTTCCGCCAACGCGGGCGATGCCCCGAAGAGGTAAAGCGGCAGCCACGACAGCCGGCGGAAGTTGCGCATCATATCGAAGTACCGCCGCGACCGGAATTCCTCCGGCGCCTCGGCGCTGGCCTCGAGCGTCTGCAATGCCGCAAAAAACTCGTGCGGGAATGAGACGTTGTAGTGAATCGCGCAGATCGTCTGCATAGCCCGACCGTAACGCTGGCTGAGACCAGATCGATAGGTCGTTTTCAGCCGGCCGATATTGGACGGGCCGTATTGGGCGAGCGGAATGCCCGCCTCGGCGGGTAGCAGACAGGGGATGCTGGCAGGCCACAACAGTTCATCGCCCAATTGGGCATAGACCGACTGGTGTATCTGCATCGCTGTGCCGAGGGTGTCCTCGAGCCGCTCACTGGCCGGGGTGATGAGTTCAAGTTGCGCCTCGCTGAAGTCGGTGGTAATCAGCGGATGGGTGAGCTTTGAGCCAAGGCCGCGCGGGTGCGGCGTCAGCGACAAATTGCCCTGGGCGTCGGTTCGGAGCGCTTCGCGCTCGATGCCTCGTGTAATGCGTGCGAGTGCTGCCCATACGTCGGGCGTGTTCAGGCGCTCGATATCAACGGCAGGGCGCGCTGGGGCTGACGAGGATGCCATCGTGTTCCCCTGTCCGCGTCTGCGAGATCGTCAGACCTGCGGTCCCGCTTCAGTAATCCCTGACGAGACGTCGAATTGCTCAAAGTTGGCAACAAACTGGGCTGACAGGTTCTGCGCCCGTACATCCCAGGCAGCGCTGTCGGCCCACGTGTCGCGAGGGTTGAGCAAGCCGCTGTCGACGCCCGGTACCGATGTGGGGATGGTCATGTTAAGGAAGGGTATATGAGCGGTCTGCGTGTCGCGCAGGACGCCCGATTGGATCGCGGCAACGATGGCCCGGGTAGTCGGGATCGAGAAGCGCTCGCCGCCCTTGCCGTACGGTCCACCGGTCCACCCGGTGTTCAGGAGATAGACCTGGGTGTCGAATGCGTCGATCCGCTTAATCAGGAGGTTCGCATAAACGCCTGCCGGGCGCGGAAAAAACGGCGCTCCGAAGCAGGTTGAGAATGTCGTTGCGATACCTGTGTCGCCGCCGGCCTCAGTAGATCCCACCCGCGCCGTGTAGCCGGACAGGAAATGATACGCCGCGGCTTCTTTTGAGAGGATCGACACGGGTGGCAGCACGCCAGACACATCGCAGGTGAGAAAGATGATTGCGCTAGGTTCTGCGCCACGATTGTCGAGGACCCTGCGCTCGATGTGCTCAAGCGGGTAGCAGGCTCGACCGTTCTCGGTAACGCTGGTGTCGTGATAGTCAGCAACCCGGGTGAACTCGTCGATCACGACGTTCTCGATGATCGAGCCAAAGCGAATCGCGTCCCAGATGACGGGTTCGTTCTTCTGCGTCAGGTCCACACACTTGGCGTAACAGCCGCCTTCGAAATTGAAAACCGTCCCTTCGCCCCAGCCATGCTCGTCGTCGCCGATCAGCATGCGGTCCGGGTCCGCCGAGAGCGTTGTCTTGCCCGTGCCGGACAGGCCGAAAAAGAGTGTGACGGAACCGTCTTCGCCGCTGTTGGCGGCACAGTGCATGGGGAGTACGTCCTTTGACGGCAGCAGGTAGTTTTGCACCGCAAACATCGATTTCTTCATCTCGCCGGCATACTTCATGCCTGCGAGCAGCACCTTGCGTTGAGCGAGATTGACGATGACAACACCGTCGCTGTGGGTGCCGTCGCGTTCCGGGTCACAGACGAAATTGGCAGCGTTGATGATCTGCCACACCGGTTTGGATGCCGGGTTGAATGGATCTGCGGCGATGAAGAGCGCCTGGCCGAACAGGTTGTGCCACGCGGTTTCGGTCGTGATGTTGACCGGCAGATAGTGCGCAGGATCCGCACCAACGTGCACGTTTGCCACGTAGGTGTCGCGCTCACCGAGGCGCGCTTCAACGCGCCGCCACAGAGCGTCGAACTTTTTCTCCTCGAACGGTCGGTTGTTGGCTCCCCAATCGATGTCCGCTTCGGTCGACGATTCGCGGACGATGAACCGGTCCATCGGATGCCGTGAGGTGCGTTGGCCGGTATAGGTGACCAGCGCACCGTTGCTCGCGAGCTTCCCCTCGCCGTTCGCAATTGCAGCCTCAACCAACTGGGCGGCGCCAAGATCGGTAAAAGTCTTCACGGAATTGTCATCGTCGACTGCTTGCATGTCAGATCCTGTTAAAGGGGCACCGGCCCCCACATGGCTAGCCGGTACGCGATGTACCGGGGAGAGAATATTGAAAAGGTCGCTGTTTGTGAGTCACGGAAGTGGCGGCGCCGGGCTCTGTGTGTGCATCTGGTGGTCCCCCCTAAGGCTAAAGCAGAAGAGGTCTGGGGTGCATTTGAGTCACCTTGGATGGCGTGCACGGGGCGACCGGTGAGCGGGCTCTCGCGAAAACGGGAAATTATGCCAAAAGTAGCGCGATTGGAAAACAAAAAGAGACGCGACGCCGCATTTTCAGGGCGATCGGCCCATATCGTCTTTGAATCTGTGGATCGCACGGCGCTGTTTCTTGCTGGGTCGTTCCTCGCTGCGCACGGCGGCGCCGGCCGCGCGTCTCGCGTCACTGATTTCCTCGCGCTGTTTAAGACTGGCTTCAGTTTCACTATAGAGCAGTGCAGCCTCGTTCGCGCCACGTCGCTGATCCGACAATGCGGTCACAACGACCACTTTCTCATCGTAGCCCTGGCGAATGCGCAACTCCTCGCCGATTTTGAGTTCGCGCGATGGCTTCCCACGGGCCCCTGCCACATGCACCTTGCCGCCGACGATTGCGTCTTTCGCCTTGGCACGAGTCCGGAAAAAGCGCGCCGCCCACAACCATTTGTCGAGACGTACCTTTCCCATGGCCTGTCTGGGATCAATCATTGTTCTCATGATGGCGTCATAACGTGTGCATCATTGAAGGAACCGCCGTCTGGCATTGAAGGAGCCGCCGTCTGGCGCGCGTTGAGCCGAGTCTATCGCATCCGTTCTCAATCTGGTGTTCAATTGCGCCTTCTCCAGGTACATCAGCTCGATACAAGAATGATCACAGACACAGTTGACGTGGAAGCGCTATGCGCGATCAGCCGGGATGCCGGACTTGCGATTCTCGAGGTCTACGCACGGGACGATTTGGGTGTGCAGCAAAAGTCAGACGACTCGCCGCTCACAGAAGCAGACCTCGCCGCGCATCGCATCATCGTTGAACGCCTGCCGGCGCTTGCGCCGGGCATACCGATTCTGTCCGAGGAGTCGGGCGGGATCACAGCCGAGGAGCGCATGGCGTGGACAACATACTGGCTGGTCGATCCGCTGGACGGCACCAAGGAGTTCATCAACAGAAACGGCGAATTCACGGTCAACATTGCGCTGATCGATAACGGCAAGCCGATCCTGGGCGTGGTTTATGTTCCGGTCACCGGCGTATATTATCTGGGCGACCAGCGCGGTGCGGGTGAAGCGGTCAGGATCAGTGACGGTAACCGGGTCCCAATCCGCGTACGCCCTGCGTCGCGACAGAAGATGGACATTGTTGCGAGCCGTCGACACGGCAGCGAAGCGCTCGAGGCGTGTCTTGCGCGACTGGGCCGCGAAGTGAGCGAGGTCAACACAAGGAGCATCGGCTCGTCGCTGAAGCTTTGCCTCGTGGCTTCAGGTGAGGCGGATCTGTATCCGCGGCTGGCGCCCACCAGTGAGTGGGACACAGCGGCCGCACAAGCGGTCGTTGAGGCGGCGGGCGGCACCGTCGTCGACGAGTCCTTCGCGGCGCTGCAATACAACACCAAGGAGAGTCTGCTTAACCCATTTTTCTATGTCATTGGCGATCGTTCTTTCGACTGGAAGTCGATCCTCGCCGATGGTACCAATCCAACCTGATCGGAGCCCAACTTATGGCGGATAAATCCAAGATTCCGGTGCCTGCACCGACGCCCGAAACCAAACACTTCTGGGAGGGGACGCGCGCAGGCGAACTCCGTCTTCAGCGGTGTGATGATTGCGCGCACGTCTACTTTCCACCGCGTCCATTCTGCCCGTCCTGCAGCGGTCGATCGGTCTCGGTGTTTGCGGCGAGCGGCCGCGCCACCTTGCATAGCTATGTCATCAATCAGCGCCCCCACCCGGCGTTTGATGGGCCCTATTCGATTGCGACAGTTGAGCTGGATGAGGGACCGCGGATGATGACCAACATCGTCGAGACGCCGCAAACACCTGAAGCATTGCAGCTCGATATGGCGCTTGAGGTGACCTATGAAGCGCTGAACGACGACATCACCCTGCCTTACTTCAAACCCTCAGGAGACGCCTGATGAAACCACGATCTATTGCTATTGTAGGTGCTTCAGAGACCACGGAACTCGGCAAGATTCCGGACGTCAGTCAGACGATGCTGCATGCGGATGCGGCGCTTAACGCAATGGCCGACTGCGGCATGACCGCGAAAGACATCGATGGCATCGCCACCGCGGGCGAGTCGCCGGTCAACCTGGCGCATTACCTCGGTATCACGCCAAAGTGGGTCGACGGCACCAGTGTCGGGGGCTGCTCATTCATGCTGCATGTTCGACATGCGGCATCGGCCATTAACGAGGGGTTGTGCGACACCATTCTCATCACGCACGGCGAGAGCGGCCGTTCCGGCGTTGGGCGCGGCGGCTTCGGCGGCGGCGGACGCAGCGATCCATCGTTGCCCGGCCAGTTTGAGTCGCCGTTTTGTGGCATGGGGCCGACGACCAACTTCACGCTGCCGTTCTTGCGCTTTATGAAAGAGACAGGGTGCACGCTGGAACAACTCGCCAATGTGGCCGTCGTGCAGCGCGAGTGGGCGGGTATGAGCCCGCGTGCGTCGTATCGGGATCCGATCACTGTGGACGATGTGCTGGATGCGAAGATGATTGCGTATCCGTTCACCAAGCTCTTGTGTTGCCTTGTGACTGATGGCGGCGGTGCGCTGATTCTTACCGCTGCGGAACGTGCGAAAGACTATCCGCAAAAGCCCGTCTATCTGCTCGGTTGCGGCGAGAGCGTCGAGACACCGATGATCTCGCAAATGCAGGACTTCACGCGATCAAGAGCCTTTCAGGTTGCTGGGCGTCAGGCGTTTGCCGAGTCTGGTATCAGCCACAGCGATGTTGATCATCTGATGATCTACGACGCATTTGCGCATCTGCCGTTCTACGGGTTGGAGGATCTCGGATTCTGCGGTCGTGGCGAGTCCCCTGGCTTCATTGCGGACCGCAATACTGCGCCCGGCGGTTCCCTGCCGCTCAACACCAATGGTGGCGGCCTTAGCTACATGCACTCGGGTATGTACGGTATGTATGCGCTGCAGGAGAGCGTTCGGCAGTTGCGTGGAACAGCGCCGGCGCAGGTCGACGATTGTGAGATCTCGGTCTGTCATGGCGTTGGCGGCATGTTTGCTGCAAGCGGCACGGTCGTGATGTCGAATCAGTAGGGTCAGCTCAACCCTCCCCCTCCTCCGGGCAGATGAAAGGCAGGCTGCGCAAAGGCAGCCTGTCAGTCCCGTGAATGGATCTCACAATTCGCAGCGGCCGTGAATTGAACTGCGACCCCGCGCGACCTTGAGCGCGATCCTGACGCAAGGACGAAAGGTCCAGGAGAGCCCCATATCAGGACCGTCTGGTGCTTCGCGTCATCGCGGCGTGGTGGCACGGCATTGTCGCTTTCTTGCCCTTGTCCTGTTCACTACCACCGATCATTGTTCACGAGATTCCCTACCAGTTCTGGTCGTCGACGCCCGTCTGACGACCGTTCGTTTGATTAGAGCGTTAAACCACCAACTTTCTAACAGTGGCTCGCAAACGCGCTGCGCTCGAAGGTGTGCGAACGCTTGATTCATTTGATTCGGGCGATTCGGCGCTGCAGATAGATTCCGGCGCAAAGCCCAACGAAACGCGCAACTGCCTCGCGAAGGTTCGGGCAGCAAGGTTCATGCTCAAGAATCGGGCGCAAAAAAGAGTGCGCGAGGATCAGCTAACAATGGGGATTGGTCTCGGCTAGCCAAGCTGTATAGGGCATTCATCCTGCCGAGGAGAATACTGTATATACGTACAGCTTGGCTAGCGAGGTTTGTAATATAACTGCAAATTCCGAGGAGTAAAAGAAATCAAAAATGGAGGTTTCTCTCATGCTCTCCAACCTGTCTAAGGAATCGATTCTAAGGGATTGTTCTGTTGGGTTTTTTGTCTGAGTTTGCTGGGCCGTTTCCAAACCAAACGCAGAAAGCGGTACGACTTTTGCTGCTTTCAACCTGAACGCGCCCGTGAGTCAGGCACCGACCTGGTGGATGAACCTGCCGCGCGCTGAAAGGGATTCAACTCATCATTCACTGGCCATCGGAGCGCGAATGACTTGCCCCGCCGGCGATTGGAGAGCGGATCATCGGCCGCTGCGCTCGCCTCTCCTTTCATCGGTTAAGTCGCGCCGCCTGGCGACCGATCGTTTCGGAGCAAGCTCCTCATCACCCGCGTGCATCGATTGGTCTGTCAATTGGCGGAAGGCAGGTGAGAGATATTCGTTCATACCGGCACTTAGTTCCCGGGGCTCGATGGGGACGTCGGTCGAGTTGGTTGGCACTCGCTTGAAAGTCGCGGCGAAGTTGGAGATGACGCCCGGCCGGACATGTCGAGCCGGGTTCCTGCGGACGGCGACCTACCTCGGCGTTGCGACCGTTAACAGATATCGATTGCGGGATCGATTCGGTGACCGATGCGTGATCGACCCGGGAACAAACGTGCAGTTGGCGAGCGGGACGATTGTTGGTCAATGGCCAATCGGGTCGGCCGGTCGCGAGGCGGGTGAACCCTTACAGATCAGTCACTTATGAGAAAATCGGGGATCAGAACTGACACGGCTGCGGTTTGGTAATGGTGGTCCCGTATGGCGGGAATCCTGGGCAGCGACTGAGTGCCAAGGATCTTTGTCATCGGCAAGGCGGTGTGGCGGGTCAGTCATCACCTGCCCGGTTATTGCGGGCGTGCGAGAGCAAAGTGGCACTGTTGGTGATGTGAAATCAGAGACATCTGCGCAACGCCGACGGCGAATCGGCAGCGCGAAGATGGCGGGTTAAAGATGGTGGGTAAAAGATGGAAGGCGACGAGAGGACGCATGAAATCAGGTGGCGTGATGTACGTCGCACGGCGCGGTCAATCGTCCGGTGCGCTCTCAAAGCCAGGAAACAGACGGATGAAACAGGCGTGACGCGCGGAGAAAAGCTAGAGAAGAGGATTGGAAAAAAGGATTGGAGGAGAGGACGTGAGGAGAAGACCGGGGTGGACATACGCAAGCCATGCCCCGATAATGCAGCATCGCTCGACTGAGCATCGGGGCACAATCAGAGGCTTCGGGATTATAAGCACCAATATTCGGTATGTATAGTTCCATTTGGGACGGATATACGGGTAGCCGCCACGCGGTTAATAGAGATTGGGCACGGACGCGCCGAACAGGCTACGCTGAATTCAGCGTGGCCTGTCGGGACGTTTGTGTTGTTGGTTTGTCGGGGCATCAACTAGTCGCAACGCGGCGTTCACCGCAAGCGACCTATTGCAGCGCTACGTATTTACTACACATACGAACTGCAAAGCTGGATTGCCCAGGCACGAAGTCGTCAAACAATCGTCCCAGCAGGCGAGAGGAGTAGAGCTTCACAACAGTGCAGACGCGCGGCCGGAACGTAACGACCCTCATTACTGGAGCCAAAACTCATGAGTAACCCACGATCGGAAGAATTCGACCCCATGCTCGCCGATTCATTGGATGCACCCGCTGACGATGACCAGCATGCGTTGGACAACCTGCCCGAGGGGTTGATCAGGGATGGCGATGGCGATGACGAAGGGAGTCAAGAGTCCAAGATCAAGTCGCTGATCGCGAAGGGCAAGCAGCAGGGGTTCCTGACCTTTGAGCAACTGACGGAGTACCTGCCTGAACGCATTGCTGAGTCAGATGACGTCGAAGGTGTTGTACAGACCTTTGAAGAGATGGGCATTAAGGTCTACGAGGTTGCCCCGGCGGGGAATCTGGCGCAGGGCGATGATGAGATTACGGTGGATCCGTCTGTGACGATCGGGGGCGCAGAGTCGGTTGTCGGCAAGACCATGGATCCGGTCCGCATGTACATGCGCGAAATGGGCACAGTGCCGCTACTAACACGCCAGGGTGAGATCAAAATCGCCAAACGTATTGAAGAAGGCATTCGCGAGACCATGTCGGTGCTTGCCCGGTACCCGCAGGTCATCGAACGGGTGCTCACGGCGTATGAGAAGGTCGAAGCTGAAGAGGCCGAAATCACGCTCATTATCAGTGGCTTTCTGGATCCGGAAGACGAGATTCCAGATATGTCCAAAGTCGCGCAGGCCAAGTCCAGCGGCAACTACCAGTCTGACGAAACCGAGACCAAGAAGGGTCCGGATATCGAGCTTGCCACCAAGCGGTTCAAGGCCCTCAAGCGCCATCATGGCAAGGCCATCCGGGCGATGGCCAAGAACGGGCGTCACGATGCTAAAGCGATAGCGTCGCTGGATGCTGCTGCGGACGTGTTTTCTTCGCTCAAACTCGTGCCTGCAGTGATGGATCCGCTGCTTGAACTCGTGCGCAATGACATGCAGCAGATTCGAGATCAGGAGAAGTTGATTCGCACTCTGTGCGTGGACAAGGCGAAAATGCCAAGGGCTCGTTTCATCGAAGTCTATGTCGCAAACCTCAATAATGTTGGCTGGCTCGATGATTTGATCGCGGCCAATGACGACCACAGTCCGATCCTTGCGCAGTACCGCATTTCAATCCGTCATGCCCACAAGTTGATTCTGCGGATCGTGGAGCGGACGGGATTGTCTGTCGAAGAGATCAAGGAACTTAAGCGCAAGTTGTTCCTTGCGGTCGGCAAGACCCGGGGCGCCAAGCGCGACATGATCGAGGCGAATCTGCGGCTCGTCATCTCCATTGCCAAAAAGTACACAAACCGCGGTCTGCATTTCCTGGATCTGATCCAGGAGGGCAACATCGGATTGATGAAGGCGGTGGACAAGTTTGAGTATCGTCGTGGCTTCAAGTTTTCAACCTATGCAACCTGGTGGATTCGCCAGGCGATCACCCGCTCCATCTCAGATCTCGCTCGCACCATTCGTGTGCCGGTTCACATGATGGAGACGGTGAACAAGCTCAACCGGCTAACGCGTCAGTTGAATCAGGAACTTGGGCGCTCGCCGACGATTGAGGAGCTGGCTGAAAAAATGGAGCTGCCGGAAGACAAGGTGCTCAAAGCCCTCGATGTCGCCAAGCAGCCGATTTCACTCGAGACGCCCGTCGGTGACGACGACGACTCAACGATGTGGAATCTCGTGAGTGACACCTCGGTTGAGTCGCCTATGGATCATGCGACGGATGAAGGACTGAAGGAAACGACGACGAATGTGCTGACCGCGCTCACCGAGCGTGAGGCAAAGGTGCTGCGTATGCGTTTCGGCATTGACATGAACACGGACCACACGCTTGAAGAGGTTGGTCGGCAGTTCTCGGTCACGCGCGAACGCATCCGACAGATCGAGGCGAAGGCGCTTCGCAAACTTCGTCATCCGGCCCGTTCGGAGCAACTCCGCAGCTTCATCGACGGATCATAGTCCGGGAAAGCGAACGTCGGGCAGACCGGCGTTCGAAATGAGGCTCACCCGTTAGCGGGTGAGCTTTTTTTTGAGCCGAAGAGTCGTCGACGGACGATGGCATCGACCGGCGCGGTGAACCAACGGAGGCAGAATTTGATAGAGCGACTGAGAACCCTGTTTGAACCGCGGCCGTGGTGGATGAACGGCCTGATGCTGTTCTGTGTATATATGACCGTCATCTATATGCCGTTCGACCTTTTCTTGAAACCGGTCGAGCAGGATCAGGAAGTGTGGTTTGGCTTCACGCTCACCGGCTGGTGGGCGAAGGCGACTGAACCGCTGCATTGGCTGATCTATGGTGCGGGTGCGTGGGGCTTTTATCACATGAAGTCATGGATGTGGCCATGGGCCGCGCTCTATGCGGCGCAGGTCGCGATCGGCATGGCGGTGTGGGTAATCCTGCGCGGCAACTGGCTGGCTGGGCTTGGCGTGTCATTGCCCTTTGTCGGGCTGACGGTGGCGCTCTGGCTCGCCCGACCCCGGTTTGACGATGGTGCCCTGACGCGAAGCCGCGAGGAAGAGCCCGCGGAGAGCTCGTCGCCGGAGTAATGAGGAGTAATCGGCGGCGGCTTTGCAGGCAAGCGCGTCCAGGGGCCTGAACCGCCCTCCCCTCATCAGGGGGGCGGTTATCGTCGAGGCCGTCCGTTTTCAGGAGCTCCTTACGAGGACTCCTTACAAGAACTCCCTACAAGAACTGGGCCAGATCGCCGGCAATGTCTTCCGGGCCAACCTGAGGCGCATAGCGCTTCACGACGTTGCCCTCGCGATCGACCAGAAACTTGGTGAAGTTCCAGGCGATGTCGGGCTTGCCGTCGTCGTCGACCTGGGCCGCTTTGAGTGTCTGATATAGCTCGCAGGCGTTGTCGCCATTGACGTCGATCCTGGCGAACATCGGGAAGGTCGCGTCGAATTTTGAGGTCGCGAACTCAAGGATCTCCTCGTTCGTGCCGGGTTCCTGCGCGCCGAATTGGTTGCACGGGAAGCCGCTGACGGTGAAACCCAGATCCTTATTATCTTCATGGAGGGTACGCAGACCTGCGTACTGTGGTGTTAATCCTCAGCGACTTGCAAGGTTAACGATCAACCAAACCTTGTCCTTGAATTGCGACAGGCTGACGCGATCGCCGGTGATCGTGTCCATCTCGATGTCGTAGATACTCATAGTTCTTCGTGGCCGCTCTAAAATGGAGTGTGATATGTTAGCGGCTCAGTTTCCCCAAGAGAAGCAAGAGGACTTCAGATGGCAGATTATGAGAATTTGTTGATCGATCGCGTCGGTACGGATGAGCGGGTGGGTCGCATTACGTTCAACCGGCCCGAGAAGATGAATGCGCTGTCGCAGGAACTCCTTTTTGAGTTCAACGAAGCCCTTCACGACATGGAGGCGGATCACACGATTCGTACCATCATTGTGCGTGGCGCCGGGCGCACCTTTAGTGCCGGCTATGATTTGACACCGGGCCGCGCGGGCGGAGCCGACGCGGTGGTGCGCCGGCACAAGGCGGTGGACGAAAAGGGCAGACGTTTGCTGATGGGTATCCGCACGGGTATGCAGCAGATCTCTGACATCCACATGTACTTCTGGAACATGTCAAAAGTCACGATCGCACAGGTGCATGGTTACGCGGTCGCGGGCGGTTGTGAAGTTGCAATGATGGCTGATCTGGTGGTCGCGGCAGATGATGCGCAACTGGGCCATCCCGGCTGTCGTGGTCTGGGCACCAGCCGCACGGGCGTCATCTGGCCGTTGGTGATCGGCATGCGCAAGGCGAAAGAGCTCTACTACACCGGTGAAAACGTGACAGGTGTCGAAGCGCAGGAGATCGGCATGATCAACTACGCGTGGCCGGGTGACGAACTGGAAGAACGCACGATCGCATTCGCCGACCGTCTCGCCAACATGAGTGCGGACAACCTGGCGATATTGAAGGTCAACATGAACCGCTTCTACGAGAACATGGGGATCTACTCATCCGTGCGCAGTTCAACCGACCTCGATGCAATGGGTCAGTTCACCGAACACAGCTACGAGTGGCAGGATCGCATGCGCGAAGACGGTCTCAAGGACGCACTGGCGTGGCGCGACGGGCCGTACAAGGGTACGGACACCTACAAACGCAAATAAGATCGTAAGGGGCCGATCGCAAGGGCAGGCTGGAAGGGACAGACAGGTAAGATCCTGAAGTAAGTTCAGTTGTACGAGGGCGTAACGCCCTCGTACGCGCTTCGTGCTCATCGGGGATCCCCCTGGGGCGATCAGATCATCCTCAGAAAGTGACCAGACGTCTGGAATGCCGCTTTTGCGTGCCCGCAAAGCCACGATGTGGACTAATGTATTGGCAGGGCAATTGGGAAGAACCTATTGCCGCATGTGCGAATGCGGACATGTCCTAGCTGGACGTGCATAGGAAATGCTGAGTGACTGTCGACTGTCAGCCCTCCCAAACTGTTTGAAACGCCCGGGATCGTCGACGTTGCGCCCCGCAGCGGCTTGAGACCTGACGACTCACTCTCGCGAACCCGGGAGGGCGAGACCATAGAGATGGAAGCAATGACCACCACAATGATGTCTGCGCAGGTGCCAGCGGAATCACGCCCTGTTCGTGCTGCACGAGTTATTGCAGGAGGTATCGCGCGAGTCATCGTACATGGCGTCGCAGATGGTATCGGCCGCGCCGGCTGTGCGATCGCGATCGCGTTGCTCGTGCCTGCGACCGTCTTAGCGGCAGACCCGCCAGTTTCCAAGGCTCGGCTTGAAGCGTTTGAAGCGAGTCGTGCCGAATGGAATGACCTGTCGGAATCAGAGCAGAAAGCGCGTTTGGCCAAGGCAGCGGAAGAGCAGGCACGCCTGCGGCGGGATTGGACTTCGCTGTCGCCCAAGGAGAAAGACAAGCGCCGGGACCAGGCACGACGTGATATCAAGAAGATGTCGGGTGCTGAAAGAGCCGAGCGGCGTGAGGGGATGTCGCCGCAAAACCGGGAGAATTTCGACAGGCTCATGGCGCAGAAGCCGCCGTCCTGACGTACAGGTTCCCGTTAGTGCTTACTTCACGCGTGGCCGTGCCGACCCAGCGATCAATTCAACGGCGGACGTGACCGCCACGAACGCGCTAACGGCGACGATTGCGCGTGCATCAAGGGTCGCGACGCCCACGACCGCTGACGCCGGGAAATAACCGGTCCAGACCCCAGCCTCGAAGAGATGCTGGAAAGCACTTTATTGAGCAGACTTTCATGGAACTAAAGCCAGGGTACCGTGGGTTCCCTGCGCGACAGCGCGGTAATCTGGCACCGTGAAATGCTGCTAAGGTCTGTTCGGGTCGTGCGGCTCGCAATTGGCATGAGTCGGCGCGAAGAAAAATAAACGATACGCACCCGACCGGGGTGTTCACATAAGGGACCTTGCAATGCGCAACCTCAGGAAATCTGGAGCCGGGGAAAATCGGACGTGGCTGGTTGGTGGACTCGTGGCGCTGGCTTTGGCTATGGGAGTCGCCCTGCCCGTGGCGGCAGCGGATGAGTGCAAGCCATCGCGATGGGGCGCAGATGATGAGATCGGAAATCTCAATTTGATCTCAGCGAAGACGGTGAAAAAGGCGGGCAGGCTCATCACGAGCGGCAAGACCTACAGTCTGGGCATTACGATCGACAGCACGACGCCGGCCTTTGCGCCACGATCGCTCGCGATCCAGGTCGTCCAGCCTGGCCAGCAGATGGGCCGGGAACCGTATCCCAACGCGTCCTATAACGATGACATTTTCATCGGCTGGCTCGGCATCGGGTCTCAGCTTGACGGGCTTGGACACCTCGGCGCCAGCGGCGGTGAATTCTACAATTGCAACCTGGGCAAGGACTTTGCAGATATAACGGGTCTGACCCGCCTCGGCATCGAGAAGGTGCCGCCGATGGTCGCTCGGGGCGTGGTCCTTGATATGGCCTCGCACTTTGGTGTCGCGACCATGCAGGCGGGGCAGTTCTTTACGGTCGACGACGTCAAAGCGGTTGTCAAGAAGCAGAAGACGCCTATCCGTGAGGGCGATGTCGTACTTTTCCACACCGGTTGGACCGAAAACATGCTGGAGGCGAAGCCCGACGAGTGGGTTGCGGGTGAACCTGGCATGTCCGAGGAGGTGGCGCGCTATCTCGCGGACAAGGATGTCATCGCTGTGGGCGCAGACACCTGGGGACTTGATGTGGTTCCTGCCCAGCATGCGGACAGGCCATTTCAGGGCCACGTCATCCTCCTCAAGGAGAATGGCATTTTCATTCTGGAGACGATGAATACCGGTCCGCTGGTCCGGGATAAAGCCTTTGAATTCTTCTTTGTCCTCGGCCAGGCAAAGGTTCGGGGCGCAGTCCAGATGATCATCAATCCCATCGCGATACGTTAGGGCCGCAGATCGCCACGCTGGGCAAGGCTATTTCGTGACATCAGTCTGAGGGCTCACGGTGACCGCTCGCAATCACTATCTGGTCACGGGCTTTGTTTGGGGTGCGCTGTTCGCGATGATGACCACGGCTTTCATGGTCTATCAGGTTGAGATGGCGGGCCTTGGACCCTTGCAACTGGTGCTTGTCGGCACTGCGCTCGAGCTTGGCGCATTCTTGTTCGAGATTCCGACCGGCGTCGTTGCGGATGCCTGGTCGCGCAAGGGGTCGGTGGTCGTCGGTTTCCTGATCATCGGCGTCGCCTTCGTCATTAGCGGCCTGAATCCGCGCTTTGAAATCATTGCGCTATCGTCGTTTGGCTGGGGTATTGGCTGGACCTTCATCAGTGGTGCCAAGGAAGCGTGGCTGGCTGATGAGGTGGGTGTAGAAGTCTCTGCGGGTCTCATGCTGAAGGGCGCCCGGCTTGGCAGTATGGGTTCGTTTGTCGGCATCGTGCTCGCGGTCGTTATCGGCAGTGTCCAAATCAACTATCCGGTGGTCCTGTCCGGGGTGCTGTTCGCGCTTTGGGGTGTCATCAGCGTAATTCTGATGCCAGAGACCAATTTTCAGCCCAGCAACAGCGCGCAGGGTCGGGGGCAACAGATGGCGACGATTTTTGCAGCCGGCGTCCGTACGGTTCGCGGCAACCGCGTTCTGCTCATGCTGCTTGCGGTTGGCGTCGTGTTTGGAGCCTTCTCGGAGGGATACGATCGTTTGTCGAGTGCGCACGTTCTGCGCAGCTTTGATTTTCCGGAGTGGTGGGATCTGCAGCCAGTCGTCTGGTTTGGCGCGGTCGCGGCACTCGGGAGTCTTCTGGGCATTGGCGCCGTCGGTCTGGTCGAACGTCATGTCGACACCGGCAAAGCCGCCGAGATCGGGGCCACGCTTTCAGTCGTGACCGGTGGGGTCATGACGGCAACGCTGCTGTTCGCCTGGTCCTTTGACTTCTGGCTGGCGATGCTGGTGATGGTTCTGATGCAACCGCTGCGGCTCGTCGTCGGAACACTCGAGACCGCCTGGATCAACAAGAATGTGGGAAGTGACGTGCGGGCGACCGTAATCTCGATGCATGGTCAATCTGACGCCTTTGGGCAGATCGCAGGGGGGCCGGGGGTCGGGTTGATCGGTCGGGCCCTGGGCATCCCGATCGCGATCACGGTGTCGGCGTTCATGCTTGCCCCGGCCATCTTTCTGTACCGCCGGTCGGTCCGTGTCGCGAAAGCTGATTGAGGGTGCGGGTCCATCCGGTCATAATCGCGCGTTTTGGGCGACCCGCAAGTCAATGCTGCGTCCCAGGGCTGGCGTCTCAAGATGGTTGCCCGTCCGGGTAACGAGCCTGACAATGCGTCTTTAGCAGCGCATGGTGCGGACGCGGCAAGCACACGAACCCGCACGCGACAGTAGAAAGGAACGGCAAATGGCAAAGATCAATTTCATCGAGCACGATGGCACCGCACACGTCGTAGACGCGGAGGATGGCATCTCTGTCATGCTCGCTGCGACCCACAACGGGGTCCCGGGTATTGATGCTGACTGCGGCGGTGAGTGCTCCTGTGCCACGTGCCATGTGCTTATCGACCCTGAATGGCTGGGCGTTGTCGGCGAACCCACAGAGGGTGAGAACAACATGCTGGATCTGAACCCGGATCGCGAATCCAATTCGCGGCTGTCGTGTCAGATTCCGGTGACCGACGCCATTGATGGCATCGTCGTTAATCTTCCGGAGTTTCAGTATTAGATCGCATCAATGAGACGATCCGTTGCCGGCTTCGATTGGCGCGTTTTAGCTTGCCTGTTGCCGGGCCCGGCCACGTTCGGTTGGTATGTGATTTTGCCGTCTACGAACAGTCCTCTTCTTCCGCCGTCACGGCGTAGCCGGCATTGCTGCTGACCGCGGCGTTTGCGGCGCACTCGTTCTGTCCGACCGATGTCCATCCGATATCTGTCCGTGATGCGGTTGCTTGGCCGGGTTTTGACCGCGCACGCGCCTTGCTGGCGATGCAACCATCCGTGCGAACTTGCACGCAACCAGCCGGGGTATCCTGCATGAATGACCTCTTCGACATCATTCACTCGACTCGAGCGATGCGTCGGCTGAAGCCGGATCCCGTGCCGGATGAACTGATCCGGCGCATGCTGGAAGCGGCGGTGGCCGCGCCGTCAGCGTCCAACCGCCAGGCCTTTCGGTTTATCGTCGTGAAAGACGCATCCGTCAAGGCGGGGATCGCCGGGTTCTACCGGCAAGCGTTTGATGAGATCGTCAGTCCCCACTATGCCGCGAGCGCGCCGCCTCCCGGCGTATCAGACGATGCCTGGGCGCGACAGCATGCGGCGGTCGGTTATCTTACGGCGCATTTTCACGAGGCGCCCGTCTGGGTCGTGGCGTGCCTGGACGCGGGCCCCAAGCCCGGATATGCCAGCGGCGCGTCGGTGTATCCAGCCGTGCAGAACCTGCTGCTTGCCGCAAGGGCGCTTGGCCTCGGTGCCACGCTGACTACACGGCACACGTTTCACGGGCGTGCGTGCGACGACTTGCTGGGTCTGCCTGACGGCGTCTGGTCCTATGCGATTGTGCCGGTCGGCTACCCAATCGGCCGCTTCGGGCCGGTGCGCCGCCAGTCGATCGATGACCTGGTTTTCTATGATAGCTGGGGCAGCGCAGAGCCATGAAGACGTACGACTACATCATCGTCGGCGCAGGCTCTGCAGGTTGCGTGCTCGCCAACCGCTTGTCGGCCGACAGCGCGATCAGTGTCCTTTTGCTTGAAGCAGGTCCCGAGGACAGCAGCCCGTTCATCAAAATGCCGGCAGGCGTCGGCCAACTGGTCGCGGGCAAGACGTACAACTGGGCCTTCAATACGGCGAAGCAAGCCGGGCTGAACAATCGGCGACTGTATTGGCCCCTGGGCAAGGGCCTCGGCGGTTCCAGCTCGATCAACGGCATGGCCTACATCCGTGGCCATGCGCAGGATTATGACCGGTGGGACAACTCGGCAACGAAGGCAGGAGTTTCGATGAGGTATTGCCGTACTTCCGCCGCTCCGTGACACAGGACTCGGGCGATTCGGAGTTCGTGGGCAGCGACGGACCCCTCAATGTCCCGCATGGCAAACCGTCAGATCCAGCCCACCAGATGTTTGTCGATGCGGGTGCGAATGCAGGTTACCCGTTCAACAGTGACTTCAACGGTGCTGAGCAGGAAGGCGTCGGCATCTATCATCTGACCCGGACGGGGCAGGAGCGATGCAGTGCATCCCGCGCTTACTTGACGCCGGTGCTGGATCGTTCGA
>CAVOBC010000001.1:0-48990 GCA_963693635.1 Gammaproteobacteria bacterium | reverse complement strand
TGGTCGATCAGCAGGATGACAGCATCAGAGAAGTAGTCGCCGCCGAGCGTTGGAAGTGCGATAAGAAACTGGCTGCGATAGGAGGAATCTGACATGCCGCGAGTATATCGCATCGACCCGTGCGCACCGCCGCTGCGTCCGGAAAGTGCTGCCAGCGGGAGGCCAGGGTCAGAACGAACGCAGCGACGAGTTGCGGCGGAACTGCCAGGTGCGAATGATCTCAAGGACGTCGGTTGTACGGCGCAGATCGTCCGGGAAAGGCGCGTACGGAGACGCCAGCCGCACGATGCGGATAGCTGCATCGTCGAGCGACGGGTGACCCGACGACTCGAGCAACTCGATCTCTTTGATGCGGCCATTCGGAAGGATCGCGACCATTAGCCGCAGCGACCCGTACAGCTTGTGCCGCCTGGCATCGGCTGGGTAGTTGAGATTGCCAATGGTCTCAATCTTGCGCCGCCACGAGTTGAGGTAGTAAGCATCAGCGCTCGACCGTGTTGACAGGGACGTCAACCGCTTGATCCGGGGCCGCTTGGCGTGCACCTGCTGCAGGGCGCCGAGGCGGGCCTCAAGGCTCGCAATTTCAAGGCTCCGGGTCAGTAGGGTCTTATTGGGTGAGTCCTCGGGCGCGTCGATGGGGGCGTCGAAGCTCCGGTTAGATAGGACGGTCTTGACGGGCGCGCTGGCCGTCGTGGCAACAAGCGGCTTGCGCTGCTGCTCGGTCTGCCGGGCGGTGGCGACCGTCGGCACGGGGTTTGTCTCGTGGATGGTTGTGTCGTGGAACTCGGATCGACTGGGCGACGTTGTCAGCGCTTTTTCTTCCAGTGTGCCGCTGCCTTGCTGATTGAACTGGGCGAGAAAGTCGGCCTTGTCCGGGGAGTCGCGGCTGCGGTGTTGTGCGAGCGTCACTTCCATTGTGTGGGTTGACGCGCCGCGCTCTTCACGTGTGAAGGTAACGCCAAGGATGATTGCGGCGTGCATGGCGACCGCCAGGAAAACGGTGAAGGTCAGCCGGTCGGCGGTAGAAACCACTGCGCCCGGTTGAGGAAAAGTGGCCACCATGTGTCAGGTGAGGCCAAGCTTCGAACCGATGTAGTCCATGAACATGCCGGCGATGTCGAGATCGAAGGCCTTGTCGATCTCGCGGATGCAGGTTGGACAGGTGACATTGATTTCCGTGAGGTAGTCGCCGATGACATCGATGCCGACGAAGGCGAGGCCCTTCTCAGCGAGGGTCGGGCCTACCTGATCGCAGATCCAGCGGTCGTGATCGGTCAGGGGCCGACCGACACCGACGCCCCCAGCAGCGAGATTGCCGCGGGTTTCCCCGCCCTGCGGGATGCGTGCGAGACCGTAGGGCACCGGTTCTCCATTGATCATCAGGATGCGCGTGTCGCCATCGACGATTTCGGGGATGTAGCGCTGGGCCATGATCTGACGCGTCCCGAAGTTGGTCAGCGTCTCGAGCACGACGCCGAGATTGGTGCCGTTTTCGTCAATCCGAAAGATCGAAGCTCCCCCCATGCCGTCCAGCGGCTTGAAGATGACGTCCTGGTGTTCGCCATGAAAGGACGCGAGCAGGGCCTGATCCCGGCTGACGAGAAGCGGGGGGCAGCATTGGGGAAACTGCAGCGCGAACAGCTTCTCATTGCAGTCGCGGATGCTGCGGGGGTTGTTGAGCACGAGGACCCCCTGCCGGGCGACGATCTCAAGGAGGTAGGTCGTGTAGATGAATTCCATGTCGAACGGCGGGTCCTTGCGCATCAGCAGGACATCGACGTTGTCCAGACGGCTGTGCGAGCCCTCGCCCAGTTCGAACCAGTCGTGTTCGTCATCTCTTACTGTGAGCGAGCGTTGCCTGGCCCATACTTCTCCGCCCTTTGCGTACAGGTCGCCCTGGGTCAGATAGCGGAGTTGAAAGCCGCGCCGTTGTGCCGCGAGAAGCATCGCAAAGGTGCTGTCTTTCCTGGGATTGATGGTGTCGATGGGGTCCATTACGACGCCAAGGGTGGTAGTCAACGGGGAGGTTCCTTGCTGGCAGTCTATAATTGGGTGTCACGCGGTTGCTGGCTCAGATTCATACCGGTCTTATATCGTCAGCAGCGCCCCGCTAGCGGCACATTGTAAACCCATTTTTGCCGGGTCCGGCGCAATCCCACCGGCCGCCCGGTACTTATGGATTGAGTTCATCAACTATGTTACAAAAGCCGTGCAAACCGTTGGCAGGGATGCTTTTTTATAGGCTTGGGTGAGAGCTTATGGATGACAATTTCGAAGGCGTCAAGGTCCTGGTCATTGACGACAGCAAGACCATTCGCCGAACGGCGGAGACGTTGCTGACCAAGGCTGGCTGTGAAGTAATCACAGCGACCGACGGTTTCGATGCACTTTCAAAGATTGCCGACAACCAGCCCTCGATTATTTTTGTCGACATCATGATGCCCCGACTCGACGGGTATCAAACCTGTGCTCTTATCAAGAACAACACTGCGTTTCAGAGCACGCCGGTTGTCATGCTTTCCAGCAAAGACGGTCTTTTTGACCGGGCCAAGGGACGCATTGTGGGTTCAGACCAGTACCTGACCAAGCCGTTTAGTAAAGACGAGCTTCTCAGCGCAATCCGCGACCACGTCAAGGCATAGGGGAAGAGCTGATGGCCAAAGTCTTGGTGGTAGACGATTCGCCCACGCAGGTACATTTCTTCAAGGGCATGCTAGAAGGGCTGGGGCACGATGTGATCATCGCTGACAATGGCCGTGACGGTGTTGCGCTGGCGTCTGCCGAACAGCCGGACCTCGTCCTGATGGACATCGTCATGCCGGACATGAATGGATTTCAGGCAACCCGACAGATATGTCGCGGCCAGGATACCCAGCACATCCCGGTCGTCATCATCAGTAGCAAGAGCCAGGAGGCGGACAAAGTGTGGGGCGAGCGGCAGGGGGCCAAGGGTTACATCACCAAGCCGGTCGATCAGCAAGAGTTGGTCACGCTCATGAGTTCGCTCATCTAGCCGACCGCTCGCGACGCCGCACGGCAGGCAGAAGGCAGGCAGGCAGAAGGCGGGCAGAAGGAGAGAGGCACCTTGTCGTAGCGAGAGGTTTGGAAGCGCGGAGCCGTGAGGGCCGCATTGGCAAGAGACATGCCGAGAGGCGTAGAGAGACATACATTGCGACAGGTGGGGCAAGGGAACACACCCTCATAAGGCGGGGCACGTGTTACAGCTAAAAGAGAAAGGTGGCATTTGGTCAGTTTTTTGCCATGAAAGAAGCAGCGATACAGCGGAGTGCAGCGATGGATGCTGGGCCTTACGAACAACTTGTCGAGATGGCGATTCGCAGCCAGGAGGTGGCGAGCCCGTTACCACCGAAGGCGGATGCGCAGAGCCATTGGAGGGGCGTCGGATTCAGTCTTCTCGGGCAGCGCTTCGTCGCGCCAATGAACGACGTTGCAGAACTCGCGCGGGTGCCTACTTCGACCCGACTTCCGGGGGTCAAGAGCTTCGTAATCGGCATTGCCAGCGTGCGTGGGCGATTGATGGCAATTCTGGACCTGGCGATGTTCTTCAGTCACTCGTCGCATTTGCCTCGCGCTCAGCGGCGAGTACTGGTGATTGAGAGCGACGAGTACTACTTTGGCTATCTGGTCGACGAGTCCCTGGGTATGCAACATTTTCCAAGTGAGTCATTCAGTGAAACTGTCGAGGATGTGGATGAGATGTTCAAGCCGTTCCTGGAGGGCTCGTATCAGGTTGCGGGCACTGTTTGGCCGGTCCTCAGTTTTGCGAAGCTGATTGCGGACCCGGTGTTCGAGAAGCTCTCGGTCTGACGAGTCCGAGAGTGAAAGGGCCCGCCTGAATGGGGATCGCGGCCACAACGGTGACGTTGAGGCAAAATACTTAATAAATGCAGACCCTGGCACGGGACCTACAATAATCATAATTGGGGCAAATCGAAGACAATGGCAGAGAACCCAAATGTAACCCGGAGTCCCGCGGTACTGGTGATGATCCTCGGTATGCTGGTCCTCGGGGCCGGCGTCGTCGGCAATCTGTTTCTCGCGCAGCAGGAGCAGGCTCGACGAATGCTCTTCGCGGACTACAGCAGTGAAATGAAGGCGATCTCTCAGGAGGTCGCCAAGCACGCCAAGGGGGCAGCCCAGGGAACGAATGGGTCGATCGGTTCGCTGGCGCAAGCCAGGCGCCGTGGCGACACGATGATGGCGTATCTTCGGGACGGCCATGCGGTCAAGGGTCTTGCAGCACCGACAGGCGCGGTCGCGGGCCGGGTCAGCGAGCTCGAAACCCTGTGGGACAGCCAAAGTAATCACATTGATGTCGTACTCGGCAAGCAGGAGAGCCTGGCGATTGTCGATGAGTTGCGAATCGATCTGGCCGTAAGCATGGCCCAGATTCTGGATCAGAATGAAAATGTAGTCCGACGGCTGTTGCAGACGGGAGCGAGCGCGACCCAGGTCGCCCAGGCGCAGCGGCAGTCCTATTTGATCGAGCGGATGGCGCGTTCGGTTGACCAGATTGTCGAGCTTTCCAGCAACGACAACTTCAGCGAGAACTTCACGCGTGATGTCGATACCTTCAAACGCGTACTGGACGGGCTTGGCAGTGGCGCGGTTGGGGACAAAGCTGCAATGGACAGCCTGGCCAAGATCGACGCGGAGTTCACTGGTGTGCGCTCACGCGTCGACGCCATGTTGTCCCGCGGTGGTGATGTCGCCAGCGTAAAGGCCGCCGCCGATCAGCTATACATCGGATCCGCGGCCGTTCCGGATGGCGTCGACATCGCGCTCGGCGCATACCGGTCATCGCCGATGCCGATCATTGCCTCGTCAATGGTGGCGGCTGGCCTCGGCACCCTTACGCTGATTCTCGTGATGGCAACAATCGGCGTCATCGCGCGTCAAGCGGGGCGCAATGTTGCCGAGTCCGGGGTCGAACACGAGCAACATCAGGCAGCCATCGTGCAGTTGCTGGATGAATTGGCTGACCTCGCCGATGGCGACTTGACCGTGCAGGCGACCGTCACCGAGAGTTTTACCGGTGCCATTGCCGATTCGATCAATTTTTCTATCGATCAGACCCGTGCGCTGGTCTCCAAGATCAATGAGACATCCAAAACCGTGTCCGGGGCGGCGACCGATACACGCGAGTCGATGGGCGTGTTATCAGACGCATCACAGCGTCAGGCGAGCGAGATTGCGGATGTATCCGAGTCTGTGAATAAAATGGCGGTGTCGATCGACCGGGTGTCATACAACGCAGCCGAGTCCTTCGCTGTTGCCGAGCGCTCGGTGGACATCGCCAACAACGGTGCCTCGGTGGTCCAGAACACGATCGACGGCATGGAGCAAATTCGCGGTCAGATCCAGGAGACAGCCAAGCGGATCAAGCGACTGGGTGAAAGCTCACAGGAAATCGGCGACATCGTCGCGCTCATCAACGACATCGCAGACCAGACGAACATCCTGTCTTTGAACGCGGCCATCCAGGCATCGATGGCTGGAGACGCGGGCAAAGGGTTTGCGGTGGTCGCCGACGAAGTGCAGCGCCTGGCGGAGCGATCTGGTGCGGCCGCCAAGCAGATCTCGGCGCTGGTTAAAACCATTCAGAGCGACACGAATGAAGCGGTGACCTCCATGGAGCAGGCGACCGCGGAGGTGGTGCAGGGAACGAAGCTGGCTGAGGATGCGGGTGTCGCCCTGGGCGAGATCGAAGGTGTTTCGAAGTCGCTGGCAGAGAACATCGAGAACATCTCGGATGCAGCACGGCAGCAAGCGGCCTCCGCGGGCCGTATCTCCAACACGATGAAGAGCATCCAGGAGATCACCTCGCAAACGACCGAGGGCACGCGAGCTACGGCTACTTCAGTCGGCAAATTGGCGGAGATGACCGATGAGCTTCGTTCGTCTGTGACGGGATTCAAGCTTCCGGAGTAGTGCGGCAATCCTCACTCATTAAGGTATGACGGCATGAGCGCTTCGCAAGAATATGTAGCGTTAGACTGGATCAAGGGTGAGATCTGCACGACGCTCCAGCAGGCACAGCATGCCCTCGAAGCTGTTGCTGAGACTGCTGACGACGCGTCCAGCATGAGGGCTTGTCTCACGTCGATCCACCAGATCCGCGGCACGTTGCGGATGGTCGGCCTCGAAGGTCCCAGTCAGGTTGCTGAGGAGATGGAGTTTCTCGCCCATAATCTGATGAATCAGAGCGTTGGCGATGTGAACGACGCCCAGGAAGTGTTGATGCAGGCGATCCTGCAGATGCCGTCTTACCTTGACGTCGTGCATCGTGAGCAGGCTGACGCACCAGGCGTACGAATTCCTATCATTAACCGGCTGCGCGTCGCTCGCGGCGAAGAGCCGGTTCTGGGCGAGGCTGCCGCAGGCGGCGACGCTACGGCGTCAGTGTTTGCGACGCCCGCGGCAGACGAAGTTGTCGCGGCATATGTCGCTGCAAACGGACCGGCAGCAGCGAAGAAGCTGCGCGCCCATTTTCAACAGTCACTACTCGCGTTGCTCGATCGCAAGAACCCGAAGCAAAACCTCAGCAACATGGCCAAGGTATTTGCGCGCGTCGCCAAGCTGACCGGGACGTCGCCGGTCGGTTCGTTGGCGACTGTTGTAGTGGGTGTTGTCGAAGGCGTTCTGGCTGGCGCGATAAAACTGGACCGGCCCCTCGGCAATGCGCTCAAGCAGGTCGACAGACCCTTCAAGGCTCTGGTTGCTGGTGGCGCCGACGGGTTGACTGCCGAGGTTGAGGAGGCGCTGGTTGAGTCACTGATGGCGCCCGTTCGCAATGCGGCGAAGACGACTCCACGCATGCAGGCCGCCATTGACGTTGCGGCAGCTAAGGCGAGTGCTCCAGCGGCGGCGGAACCGAGCGTTGCGACCTCGGCCGACGATGAGACGATCGCCGCGGTCGTTGACATCCTGCTGCAGGAATTGAAGACGATCACCGACAAACTCGATCTGTACGTACGATCGGCTGGTCGCTCGCCGGAGGAGTTGTTTGCCCTCGTACCGACCCTTGAGCAGCTCGTCGGCACGATGACGGTCGTGGGCATGCCGGAACATCAGATCACGCTTGAAGCGCAGATCACTCGAATTACGTCGTTGAACGAGGGAGGCACGGAGCCGTCGGAAGAGGATTTTCTGGAGATCGCTGGCGCGCTGCTTGAAATCGAAGCGAAACTTGCGCCGCTCGCGAACGAGCGCGATGAGGGTAGCGAGTCTGAAGTCTTTGGTGATCTGGATGAAGCCCGGTCGGCGGTCATCCGCGAAACGCGAAACGGTCTTGCCCAATCTAAAGACGCGGTCATCGAATTCATTTCGAGTGACTGGGATCGCGGTAAGATAAGCGGGCTTCCCGGCGAATTACAGGTATTGCGCGGCGGCCTCACGATTGTGAACCAGCAGCGGTGTGCGGATGTGCTGCTGGCATGCAGTCGCTATGCCGCGCGAGAGCTCGTCAACGGCAGTCGCCAGCCCGAACTCGAAGAGATGGACAACTTTGCCGATGCGATAACCAGCGTCGACTATTTTCTTGAGCGCTTGCTGGAGAGCACGCAAGACCTGTATCTGCAGATGATCGAGGTGGCAGAGAACGCCATCAGCAAACTTGGCTATCCGGTCGAGATGGTTCTCGAGCACGAAGCGAACGACTCCTGGGACCAAGCGCCTGCGGCTGATAAAGCGCCCGCGGCTGATGAAGCGCCTGCGGCCGGTAAAGCGCCTGCGGAAGGGGAAACGTCGGAGCCGGTCGAAGTAGCGTTGGAAGAGATTCTGGACAAGACCGCCGTCGTCGCCGAACCGGTCGTGGCGCCGGCAGATGATGAAGAGATTGATGTTGAAGAGCCATCGCTCGATGACCTCCCGGTAGAGGCGTTGACGACCAGCGAAACTAAAACAGACGCGGTGATGATTAGCCCGCCGATTGTAGAGCCTCCAGCGGGAGAGGAGCCGTCAGCGGATAAAGAGCCTTCAGCGAAAGAAGAGCCTTCAGCGGGAGCGATCACTCCTGTAATTGATGACACACCAATAGCGGCAGCCGCTGAAGAAGATAACGATCTCATCGACGATGAAATTCTTGAGATCTTCATCGAAGAAGCTACCGAGGTGATGGAGACCATTAACGAGTATTTCCCGCCATGGCGGGCAGACTCAGGCAACGAAGACGCCCTGGCCGAGCTCCGTCGTGGTTTCCACACGCTCAAGGGTAGTGGTCGCATGGTGGGCGCGACGGTCGTTGGGGAGATGGCCTGGTCCATCGAGAACATGCTGAACCGCGTCCTTGACCAGACAATTGCTGCCGCGCCGCCGTTGATGGTGTTGCTTGATGAGGTCATTGAACGAATCCCGCCGGGGGTAAAAGCGTTTGAGGACCGCAATCAGCATGCGGTTGACTATAGCGATCTGGCTGCGAGAGCGGAACGCATCAGTGAGGGATTGCCGGACACCACGCCCGATGAGCAGGCGACAGAGCCAGCGATTCCTGACCAGGCTGAGGTGCAGGAGGTTCTGCCCGAAGTCGAAATTGAGGCCGACGCGTTCGAGTTAGACGAAGTCGACGCCGATGAGTTTGTCATCGACGAAGTGATCGCGGCCGTACCTGAGGTGGCGGAAGAGACATCGCCAGATGTTGGCGTCGAACCTGACTTTGAGTTGGAAGTTGTTCTGGAAGACGTTCCCGAAGCGGCCGTTGAAGACAGCACGGACGCCGTCGTTGAGGAACTTGATGACGCCGCGTTCTCGCTGGACGAGGGGAGCCTTGAAATTGACGAAGAGAGCGCTGAGGAACCGATTATCGAAGCGTTTGAGTTGGACGATGTCGACGCCGATGAGTTCGCCATCGATGACCTGACGGTTTCTGTCCCAGGTGTGGGTGTCGACGAGACCATTGAGTTCGACGCTTCAGATGATGGGTTGGCGGCGGACGACCTGACGCTGACGGTTGATGCGACCGAAGGCGTGTTAAAGATCGATCTGGCGGACGATTTCGAGATGGATGAACTGTCGCTCGACGATGAGTTGTCAGCGGACGATCAGGCATCTGCAGAAGAGCAAGACATTGAAGGGCAGGTCATCGACGAGGATGACGGCACCGATGAGCTGGTGCCGATATTTCGCGAAGAAGCCGCTGATCTCACTGTCGTCATCAGTGATTTCTGCCGCTCACCGGTCCTCGTTTCAGAACGGTTGATTGCTGCCTTTCACACGCTGAAAGGCAGCGCAGCGGTCGCAGGGATTCCCTCGATCTCCCGGGTGGCAGGACCGCTTGAAGAAGCGTCGAATCTGCTTTACTCAACGGGCCAGCCGCCCGACCAGCGTTTTGTGGCGCTCGCGCGCCAGAGTGTTGAGCTTGTCGAGTTAATTCTGGGCAACCTCGGCGAATATCGCGAGGATGCGCCGGGCATCGATGCGTTTACAGGCCAGATCACTGCGCTACTCGCGGATGCCGTGCCAAGCGCGCCCCGCTTCAATTTCGAGAATATTCGCCTGCTGCCGCAAGTCGATCAGATCCTCCACCGGTGGGACGGCAAGTTGCTACCGATGCTGGTTGACGAGGTACAGGCGATCCTGAACCAGGCAGAAGCGACGGGAATGTATGAAGTGTCTGAGCTGGCGACGAGCCTGCTCGGTTCATTCGGCGAGGTCGACGCCCGCCCGGAAGACGCCATTGTGACGCTGATGATCCAGGGCCACGAAGCCCTGATTTTGCTAATGGATCAGATCGCTTCGAGCCAGTCGCTGGTTTTGAACGACAACATCATCAAGGATCTTGACGACCTTGAGATGGTAGAGGTGGCGCTGGAGGATCTGGACGCCGACGTGGCTGGCCCCAGCCCGCTGATCCCTCTGATTGACGAGTTGGGAAATCGCATCGATTCGTGGCGTCGCGATGGAACGAGTCCGACGGGTGCCAGCGACATTAATCGAATGCTCGCATCGATCCAGGAGATGGCAGGGAACCTCGAACTCATTGCCACGATGCAATTGACCGAAGCGGCGATACATCTCGTTGGCGCCTTCGCTGCCGGCGATGTGGCCGCAGCATCGGCGGACGCGGATCTGCTGAACGTGGTGCGCGTCGCGCTCCGCGCCCAGGTGGAAGAGCTCGAAGCTGGGTTGCCGCTCACCGTATACGACGACCTTGAAGGCGAATTGAACACACGGGGCCAGGCGCACGCCGCGTACGAAGTAGAAGTGGTACCTGAGGAAGTACAAGAAGCAGAACCTGAAGAGACACGGCGCCCGGAAACAGAGCGTGAGGGAGCGGTTCCAGCAACATCGCCGTCGACAGATGTGGTGGATGCCGGCGCGGCGCGAGTTGCACTTCCTGGTGATGACATTGATCCAGACATCCTGCCGATCTTCATCGAGGAGTCGGAAGACTTGCTCGAAAGCATCGACCTCGCGGTCCAGGGCTGGAACGACGAACCTGACTCTAAAGATCCGTTGGAGATGCTGCTTCGGCACCTGCACACACTCAAAGGCAGCGCACGGATGGCCGGGCTGCTCAGCCTTGGTGAGTACGCGCACAACGTGGAGTCTTTTCTGATCGGGCTCGAGGCGAACCCCCAGCAAATCGACGATGGGTTCTTTACGCAGCTGCTCGAATATCAGGATGAAATTATCCGACGGATCGAGATATTTGGCCGGGTGCGGGACGGAACTGCATCGGTGGACGACCTGGAATCAATGACGTCGGCGCCTGCGATTGGCGGCCCTGCGGCGGCTGCATCGTCTACGCCTGCAGAAGCCGTGGACCTGCCAGAACCCACTCCTGAAGCAAGGCCCGACGCATCGCCCAAGCCGTCGCCTGAGACCGTTGGCGCCTCTGTCGAAATGGACATGCCCGCTGTGACTGAGGAGATTGCCGTCGAGGCGGCCTCTGACCGGGCGAGCGACGCGGCTGCTGCGGAACCGGCGGGCCTCGACGTTGCACTACCCGCAGATGATGTTGACGAGGACATCTTGCCTATCTTCCTCGAGGAGACCGAGGAACTTCTGGAGGGTATTGATCTCAGTATCCAGGCGTGGTGCGACGCCCCGAATCAGACAGATGCCTTTGACGTGCTGCAGAGACACCTGCACACCTTGAAGGGTGGCTCCCGTATGGCGGGGCTGAATAGTCTGGGCGAGTTCACGCACAACGTAGAGTCGGTCCTCATTGGCTTGCAAACTAATCCGGTTCCGCTGGATGACGCGTTCTTCGTTCGTCTGCATGAATACCAGGATGAAATTACGCGCCGGGTCGAGATATACACACGGTTCGTGCGCGGAGACGCTTCGCCAGAAGAAGTGGCCTCGATGGCAGCAGCACCTGCGGATGTGGCGGGGGAGACCTCGACTGGCGTTTCGACGACGGCACCAGACGCTGCCTCCGAAGTGATGGCACTGCCGGCAGACGCAGTGGACGACGACATACTGCCTATCTTCCTTGAAGAGACCGAAGAGCTTCTGGAAGGCATCGACCAGAGCATCCTCGACTGGACCGGTTCGACTGAGACCGCCGAGCATCTGGACAATCTGCTGCGACAGCTGCATACGCTGAAGGGCGGGTCGTGGATGGCGGGTTTGAACAGTCTGGGTCAGTACACCCATATTTTTGAGACCTTTCTGATCGGTGTGCAGCAAAAGCCGCCAGCGCTGGATGACGTGTTCTTCGGTCTGCTCAATCAGCGGCAGGGCGAGATCTCAAGACGGGTCGGAATCTACAAGAAGCTCGCTGCCGGCGATGCGACGGAAGATCAGTTGTCATCCATGACAGGGGCCGACACGACTGTGACGCCGCCGTCCGCCGTGCCTGCAGCAAGCGAGGTCCCGGCCGCTGCACCTAAGCGTGACGCACCCAAGCGTGATGCACCCAAGAGTGACGGAAGGGCAGACGCACAGGAAATGGTGCGTGTGTCGTCGGACTTGCTGGAGGACCTGATCGGACTCGCTGGCGAGTCGTCGATCACCCGCGGTCGAGTTGAGCAACAAATCTCTGGCTTTTCCGACTCGCTTGAAGAGATGGAAGCGACGATCAATCGAGTCCGCGACCAGGTGCGTCGTCTTGAGATCGAAGCGGAGTCACGCGAAACACTCATTCGTAGCCAGACGGCCCAGGTTGACGAGTTCGATGAGCTGGAGATGGACCGATATACCTTGTTGCAGGAGATCTCACGGTCGCTGAACGAGGGCACCGCGGACATGATGGACCTCAAGGACACCCTTGCTAACAAGAGCCGCGATGCGGAGACGTCGCTGCGTCAACAGGCCCGCATCGGCGGTGAGTTGCAAGAGGGTCTGACGCGAACCCGCATGGTACCTTTTGCACGCCTTATTCCGCGACTCCGGCGAATCGTTAGGAAAATCAGTGCCGAGGTTGGCAAGTCGGTTCGCTTTGACGCGTTTAATGTTGAGGGAGAGCTTGACCGAAGTGTCCTTGACCGGATCGTCGCGCCGCTTGAACACATGCTCCGAAACGCGGTTGACCACGGTATCGAGGAGTCGGACAAGCGCATCGCCGCCGGCAAGCCGGAGACCGGTCGCATTAGCCTGCGACTAGACCGGGAAGGCGCCTATGTGTTGCTACAGATTAGCGATGATGGCGGCGGCATCGGCGTTGGCCGGGTGCGGGAGAAAGCCATCGAGCGGGGACTGATCAAGGCTGAAGACAACGTGCCCGATCACGATGTGATGCAATACATCATGCATGCCGGCTTTAGCACCGCACAGAAGGTGACGCAGATTTCAGGTCGGGGTGTTGGCATGGATGTTGTCAGCAGTGGGATTAAGCAACTGGGGGGCACGGTCACGATTGACTCGACCCTGGGTGTGGGGACCGAATTCACCATTCGCCTGCCGTTTACGGTGTCCGTGAATCGAGCACTCATGATCGAAGTCCGGGACGACACCTACGCTGTTCCGCTTAATTCGATCGAAGGCATTGTCCGGGTCAGCCCGTACGAACTTGAAGCGTACTATCAGCCGGACGCGCCGATGTTTGAATACGCGGGCCAGCCATACAAGCTCGCGTATATGGGCAGGTTGCTGGACAACGGTGATGATCCCGTGTTTGACGGTCAGATCAGGCCGCTCCCGGTCTTGCTTGTGCGCAGTGGTGGCGAGGCGGTCGCGCTGCAGGTTGACCACGTCCTTGACAGTAAGGAGGTCGTGGCGAAGTCGCTTGGACCGCAGTTCTCCGAGGTTCGCGGGGTCTCCGGGGCTACCATTCTCGGTGATGGTAGTGTGGTTATAATATTGGATGTGATGGCACTGGTGCGCAGCAGCGCAGGCATTCTTGAGCAGGCACCGGTTGAGGTTGAAGACGAGCACGCCCCGACGCCCGATACGAATCATGTGAAGACCGTCCTCATCGTTGACGATTCGGTGACGGTCAGGAAGGTGACGTCGCGACTGATGGAACGTCAGGGGTGGGAGGTTGAGACCGCCAAGGACGGGCTTGACGCGGTGGAGCAACTCCAGGAAATCTACCCGGACGTGGTCCTGCTTGATATCGAGATGCCAAAGATGGACGGATTTGAGGTGCTGCGCACCGTTCGGCGCGACGAACGCCTGAAGGATCTGCCGATCATCATGATCACCTCCCGAACCGGCGAGAAGCACATGCAACAGGCGCTGGACCTTGGCGTCAACCGGTATCTCGGCAAGCCCTTTCAGGAGGCAAGTCTCCTCTCGACGATAGAGGAAGTGTTGGCAGAAACAAGTGGCTAGGCAGCGTTGTTGGCTGGAACATCATGGCAGAATCTGAAGAAATCCCGGCGTTTGTCGTCAGCTTGCAGAAGAGTACGATTCTTCTGCCAAATTCGTCGGTTGCCGAGATCATTCCGTACGAGCCGCTGCAACGGGTCGAGGAATCTCCCGACTGGTTCCTCGGCCTGCTTGGCTGGCGAGGCGTGCAGGTCCCGGTGGTCTCATTCGAGATGCTGACCCTGCGCGGGGCGAGTTTTTCGCTCGTCAGTGTGTCATCGGCGAGTCTGGTGGTGGTACGCGGCGTCACGGCGAGTGAAGAGATGCCGTACTTTGCCCTCGTTTCTCAAACCCTGCCGCGACTCGTCAGGGTGCGCGAAGACATGCTGTTCGAGAGTGCCGAAGAGGCGCAGGAGACCGAAGTCATCAAGGCGAGACTCGCAGACGAAGTGGTGTCGCTTCCGAACGTTGACTACATCGAGACGGCGATTCGGGGTGTCGGCTACGCGGGCTAGCTTTGCGCAGTCAGCCTGCGCTCTCAGGCAATGGCGCGAGGCCGAGATCGCCCCAGAGCGACTGGATGATTGCCAAACCCGCGACGGGCGCCGTTTCCGCGCGCAAAACCCGCGGACCGAGTGACACAGCGATGAACCCGCGCGCGAGCGCGTCGCGTTCTTCGGCGGCGCTGAAACCGCCTTCGGGCCCAACTGCAACTGCGATGCTGCCAGTCGGCGGAGGTACCGCCGCCAACGGCTCGCGCGTTCTTGTGCTCAGGAGGAGCCGGTTAGGTGACCCAGGATTGCGGATCCACTCGTCGAATTCCTGGGGTTCGGGGAGTTCGGGCAAGCGGTTGCGACCGCATTGCTCACAACTTGCAATGGTGATCTGACGCCATCGCGACAATAGCCTTGGTGGGACTAAACGCGCTTGTGCGCGTTCCGTGAGGAGTGGCTGGATGCACGTAACGCCGAGTTCGGTCGCCTTTTGAATTGCCTCTGCCATGGCGTTGGGGCGGGTAATCGCGAGACCGAGGATAGTCTCGAGCACCACCGCTGTCGGAGGTAGAAATTCACCTGCGGTCACTGCGATGACGCCCTTGCGGTGATCCGCCGACTTGATTCGGGCATCGATTGCGCGGTCGTCGCCATCAAACAGAACAAGGCTCGCGCCAGGCCTGGCGCGCAGCACAGCGGTCACGTGGTGGCTGGCCGCGGGCTCGAGTACGACCCTTGCGTTGGGTGCCAGCTTCTGCGGCGTATAGACACGAGCGACTCTCATCCGATGGGTCTTATCCCGGCAGCGCCTTCAGCGGCCGTCCCCGTGTCGGCTGACGCTGACACGGCGGTGAGCCAGGAGTGCTTGCAGCGAGTGCCGGTAGCGAGGATTGCTGGAAGAGTGCCGGTAGCCAAGGGTGCCTCGTAGCCAGCGATTGGTCGTCCTTAGTCGAAAAGGTTGCGCCAGATGCGGCGCGTCGGCAGTGACTGGTTGATGGTGTAGAAGTGTAATCCGGGAGCACCCCAATCGAGCAGTCGGCGGCACAACTCCGTCACCACCTCTTCGCCGGCACGTCGGAGATCTTCGCTACCATCGTCGTACGCTTCGAGTTTCTTGCGCAGCCAGCGTGGAACCTCGGCCTGGCACTTGTCTGAAAAGCGCAGCAGGCTCGCGTAGTTTGTAATCGGCATGACGCCGGGGACGATGGGAACGTCGACGCCCGCTTTCGCGCATGCCTCAACAAAGTTGAAGTACGCTTCTGCCACGTAGAAATATTGCGTGATGGCGCTGTCGGCACCCGCCTCGACCTTTTGCTTGAAGTAGTGAATTTCGCTGGGCAGGCCGGGCGAGTCCGGGTGCACCTCCGGGTACGCGGCGACTTCGATGTGGAAGTGATCGCCGGTCGTGTCGCGAATAAAGCCGACCAGTTCGTCGGCGTAGCGCATGCCGCCGCCGCCGAGACCAGACGGGACGTCGCCGCGTAGCGCGACGATGCGCTTGATACCGGCGTCGCGGTACTCGCACAGAAGCTGAGCGATCGCCTCTGACGAGTCCGCGCCAAAGGACATGTGCGGGGCAACGTTCGAGCCAGCGGCATGAATATCGAGGACCGTCTGGCGGGTGCCTTGCCGTGTCGAACCACCAGCGCCGTAGGTGACCGAAAAGAAGCCTGGCTCCAATTCGGCGAGGCGGTCGTGAACCTTAGCCAGTTTGGCGACTGCGTCATCGTTACGCGGCGGCGAGAATTCGAATGAGAATCGACCTGGTTGTCCGGCCATGATGGACTCGCCTCCTGACTGCTTCGCTTAATCTGTCCGATTCGCCCAATAGCATGCCTGCACCATAAAACGCTTCACTGACGCCGATCTGAATTCGCCGCGGCCGTTTAACTGTGAGCCGGGGCTGGGCCTCCTGCTCTTTTCAGCGACCTTTCGTGATACTACAGCCGATATGCTGCGGTGTTCCGTGCGCGACAGCGCGGTAATCCGGCGCCGTGAGATGCTGCTAAAGAGCGGCGGCCAAGGCTTCCGCCTTGTCGGTTGCCTCCCAGGTAAAGTCTGGCTCCTCGCGGCCAAAGTGACCATACGCCGCAGTTCTGCGGTATATCGGTCGTTTCAGGTCGAGCATCTCAACGAGTCCGCGCGGACGCAGGTCGAAATGCTCGCGAACGAGGTGAGAAATCGCTTCATTGCTCAGTTTGCCGGTGCCGAAGGTCTCGATGGTGATTGAGGTCGGCTCCGCAACGCCGATGGCATACGAAATCTGAATCTCGCAGCGCTCGGCGAGGCCGGCCGCCACGATATTTTTGGCGACGTAGCGGCCTGCATATGCGGCGCTGCGGTCGACCTTGGAGGGGTCTTTACCCGAAAATGCACCGCCACCGTGCCTGGCCATACCGCCATAGGTATCGACAATGATCTTGCGGCCGGTCAGGCCACAATCGCCGACGGGCCCGCCGATGACGAACTTGCCTGTCGGATTGATCAGAAATTTCGTGTTGCTGTGCACCCAGTTGTCAGGCAGGACGGGCTTGATGATCTCCTCCATCACGCCCTCAATCAGGTCCTGACGGCTAACGGCCTCCGAATGCTGTGTGGACAGGACGACCGCGTCGATGGCGACCGGTTCGCCGGCCGCGTTGTATCGAAAGGTAATCTGGCTCTTGGCGTCGGGACGCAGGAAGTCTAGTTTGCCGGACCGTCTGACCTCGGACTGGCGCTTAACCAGGCGGTGGGAGTAATCGATGGGCGCGGGCATGAGCACGTCGGTTTCGTTGGACGCATAGCCGAACATGAGCCCCTGGTCGCCGGCGCCTTGCTCGTGATCGTCAGTCTCGTCAACGCCCATGGCGATGTCAGGTGACTGCTTGCCGATTGCATTCAGTACCGCGCAGTTGTGGCCATCGAAGCCCACTTCCGAGGAGTCGTAGCCGATGTCACACACCACTTCGCGGCAGACCGCCTCAAAGTCGACGTTTGCGGTCGTCGTGATTTCGCCGGCTATGACGACCATGCCGGTCTTGACCATGGTCTCGCATGCCACGCGTGCGTCCCGGTCTTCGCTGATGATCGCATCAAGAATGGCGTCGGAAATCTGATCAGCCATCTTGTCAGGATGACCTTCGGAAACGGATTCAGAGGTAAAGAGGGTTTCGGTCGTCATATCAGGGCGGCAGTCCAGAAAGAAAGGCGGCCATCTTAACGTGTGCATCTGCGGGGGAACAGCGACGCGGGCTCACGCACAAACCGAAGATTGGTCATCTTTGGGACATCCGTCAGATGTTCCTTCGGTGAGTTCAACGTGCGCATTAGCGCCAAACGCGTTGCTGAGGAGCGGGCGCTTGGGCGACAATAGCCCCGCCGATTCATCCTCCGTAAACCGATTCCCCAAAAGGCGCTGTGAACCCTCCATGACCTCAAGACGAGAACTGGCGAACGCCATTCGTGCCCTTTCTATGGACGCGGTTCAACAAGCAAAGTCGGGTCATCCGGGCGCGCCGATGGGAATGGCTGATATCGCGCAGGTCCTGTGGACCGAAGTGATGCGCCACAACCCCGCCAACCCGCACTGGATCAACCGCGACCGGTTTGTTCTGTCCAACGGCCACGCGTCGATGCTGATTTACTCGCTGCTCCATTTGACGGGCTACGATGTCCCCATCGATGAGCTGCGCAACTTCCGCCAGAAGGGCTCACGGACGCCGGGGCATCCCGAATACGGTGATACGCCCGGCGTTGAGACCACGACCGGGCCGCTTGGTCAGGGGCTCGCCAATGCTGTCGGGATGGCAATCGCCGAGAAGATTCTGGGTGCTCATTTCAACAGACCGCCACTCGATGTGATCGATCACAAAACGTATGTGTTTGTTGGTGACGGCTGCCTGATGGAGGGTGTCTCCCACGAGGCTGCCTCGCTTGCCGGAACGCTGAAGCTGGGCAAGCTGATCGCCGTCTATGACGACAACGGCATTTCGATCGACGGCAAAATTGATGGCTGGTTCAGCGACGACACACCGGGTCGCTTTGCTGCCTATGGATGGCACGTGATTGCCGACGTAGACGGTCACGACGCCGATTCAGTGGCGGATGCGCTGGCTGCCGCGAACGCTGAGACATCGAGGCCGACGTTGATATGCGCGCGGACAACGATCGGCTTTGGCGCGCCAACCAAGGCCGGCACAGCCGGGTCCCATGGCTCGCCACTGGGCGAAGATGAAATAAAGGGTGCCCGGGCCGCGCTTGACTGGCCCGCCGGGCCGTTTGCAGTTAGTGACGAGGTCTACGCCGGCTGGAATTGCCTCGACAAAGGTGCCGCTGCGGAAGCGGGTTGGTGCCAGCTTGAAAGTGAATACGCGGCAACCCATCCGCAACTCGCTGCCGAGCTTGCCCGCCGCCTTGCAGGGGAGTTGCCTGACGACTTCGCCGCCGCTATGGCCGGACTGTTGCACGAGGCCAATGCCCAGGGCAAAGACACGGCGTCGCGCCAGGCCTCGGGTGCGACCATTGCGCGGCTCGCGCAAATGATGCCCGAACTGCTGGGCGGATCGGCGGACCTCACCGGGTCGAACAACACGGACTGGCCGGGTTGCAAACCGGTGACCGGTGACGATGCCGGCGGTGACTACCTGCACTATGGCGTGCGCGAATTTGGCATGACGGCGATCGCCAATGGCATTGCCCTGCACGGCGGACTCATCCCGTTCACTGGGACCTTCCTGATCTTCATGGAATATGCGCGCAATGCTGTGCGCATGTCTGCATTGATGGGTATCCGTAACATCCACGTATACACGCATGACTCCATCGGTCAGGGCGAGGATGGGCCAACGCACCAGCCGGTGGAGCAGCTGTCGAACCTTCGTGGAACGCCCAACATGTCGGTTTGGCGCCCCTGTGACGCCGTCGAAACGGTGGCGGCGTGGACCGCTGCGCTCATGCGCACGTCGGGTCCAACCGCAATTGTCCTGTCGAGGCAAAGCCTGCCACATCAGTCCAGGAGCGATGATCAGCTCAGGGATATTGCCCGTGGTGCGTATATTCTGCGCGACGCGGATGCGCCGGTTGCCGTCATTATTGCGACCGGGTCTGAGGTGTCTTTGGCGAGCGAAGCGTGGGAGCGCCTGAAGACCGAAGGTATTAATGTGCGCGTCGTCTCGATGCCCTCGGTCGACGCATTTGAAGCGCAGGATGCCGCTTACCGGGAAGCGGTGTTGCCCAACGGCATCCGCGAAAGAGTTGCGGTCGAAGCCGCCCACGTAGATTACTGGCGCAAATGGGTTGGTCTCGATGGTGCCGTGGTCGGCATGGACTCGTTTGGCCTCTCGGCGCCCGGCGCGGTTGCCATGGCGTCACGCGGTTTCACCGTCGATGCGGTCGTCGCCACGGTGAAGGATCAGCTCGCGAAATAGCGAGGGGTGAGTAATCACGAGCGGCGACGATGGCCCGGCTCTTTATCTATGCGGAATCTATCAACCCGGAATCCTATCCACCCGGCTCTTTATCCACCCGAACACCTATCCATCAGGAATTGTCCACTCGGAATCTAGCCACCCAGAATTGCCCTGCATCCGGAATCTACCATCACAACGGAATGAGCACATAACTGCGATTCCCACTTTCCTCAGGAGCGATCTATGCCGGTTCTGACCCTCGATGATGTCGACATTCGCGGCAAGCGTGTCCTGATCCGGGAAGACCTGAACGTCCCCGTGTCAGACGGCCAGGTGACCAGCGACGCTCGCATTGTCGCCGCGGTGCCGACCATCCGGCGCGCGCTCGACGCGGGTGCCCGCGTTCTGCTGATGTCGCACCTTGGGCGGCCCACCGAAGGACTGCCGGTTGATGAGCAAGTCGAGTCAAGTCTCGCCCCGGTCGCGCGGCACCTCGAAACCCTGCTTGGTCAGCCGGTACCGGTTGTGACGCGTTATCTGGACGGCGTCGATGATGAATCGCCGCTCGTCCTGCTCGAGAATGTCCGGGTCAATGCCGGCGAGAAAGCGAATGACAAGGGACTCTCGGAACGCTACGCGCAGCTTTGCGATGTCTTTGTGATGGATGCATTCGGGACAGCCCACCGGGCGCAGGCCTCCACCGAGGGTGTCGTCAGATACGCACCGGTTGCCTGCGCGGGGCCGCTCCTGGCGGCCGAACTCGCCGCGCTGTCGCGGGTGATGCGCAATCCGGCGTCGCCGCTACTCGCCATTGTCGGTGGCAGCAAAGTCTCGACCAAGCTCGACGTGCTGGATGTGTTGTCGCAGAAAGTTGATCAACTGGTTGTCGGCGGCGGCATCGCCAACACCTTTCTCGCGGCAATCGGCAAGCCGATTGGCATCTCGCTCCACGAGCCCGACCTGCTGGCCCAAACGAGGTCCATCCTTGACCGGGTCGCCATCCCATTGCCGGTGGACGTCGTTGTCGGCACGGAAATATCGCCGGCGGCAACCGCGATCATCAAATCGGTCGACGACGTGAAAGACGATGAGATGATTCTGGACATTGGCCCAGAGAGCCGCGATCAGTTGGGCGACCTGATTGCGGCGGCGCGCACCATCCTGTGGAACGGACCGGTCGGTGTTTTCGAACATGCACCCTTCGCCGCGGGCACCGAGCAACTGGCGCGCCAGATCGCCGCGTCGAGCGGGTTCTCCCTGGCTGGAGGCGGCGACACGTTGGCAGCGATCGATCAGTTTGGAGTCAAAGCCGATATTTCTTACATATCAACGGGCGGCGGTGCGTTCCTTGAGTTTGTTGAGGGCAGGACGTTGCCGGCTGTCGCGGCGCTTGAGGCGCGCGGCGGCGCTTGAGTCTCCATTGGCTGGATCGCGGGGTGTTGGTCCCAAATCCATGAAGGTAGAACGTCTGCTGGGAGTTGCTTGAAATGGGTTCAATGATTGAAGCGCTGCGATCCATTGTTGGCGAAAAATACGCGCGTGACGACGCGGACAGTCTGCTCACCTATGGACGCGACTGGACCCGCTTTTATGAGCCCCACGCCGGGGCGATCGCCTTTCCGGGGACCGTCGAGCAGGTCGCGGCGATCGTGCGTTTCGCTAACGACCAGCAACTCTCGCTGGTGCCATCCGGTGGCCGGACCGGTCTCTCCGGTGGCGCGGTTGCGACCAGGGGCGAAGTGGTGGTCTCCTTTGACCGTATGAATGAGGTGACAAACTTCAACGAAATCGAGCGGACCGTCACCGTGCAGCCGGGGGTCATTACGCAGCAGCTTCAGGGGTTTGCAGAGGACCACGGTTTGTTCTATCCGGTTGACTTCGCGTCAGCAGGGTCGAGCCAGTTGGGCGGCAACATTGCGACCAATGCCGGTGGTATCAAAGTGCTGCGCTATGGCCTGACCCGCGATTGGGTGCAGGGGCTTAAGGTAATCACGGGGACCGGTGAGATGCTCGACCTCAACAAGGGCCTCGTTAAGAACGCGACGGGCTATGACCTGCGGCACCTCTTCATCGGCTCTGAGGGCACGCTCGGCTTTATCGTGGAGGCGACCATGCAACTGACGGCGAAGCCGAAGCCCCTGTCGGTCGTTCTGCTCGCAGTCCCGGCCCTCGAGAACATCATTTCGATACTGACTGAGTTCAGGGCAAGGGTCCCGCTCACAGCGTACGAGTTTTTCTCAGACAAAGCGCTCGGGCATGTCCTTGCGCACGGATCGGGCGCACGACCGTTCGAGACGGCAGCCGATTTCTACGCGTTGATTGAGATTGAAAACGTGCAGGAGGCGACCGAGGCAGACACGTTAAGTGCGTTCGAGCATTGCATGGAAGCGGGCTGGGCGACCGACGGCATTCTTAGCCAGAACGACCGGGAGCGGGCGGCGTTGTGGCGATATCGGGAAGGCATCTCGGAGTCGATAACGCCCTATACACCGTATAAGAACGATGTGGCGGTGACCATCTCGCGGGTCCCCGCGTTCCTGCAGGCGGTAGACGAAGCTGTCGCCAGGCGCTACCCGGATTTCGAGATCGTCTGGTTCGGGCACATTGGTGACGGCAACCTGCACCTCAACATTCTGAAGCCCGGCGATCTTGCGATCGACGACTTCAAGGCTCAATGTGAGGAGGTTAGTGAAGAGGTGATGGGCATCGTGCAGGCCTACGATGGCAGTGTGTCGGCCGAGCATGGTGTCGGGCTATTGAAACGTAACCAGCTTGGATACACTCGCTCGCGGACTGAGATGGATTACATGGCTGCGATGAAACGCGTGTTTGACCCAAATGGCGTGATGAATCCCGGCAAGTTGCTCATCTGAGAAACAGCGCCCGTACCATTACCCTCGGCGGACTGATTGCCGGACTGATTGGCGGGCTTCTCTGAGGCCACACCCGTCACCATCAGGCGGTGAGGCTGCGGACGCCGTTACCCCCCGCGAGAATGAGTACGTCGGCGCGCCGGTGAGAAAAGATGCCACTGGCGACGACGCCAACGATGTTGTTGATTTCAGTCTCAAGCGACTGGGGCTGCGTCACCTGCATGTCCAGCATATCCAATATGATATTGCCGTTGTCGGTGATGACTCCTTCCCGGTAGACTGGACGGCCGCCGAGTCGTACCAACGCACGTGCAACCGCACCGCGTGCCATTGGAATGACTTCAACCGGAATGCCGAAAGCGCCAAGTTTCGGTACGAGTTTGGACTCATCGGCGATGCAGATAAACTCGTCCGCAACGGATGCCACGATCTTCTCGCGTGTCATTGCGCCGCCACCGCCCTTGATAAGGTCGAGGCTGGCAGTGCATTCGTCAGCCCCGTCAATGTAGAAGGCGACCTCGGGTGCGGCATTCAGATCGAGCACCTGGACGCCCCCGTCGCGTAGTCGGTCTGCAGAGCGCTCGGAGCTGGACACCGCCGCGTCGAACTTGTGCCGTATGTCGCACAGGAGGTCGATGAAGAAGTCGGCGGTTGAACCGGTGCCTACGCCGACGATGGTCCCGGCGCTGAGATGGGGTTCGATATGAGCGATTGCGGCGGCAGCCGCCGCTTGTTTCAGTGCGTCCTGGTCACTCGTCATCGGCAACGAACCTCCGGTATTCCTCATCGAAAGCGAACTGCGTGGGGTCGGACAACCGGTCCACGTACAAGGTGCCGTCCAGGTGGTCGAACTCGTGCTGGAAGACGGTCGCCAGAAAGCCCTGCGCCGTGATCGATGCGGCCTCTCCTGCGGCGGTCAGGTAGTCGACCTGGATGTGCTGAGGTCGTTCGACGTGTCCCATCATACCGGGCACGGACAGACATCCTTCCCAGTGTCCCGCCACGCTGTCGTCCAGAATAGTGACGCGTGGGTTGATATAAACGGCGAATGGAATGGGTGCGAGTTCGCCGTAACGCGTCGGCCCGCCGTCAATCTCGATGACGGCGAGGCGAATCGACCGGTCAACTTGCGGTGCGGCGAGGCCAATGCCACCGGCCGCATGCAGGGTCTCGCGCATGTCCTCGACGAAGTCTGGAAAGTCAGGTGCTGTCCAATCGGCCGGAGTCAACCGACGGGCGACCTGCCGCAGGGTTGGATGGCCCATGCGGATCACCTCCATCACGGCCATGAGGGTTTCATCCTGGATTGCCGTCCAGACGGGTTTGCGTTCGTCGGGCTGATGCTGATCGGGGTTGTTGTTGGTGGTCAGAGTTCTGCTGGTCAGAGTTCTGCCGCTCAGGGTGATGCTGCTCATGGTGATGCATGGGCGCATCGTAGTGGGTTCGACGCACTGGCGCCAGAGTTCGCCGAGGCGCGAGCCGAGTAGTCAGAGGCGCGAACGGCGGCTACCGGTGGCGGGTATCCAGCCCCGGTCTGTCGCGATTGCTGTCATCGGGATATCCCACGACTCGGCGTCGAGCGCGGGCACTTCCTGAATGCCGTGTGCGATGCCCAGGACCCGCGGTGACCGACAGGAATCGCGGACGGCGGTGAGTGTACCGTCGTAATAGCCGCCGCCCATGCCGAGACGATTGCCGCTTGCATCGAAGGCGACGATGGGTGTCAGGATGAGATCGATTTTGCCGGCGTGTCGTGACGGCCCGACAGGCAGCGGCTCCGGGATACCGAACCGCCCAGGCACAAGCATGCGGTTGATAGGCCGAAAGCCCATCGAGCCATCGAGCGTGCGAAAGGTTGGCAGGTAACCGGTTTTTCCGGCGCGTTGCGCGAGTTTGAGCAAGGGCGCAGGGTCGATTTCGCCGTCCTGCGCGATATACGCCGCGACGCTCTTTGCAAGAAGAAACCAGGGATGACGACTGATACGCCGGCAGAGCGCGCGACTCGCATGCTGCTGGGCACCGGCTCCGAGGGCGCGCCGGCGTCGTCGCATGAGCGTTCGAATCGCCGGGCGGGTCCGGGCGCTGGTTGCGTTACTCTTCATGACTGGAGTGCATGACCGGAATGGCTGACCGGAGTGGTCGACAGGACTGCCGATCGACGGTGACTAACGTTGAATTGTTCCCCAAGTTGCCGCTGTTGGAAAAGCCCTTGAACCCTGCGGTTCAAGGCGGTGGTCTCTAACTGGCATCAGGCGTTCCGTCGCGCGGACGTGCACAACTGCCACGGAAAAAGACCTCCTAGGGTATCGCATAAGGGTTTAGGACAAGTCAACTGGCCAACAACCCAGGGAACACGTCAATTATAGGCGTTGTGCGACGAATCGGGTATCGACAAAGCGCGCACCGGCGCAAAAATCCCGATCAGATGCGTTTGAGGCGGATCCGGCGTCGTCAATCCCCCGAAGATGACTTCAACTTCACCAGCGCTTCGTCGAGGCGGCCGCTGATCTGCTTGAGATCGGCACCCCGGCGCGAGGCGATCTGTTCCGTTCGTGCGGTCTGGCGAATGAAGTCATTGCTGATGTTGAGCGCCGCCATCACTGCGATTCGGTCGAGCCCGATGATGCGGGAGTTGTCCTTGATCTCTCTCATCTTCTCGTCCAGGTACTCGGCCGATCGCTTGAGCGCCTTGACCTCGTCCGGCGCACAGCTCACTTCATAGTCCTTCCCGAGAATCTCTACAGTTACGGTGCGCGACTCGTCTGACATGGCGGGCTTGTCGTCTCTTAGTGGGTGGCCGGATGACTGGTGGGTGGAGAGTATAGTTTGCGTGTGATCGACGGGGCGGTTATGGGGGATCAGTGGGTGCGAGTGCGATCGCTGCTCTGGCGCCCTCAGTCGGCCTCAAGCGACTTTAAACGCATGATCATGGCTTCGACCTTGCTCTTGGCCTGCTCGTTTCGCTCAAGCAGGCGCATCCGCTCTTCGCGCCAACGCACACGGTCTTGCTCCAGCCCCTGCTGCTTGCGCTCGAGTTCATCGACAAGACCCATGAGTTCGTCGATCTTGGTCAGAAGGTCTCTTATTTCCATGCGCTTTGTTGTGGCGGTCGGTTGGGAACTTTCTTTGCGCAAACGTGCTGCACGGGAGCCGGTCGTGTGCGCTACAGGCACCGCCGAACCGGCAGCATGACACGTACCACAGCACACGCAAACGCGAGCCTGAGCGTGGGGTACTATAAGGCGCGTCCGCAGAAACGGCAATCAATGAGACCCGCCACGGCAGGGTCGGTGAGGGGATCATGTTTGACGACGAATCGGGCGGCTCTGATCCCGAACAAATCAGTTTTGAATCTGTCAGCTATCTGGTTGGCGCGCACATATCGCCGGCAGAACTGCACGGTTTGATGTGTGGTGAGCTTTGCAGCCCTGATCTCCTCGACGACGATGAAATGGCCGCGCGGCTGATGACGTGGATCGCGGACGAAATCGATTACGACAATTTTGACCAGATCGTCGATGTCTTTCGCATCAGTGCCGGGTTGATCGGCTCGGATGATTTGAGTTTTCAATTACTGTTGCCGGATGATGAGCTTGAGCTGAAGGAGCGAACTGCGGCGCTGCGGCGTTGGTGTGTTGGTTTTCTCGGCACGTTCCGCTGTGACGAGGACGCGCTTTCCGAGGACGGTGAAGACGCGATCAAGACCTACATGAGGTTGATCGAGATGGGCGATGAGCTGATCGATCTCGACGACGGGGACGAGGACGAGAATGAGCGCGACTTCGTTGAGATCAGCGAATTCGTGCGCGTTTCAGTGATGGTGTTGTATGAGGAGATGCGAGGCGGTGGCAGTGAGTGACCCGGCGGCCCTGCCAGCCCGGGGTCCTGAGCTTGCGTTGACAGAATTCAGGCACCGGCGCTCTGAACTCGCCGGGCTGCTGGACGACAACAGCATCGCAATCCTGCCTGCCGCGCGACTGGTCGGGCGCAACAGTGATGTGGATCATTTGTTCCGGCAGGACAGCGATTTCTACTACCTGACCGGGTTTCGTGAACCGGACGCGGTATTTGTGCTGGTGCCGGGCCGACCGCATGGCGAGTCCATCCTGTTTTGCCGCGAGCGTGATCCCCATTTGGAGCGCTGGCACGGCCACATCACCGGCCCGGAGCGTGCCATGCAACTCCACGGGTTGGACGATGCGTTTCCGATCACTGATATGGACGACATCCTGCCGGGCCTGATTGAAGGCCGGGAGCGGCTTTACTACAGCATGGGTCAGGACCGGGAATTCGACAGTCGATTGATCGACTGGATCAACGGCCGCAAGGGCAACGGCCAGTCCGGCACGCGCCCGCCGGGTGAGTTGACTCAGCTGGGCCAATACCTGCACGAGCTGCGTCTTTTCAAGAGCGCGGCTGAATTGAAGATGATGAAGCATGCGGCGAAGATCACGACCGCAGGACACAAACGGATCATGAAAATGACCCGGCCGGGCGTGATGGAGTATCAGCTGGAGGCCGAGTTGCAGCACACGTTTGGCATGGCCGGCGCGCGGGTGCCAGCCTATCCGTCAATCGTGGGCAGCGGTGCCAATGCCACCATCCTGCACTACGTTGATAATGACGCGGAGATGGCAGCCGGCGACCTGGTGCTCGTTGACGCGGGCAGCGAGTATGGCTACTACGCGTCAGACGTCACGCGAACATTTCCCGTGTCGGGGTCATTCACCGACGCGCAAAAGCAGCTTTACAATATCGTGCTGGATGCGGAACTTGCGGCGATCGCCGAAGTGCGACCCGGCAACCTGTGGAACAAACCCCACGAAACCGCCGTGCGCTGGTTGACGCGGGGCATGCTGGCGCTGGGCATTTTACAGGGCGAGTTGGAGTCATTGATTGCCGACGAGGCGTACAAGTCGTTCTACATGCACAAGACTGGCCACTGGCTCGGGCTCGATGTGCACGACGTGGGCGAATATCAGATTGGCGGCGAATGGCGAGTCTTTGAGCCTGGCATGGTCACCACCGTAGAACCCGGCATCTATATCGATGCAGATGCAGACGTCCCGGCCGAATTCCGGGGCATTGGCATTCGTATTGAGGACGATGTGCTGGTGACTCGCGATGGTCACGAGATTCTCACCCCGGCCATTCCCAAGACGATCCCTGAAATCGAGGCGTTCATGGCTGGTGATGGCTGATACCTACGATCATTACGACGTCATCATTGTCGGCGCCGGCCTTGTTGGCCTGACCCTGGCCGCCGCGCTCGGCGGCACCGCGTACGATGTGCTTGTCATCGACGCCAGGAGCCAACCCGCGACGCGAGAACCGCCAGTGTTGCCTGTCGCGGCAGGCAACAGCGACTTTGTGTTAACAGGCGGCGCCCTCGGCGGGGTGCTCGCGATCAACCCGGCTTCGACCGCGATCTTGCGACGCCTTGACGTGTGGGACCGGCTGCCGGCGGATGCGGTGTGTGCGTATGACGCAATGCATGTGTGGGACGGGGAGGGCACCGGGTCCATCGACTTTGCGGCGGCCGACATCGGCCGTGATGCGCTGGGTCACGTGGTTGAAACCGCTGTGCTGCTCGATGCCCTTGAGGCGCGGGTGCGGGGGTTGCCAAACGTGACATTGCAGTACGCATTCGACGTGCAGGCCGTGACGGCTGGCGATGATGTCGTCGTCGTGACCGGGAGTGATGCCGCGCCCGGCTGCCGTTTGCTGGTGGGCGCGGATGGCAAGTCCTCGCGCATTCGCGAGCTTGCCGGTCTGGGTGAGCGTCGCTGGTCCTATGGCCAGACTGCCGTCGTCGCGACCCTTGCTGTCGAGCGGCCACACCAGGGCACCGCGTTGCAGGTGTTTACCGATGTTGGGCCACTCGCATTTCTGCCGCTCGTGCCTGCCAGCGAATCTGCGCCCTCTAAATTAGAGAGTGATCTAAAGAGTGAACCAGAGCGGGAATCAGAGGGTGAATCAACACGCAGCGAGCCAGCCAGGGTCTCGCTCGTCTGGTCGATGGAGACTGCCGATGCAACCGCGTTCACCGCGCTTTCTGCTGAAGCGCAGTGCGATCGATTGAGCCGCGCTTCTGAGCATGTGCTCGGTGTGGTCACCGGCATCAGCCCGACTTTCAGCTTTGAACTGGAGCAGCGTCACGCTCGTCGTTATGTGTCGCCACGGATTGCGCTCCTGGGCGATGCCGCGCATACCATCCACCCGCTCGCTGGACAGGGCGCAAATCTCGGTTTCGCTGACGCCAGCGCGCTCGCTACACGACTGACGCGCGCTGAACTCACGCGGGCGGACCCGGGACAATTAGCGACGCTCAAGAATTTCGAGCGTGAGCGCCAGCCGGAGAACCTGGCTACGATGGCGGTCGTCGAGGCCTTCCGGCGCGTGTATGGCAACCGCAATCCGGTCGCAGCGTTGCTGTGCAATGAAGCAATGAAAGTCGTTGCCGGCACACCGCTGCTGCGCCGCCAGGTCGTGAAGTTAGCGAGCGGCCGTTGAACATGAAGCCCGAGGCAATACCCTGCCTCTTCCACTGCCCCGGCCTCTTCATGTCACAACAATATCAATCTGCCAAATTGGAGCCCTCTGATGGCTGAATACCTTCCGAATTATCGATATGCGTCGACCCACGAATGGGGGCGTCTGGACGATGACGGCACCGTGGCGGTGGGCGTCAGTGACTTCGCACAGGAAGAACTGGGCGACGTGGTTTACGTTGAGCTGCCGGAGATTGGGCAGCAGGTCACCGCGGGGACAGAAGCTGGCGTGGTCGAATCAGTGAAGGCAGCGTCAGATATCTTTGCGCCGATTTCGGGGGAGGTCATTGCGATCAACGCTGCGCTTGAGGACGAACCGGAAATCATCAACGATTCACCATTCGACAAGGGCTGGTTCTTTCGCATTCGACCGACCGACACCGGTGAACTGGATCATCTACTGACCGCAGACGACTATCAGGCGCAGTGCGAAGCCGGGGCTGACGAAACCTGAACCAGCTGGCGGGCGGTGCAGGGATGCACCGCCATTTTCTGAAGGCCTCTTTTCTGCAAGTTCATGCGAGGTTTGCTTGCAAACCGACTCCCAAGAATTGTCAGGATGACAGTTCTTGGGACAGGAACCTTTCATGGAACTAAAGCAAGGTGCCGCGGTGTTCCCTGCGCGACAGCGCGGTGATCCGGCACCGTGAGATGCTGCTAGCGAAGGCTCATCACCGGCCAGCCGGCGGTCAGGGCTGCTGCGCGGAGGCGCTCATCCGGGTCGACGGCATGCGGATGCGCCACCAGCTTGAGCAGCGGCACATCGTTGATCGAGTCGGTATAGCCGTAGCTGTCGGCGAGGGTGGTAGCGCGCCCTGCCAACCACGAATGGAGGCGGGTGACTTTCCCCTCTGCGTAACTGGGAACGCCAACGGTTTTGCCGGTGTAGCGTCCGTCAGCTAACTCGGGGACGGGTGCGATCAAGTCGTCAATGCCAAACAATCGGACGATCGGTTCGGTAATGAACTGGCTCGTTGCAGTGATGCAAAGCAGCTCGTGGCCTTGCTGGCGATGCTTTTCAACGAGGTCGATGGCGTTCGGCAGAACGATCGGAACGATGCAACGTTCGACGAACAATTCGCGATGCGCGAGCAGTGTTTCAAGCGGGTGTGCGGTCAAGACCGAGTACACGAGACCCAGGTACGCGTGGATGTCGAGCTTGCCCGCTTTGTAGTCAGCGAAGAAACCATCGTTGGCGCGTTGATACGCCTCACCATCGACCAGCCCGGCATCGACAACGTATTCGCCCCAAAGGTGATCGCTGTCGCCTGCTATGAGCGTTTCATCCAGATCGAAGATCGCGAGTGTCACGGGTAATGGGCTCAGAGGCGTGTGGCGCGCAGTGTATCCGAAGCACGTCGACTGGTGGCCTCTTGCGCGGGATCTCAGGCCCGTCGCTGACATCCTGGAAAACTGCAGAGCATTTCAAAGACAAGGTTAGCTGCAAGCAGGGCCGTGTTGCCGGTCGTGTCGTACGGGGGCGAAACCTCTACCAGATCTGCGCCAACCTGGTTGGTGCCATACATGCCGCGAATGATCTCGAGCCCTTGGGGCGCCGATAACCGGCTGGCTCTGGCGTGCCGGTGCCGGGCGCGATTGCAGGATCCAGCCCATCAATGTCGAAGCTCAGGTACGTCGGCGTGCTGTCACCAATGGCCGCACGTCCTCGTCCATCAAAGGCGAAAGTGATTTGTACCAACAGGCCTCGGCCTGGACGACTCGTGCGCCCTGTTGCCGGGACCAGTCGAAATCTTCGGCGCTGTATCCGGTGGCGCGCAAGCCGATCTGGAACATCTTCGCGCCATCAACGAGTTCTTCTTCCAGCGCACGGCGGAAAATGGTGCCGTGCGTCACTTTCTCGCCAAACATGGTGTCATTGATGTCCGCGTGCGCGTCGACGTGAACGAGCGCCATCTAGCCGTGCTTCCTTGCCAATGCACGCAGGATGGGTAGTGCGATTGTGTGGTCACCGCCCAACGAAAGCGGTTTGGTTCCCGTCAACAGGACGCTGTCGTAGTAGGCTTCGATGATCTGAATCGAGTCCTTGAGGTCGAACGGGTTGATCGGCACGTTCGCCGATGTCCGCAATCTGGAGGCTGTCAAAGGGCGCCGCGCGCGTGGCCATGCCATAGGGGCGCACCAGCACTGATTCCGCTCGAATCCCGCGGGGACCGAAACGGGTGCCCGGCCGGTTGCTCGTACCGATATCCAGGGGCACGCCGATGATGGCGACGTCCAACCCGGCGGCATCAGCGTGCACGGGCAGGCGAAACATGCTTGCCTGCCCGCCGAATCGCGGCATCTCGTTGCCGCTCTGCGGCTGATTGAATTCCTCGGTCATCGGCTAATCCCGAGATGCAGGGGGACAGCGGGGGCGTTATGCGGCATGCGGACCCCGGTTCTTTGCGACGGACACGCTTGCGTCGACAGGTGTGATGAAAGCCTGCAATCCTGGCTGTCGGCACTGACTGGAAGGGCTCATAACATGCCGCTGTTCGTGATGGTTTTCAGCTTGGATGCAAGAAGCGAGGCCGATGCGTCAATTCACATTGGGGGCTGACGAAGGTGTGTATCCATGATGCCGAATCCTGCTGTACATGTGAATCGAACACTGCCAGACAGTCTGGTTTATGCGCCATCCGGCGGCGGTGGTTTGTTTGCCCGTCCCTCGGGATTGCTTCACAATGGCTTTTTGCATTGACGGATTGCCAACGTGATAGACGCGGATGGGTATCGTCCCAACGTCGGGATCATCGTGGCGAACACAGCCGGTCAGGTGCTCTGGGCAAAGCGCGTTGGACAGGATGCGTGGCAGTTTCCGCAGGGCGGCATCGCGCCTCGGGAGTCGCCCGAGGAGGCGCTGTTTCGCGAGTTGGGTGAAGAGGTTGGACTTACCGACAGTGACGTCCAGGTGGTCGCGTGCACGCGCGGCTGGTTGCGGTACAAGCTGCCTCGCCGGTTTCTGCGGCAGGATCGAAGTTCCTTTGTCGGTCAAAAGCAGAAGTGGTTTTTGCTCAAGATGCTGGCGGAGGATGCCGCGGTGCAGGTGTCCAACTGCCACAAGCCCGAGTTTGATCACTGGCGTTGGGTGAGTTACTGGTATCCCCTTGGCCAGGTCATTGCCTTCAAGCGCGATGTGTATCGACGCGCCATGAAAGAGCTAGCGCCGTCGATGTCACGCTGCTTGAGCCGATAGCCCTCGGTTCACGCGCACTCTTTTGGTGCTGTGTTTCTGCCGAAATCGTCTATCTATCGACTTGCGACGTGATGGATAATCCATCGTTCTCCCCACTTCGGTAAAAGTTCGATGGACGCGCGCCGCTTCCTGCAAGGACAACAGGGCACGAGCATGCTCGAGGTTCTTCGCCGGGTCGTGCAAGGGGTTAATGCGGCCGAGGACCTTGAGACGGCACTGGATCTGATTGTGTCGTCGGTCCAGCGTGAAATGGACTGTAACGTCTGTTCGGTCTACCTCCTTGACCCGAAGCAGAACAAGTACGTTCTGATGGCAACGCGTGGATTGAACGCAGATGCCATTGGCCGCGTGATGATCGGCGCTGCAGACGGCCTGGTCGGATTGGTTGGGCAACGTGCCGAGCCGATCAATCTCGATGACGCGCCGTCACATCCACATTTTTTGTACATCGACGAACTTGGCGAGGAGCCGTTTCATTCGTTCCTTGGCACGCCGATCATTGAGCACAAGCGTGTGCTCGGCGTGCTCGTCGTACAAGACCGGGACTCGCGTCGCTACAACGCAGACGAAGAAGCGTTTCTGATTACCCTCGCTGGCAGACTGGGCGGTCGCATCTCCCACGCGTCGGCGACGGGCGCGTTGCAGGACATGACCGACGCGAACGCCCCTCGCACCTACAGTGGCACGCCGAGCGGCGCGGGTGTTGCGATCGGCACCGCCTACGTGCTGTTTCCGGATAGTGATCTCGACTCGGTGCCAGAACGGCCGGCGACCGACGTGGCGGAGGAGACTGCCCTGTTTGCCGCGGCGGTCGAGTCGACCCGCGCTGAGATTGAGGACCTCTCCCAGAAACTGTCGTTTCGGCTGCAGCGAAGTGAACGCGCGCTCTTTGACGTCTACATCCAGATGCTGGGCGAGGTCGAAGTCGAGGTGACCACGCGCATCGTTAGCGACACGGTCTGGGCCCAGGGCGCACTTAAGCACGTCATTGACAGCCACGTGGCGACCTTTGATCTGATGGACGATGAGTACATGCGCGAGCGCGGCGCGGACGTCAAGGATCTGGGACAGCGAGTACTCGCAAACCTGCAGCGTCAGACGCGGGGTACGCCGGGTCGCAATTTTCCGGACAAGACCGTTCTGGTGGCTGATGAACTGACCCCTGCGATGTTGGGGGAGGTGCCTGAGGAATGTCTCGTCGGCGTGGTCTCGGTGAGTGGTTCGGTCACATCACACGCGGCCATACTCGCCGAAGCGATGGGTTTGCCAACGGTGATGGGCGCGGATGACTTGCCGATCAAGCGCGTGCATGCCAGCCCGATCATCGTCGACGGTTTCGACGGCGTCGTCATAACGCATCCGAACGAAAGTCAGGAGCGGTCCTACCTGAAGGTCATGCGCGAGGAGGAGGAGCTGATCGAGGGCCTCGAGGGCCTGCGCGACGAACCCGCGGTGACGCTCGATGGCGACCGGGTAAAGTTGTGGGTCAATACCGGATTGATGACGGACGTTGTGCGTTCGCTCGACCGCGGTGCTGAGGGTGTGGGCCTTTATCGCACCGAAAGCTACTTTATGATGCGCGATCGCTTTCCGACTGAAGACGAGCAGCGCGAGATTTATCGCGAGCATCTCAAAGCGTTTTCGCCGATGGCCGTGACCATGCGCACGCTCGACATCGGTGGCGACAAATCACTGCCGTACTTTCCGATCGAAGAAGAAAATCCCTTCCTTGGCTGGCGCGGCATCCGCGTGACGCTCGACCATCCCGAGATCTTCCTGAGCCAGGTCCGGGCGATGATCAGCGCCAATGAGGGCATCGACGGGCATCTGCGCATCATGGTGCCGATGGTCAGCAGTGTCATGGAAGTGGATGAGGCCCAGCGGCTGATTGCCCAGTGTTATCGAGAAATCGTCGAGGAGGGGGTCGAGGTCGAGATGCCGGACATCGGCGTCATGATCGAGGTCCCGGCGGCGGTTTATCAAACCCGCGCGATCCTGAGCCGGGTCGACTTTCTTGCGGTTGGCTCAAACGACCTCATTCAGTACATGCTCGCTGTTGATCGCAACAATGCGCGGGTGGCCGAGCTGTATCAGGACTTCCATCCGGCCGTGTTGCACGCGCTGCAACATGTCGTCGGTGAGGCGCGGCTGGCTAAGAAGGAAGTCGGTATCTGCGGCGAGATGGCCGGGAATCCAGCGGCAGCCATCCTGCTCGTGGCGATGGGTTTCGATGAGTTGTCCATGATTTCGCCCAACCTGCCGATCATTAAATGGGTGATCCGCAGCGTGGAGATGAAACGCGCGCGGCAGGTTCTCGATACGGTTCTAAAGATGGAGAACGCCCATCTGATCAAGAATTATATGGACGAACGCTTGCGGGAGTTCGGACTCGGCCGTCTGATCCGATCCGGTCGCAATCACTGAGGAGCGCCCAGGGTTCTGAGACAGGAACTAGCTCACCGCCATGTTGAACTGATGACGCATGTCGCCCGTCCCCACACCACCGGCTTTGAATCCGCGTTCGCCAAGCTGAACCTCCCGGGATGTCATCCGCACAAACGTTGCGGCGCACGTGCCGTATTCGGGACTCTCGATGAAACTCGGGGAGTTGGCGCGACCGTCACCACGGTCCGCGAGCAGGTCGAAGCACAACTCTTGCGCCTCGATGGGTGACGCGCGTTTGAGCAGGGCGTCGAGTTTTTCGCGACCACCGACTACCTTGGGCCAGTCGCAGTCCAGAAGCTGATTGCTCAGACCATAGACGCCAGCGGGCAGTTTTTTCGGCAGGCCGCCGCGATTGCTGTAATAGTACGCACCGCTCGGGTCAGCGATCAGCAAATTGAAGCCGCGGTAAAGGTGTCCGCGTTGGGCGATCCGGGCAAGATACTCGGCGGGCGCTTCGCTGCCCGTCAGGAAGTCGGCCGTCAGGTCGCCACGAGAACGCGGCGGCATCGGCTGCGGCGGCGTTTCACGAAAATTGGTTACGGCGGCGAACCGCCCGCCCGTGGTCACGCCAAGCCAAGTTCCGCCGGCTTGCAGGTCGCGTCCTGCGAGCACGGACGGATGGTCGGACCAGAAATCCGCGCGGGATGCGGGTCGGGCGTAATACTCATCGCGATTGGCAGCGACAACGAGACGATGGTCTGCTTGATCGATGGCGAAGAGAATAAGACACATAGGCAGGCGTTTTTGGTTCGGCGGCGGGTTAAGGAGCGGGCGAGTTTATCAAACCGGTCGGTATGCCGGATAATGCGCAGCGTTTGCGAAGAACCGGCGTCGTGTGCAGGGCGCGCTTTGGCGTTTGCCTGCCTATCGCCACGCTGCGCAGACCGACGTGCACACCTACGCCGCACCTACAGCGACATGCACACCGACATACACACCCGAACGCGCGCAGACAGGCTGATCGTGATTAGCGGGCACCAAGCGAAAAGGACACTTAGCAATGTGGCACTACCCGGCGTTTGATCCGGTTGCGATTAGCCTTGGTCCGGTGTCTATCCACTGGTATGCACTGTCTTATCTGGTGGGTATCGGGTCGGGCTGGTGGCTCGTGACGTGGCGCACTCGCCGCTACGGACTTTCGTTCACCAGTGAGCAGATTTCGGATCTGGCGTTCTATCTGGTGCTGGGTGTGATTCTGGGCGGTCGGGTGGGCTACATGCTGTTCTATGGCATGGAGGCCCTGATCGAGGACCCGCTGCGCATCTTCATGGTCTGGAAGGGCGGCATGTCGTTCCATGGCGGCATGCTTGGCGTGCTGGTTGCCATGGGGTTGTACGCGAGGAAGAGTGGGCGTCGCTACTTCGAGGTCACAGACTTCATCGCGCCGGTCATCCCGGTCGGGCTTGGCTTCGGTCGTCTCGGCAACTTCATTAACGCTGAGTTGCCTGGTCGCGTCGCCGACGTGCCCTGGGCGGTGGTCTATCCCGGCGACTTCGTGGCGCGACATCCGTCCAGTTTGTATCAAAGCCTGGTTGAAGGGCCGGTGCTGTTCGCGGTCTTGTTCATCTTTGCCAGGATGCCTCGGCCCGTCATGGCGACGTCGGGTGTTTTCCTCATCGGCTATGGCTGTCTGCGCGTCTTCTCGGAGTTCTTTCGCATGCCGGATGCGCATCTGAACTTCGTCGCGCTGGGCTGGGTTACGATGGGGCAGATACTGTCCTTGCCGATGATTGCCGCAGGCGTCGTGTTGGTGGTGCTGGCCTATCGACTGGGTCTCGTGGCGCGCGGACCCGCTGAAATGCCTGGCTCGCGCGAGGGGCGCGCAGCGACTGCGCCTTCGGATCGGCCGGCCGGTCAGTCCGGCACACCGAAACACGCAACGCGCAAGAAGAAGCAAAAGAGCAAATCGCGCTGAGGCGACGAGCGTTTGGTCGCTAGAATCGCAAACCGACAAGATGGACTAGATGAGAGGAAGCGAGATTTCATGATTATCAAACCCAGAGTGCGTGGTTTTCTGTGCACCGCGGCTCACCCAGTAGGGTGTGAACGGGATGTGCAACGGGATATCGCGTACGTCGCGCGTCGCGCGCCGATCACCAGCGGCCCCCGGAATGTACTTATTGTCGGCGCATCCGGTGGCTATGGCCTCGCGTCCCGCATCAGTGCAGCCTTTGGCGCGGGCGCCAACACGCTCGGCGTGTTCTTTGAACGTGGCGCAGACGGCAAGCGGACCGCTTCGCCAGGCTGGTACAAAACGGCGGCGTTCACGGAGGCGGCGGCCGGCGCGGGTCTCTATGCCGGCAACATTCAGGGCGACGCGTTCTCCGATGAGATCAAGCAGCAGGCGATCGATACCATCATCAGAGAGATGGGCGGCAAGGTTGATCTCGTGGTGTACTCGGTTGCAGCCCCTGCCCGACAGATTCCAGGGGGAGAACTCAAGCGTTCCACGCTCAAACCGATTGGTCAGGCGTTCAGTGGCAAGACCATCGATTTTAATACGCGGGATATTCGCGAGATTGCGCTTGAGCCGGCAACCATCAAGGAGACGGCAGACACGGTGCAGGTCATGGGCGGCGAGGACTGGGAGCTTTGGATCGACGCGCTGCGCGCGGCTGATGTGTTGGCGCAAGGTTGCATCACGACTAACTACACCTATCTCGGCAGCGAGGTCACCTGGCCCATCTATTTTCACGGCACCATCGGCAAGGCCAAGGAAGATCTCGACCGCGCGTCGCGTGCCCTTGCAGCGCCGATGGCGGGGGTCGGCGGCAGCGCCCGGGTCTGCGTCATGAAAGGGCTGGTCACCCAGGCTGCTGCGGCGATCCCTGGTATGCCGATTTACCTCTCGCTGCTGTTCAAGGTGATGCAGGAGGCGGGTACGCACGAGGGCTGTATTGAGCAAACGCAGCGGTTGTTTGAGACTGGCCTTTACGCCGCAGAGCCCGTTGCGCCGGATGATGCGGGGCGATTGCGCATGGACGACCTGGAACTTGGCCGCGACGTGCAGGACTATGTGAAAGCCAACTGGAATGTGACCGCCGAGAATCTCGCCGCCGTCGCGGACTTCGATGCTTATCGAGATGCGTTCCTTGCGTTGCATGGATTTGGCATCGACGGCGTCGACTACGACGTGGAGGTCGACCCGGTGCGCACGTTTGCAATGGAGGCGGTGTTGTAGCGAGTGCGGACACGACGACATGCCGAACGAAAAAGAGGACAGGGGAGATCAGATGGGCGTCTTTGATATGGTTGCGTTGATCGTCATTGTGGGATGCCTTGCTGGCGTTCTGATTACCCGGATCCGGACCCGCGACCCGGTCGATGTTGACCTGGATGGGTACGAAGGGCGCATTGATGACCTGGAATCCTGCATTCAGGTGCTCGAGCAGGTGGTCACCGATGACCGCTTGATCGCGAGATCAGGGCGCTGGACAAGGATTAGCAGTCTGTTGAAAGCAACTGTGCTTGGCCGAAGCGGATTTCACGTTCGCTTCGCGAGCCGTGAATAGCTGAAGTTCACGTTCGCTTCGCGAGCCGTGAATAGGGGCGGGCGAGAATCGCACGGGCTGACAGGTGATCGTCTTACACCCGTTGCAGTGATCTGGCGCGCGCGGCCGGGGCGATGTCCTATCGCCGCGGACCGTCGACGGGGCTAACGTCTGCCCATGAATGCAGACGACGTCCATTATCTAATTCGCGTGAGTTACCGGCCCCGGGTGCTGATGTACGGGCTCGCGGGCCTGATTGTTTTCAGCATCCTGATTGCGGACCCGTTGCAGATCTGGTTGCTGGGCCTCGGGGTCGTTCTGCTCCTGTACCCGCACCTGCTCTATCGGTTGCAGCTACGGCTCCTTGCCGCCCACACTCGCGGCCCCGTCGGTGGGTGCGTTGACGAGGCGGGTGCTGACGCAATATCGCCTGACGCGATCGGGTCCGGAGTTCGCCAGACTTTCGCGGACGCTTCTGCGACCTCGATCCAGACCCGCTTGCCTCTAACCGATTCTGGCCAAATCCGTACGGATGCGAACGCTGCCGGAATCAGCGGGTCTACGAAGAACGGGGCGGTGGTGCGGCGGGCGTTGCTCGCCGATGGGCTGCTGACGGGCATCCTGATCGCTGCGGTTGGGCTCCACCCGCTCGCGTCTCTCGCCTTTCTGGTTGCCCTTACCATGGCGGCGCTTATCTTTGGGGGACTCGCGTCGCTCGTTGCAGCGACCATGGTTGCCGTCGTCACGACGGTCGCCGCGTTCGTCTTGCTGGACGTGCCGACGAATGCCGGTTCGACCCTGACGGACGCGCTGAGCGGCATCGCGCTCCTTATCAATACGGGCGCCATCGGCTTTCTGGTGTCGCACGAGAATCGCCAGTGGCGCATGGGGCATCGCCGGGCGCGACAGGCCAGCAGTCGCCTTGCAGGGCTGAACGAAAGCCTCAGCAAATATGTTGCGCCCCAACTTGTCGATCGCCTGCGGGCGAGTGAGCTGACCGCAATGCCCCGAACGACCCGGCGCAAACTCACGCTCTTCTTCTCGGACATCGAGGGCTTCACCGAGCTAATGGACAACATGGAGGAAGAAGCGCTGACGCGTTGTCTCAATCAGTATCTGGACCGCATGGCGGCGATCCGCACGCAACCATGGCGGCACGCTCGACAAGTTTCTGGGGGACGGGGTGATGGTGTTCTTCGGTGATCCGCATAGTCGGGGCGTGCGTGAAGATGCAATTGCATGCGTTGAGATGGCGCTCGACATGCGTCGGTCGCTGCAGGACCTGCGGCAGGTCTGGCGCGACGAAGGTGTCGCGTGCGAACTGCACATACGGATTGGTATCAGCACCGGGTATTGCTCCGTCGGCAGCTTCGGCTCATCCGAACGGCTGGACTACACGGTGATCGGCAGCACGGTAAACCTGGCGAGTCGGTTGGAGGGGCTCGCCGGCCGCGATCAGATCCTGATCTCGGAACAGACCCGGCAACTGGTTCGACTGGCATTTGCCTGCAGCCCGTGCGGGCCCGTGCGGGTGCGCGGCCTGCGCACGCCCGTCGCGGCCTATGTCGTTGACGGTGCGGGTGACGCGCCGCTCGTGATGGTGCGGCAGATTCCTGGCTTCTCGCTCTCGCTCGAACCGGGCGCGGTCGATGTGGAGCAAGCGCGAACTATCCTCGCGTCTGGCCTCTCGGCGCTCGGGCCGCCCGGCGAGACCGCGAGGGTAGGCGCCACCGCGCCGACGCGGGATCGCCCATGCGAACGCGTCGATGTCGAGATCAATACCGTGCCTGACCGTTAGATGCCTGTTTTGCCGGGCCGGGTGCTCGTAACGCAATCATCCGCCCTGGTCACAGGGGTCGCGGCACGCGCCTGCGATCGGACACGCTGGCGAGATCGCGACGAGGGCTTGGGGGCAGGGTCCCAGGACCACAATCGAGGAGCCCGTTCAGGACGGGGTTAGTCGATCTGGCGCAGCGCGCAAGTTGCCGGTGACGCCGTCAAATGCTGCTAGACTGCCGCGTTTTGCTGAGGGACCGCTAAAGCAGATGCGAGATTCCGTACACGCCAGCCCTTTCCTGCGCGCATGCCGGGGTGAGATAACTGAGGTCACGCCGATCTGGCTGCATCGTCAGGCGGGTCGCTATATGCCGGAGTACCATGAGGTCAAGGGCGACTCCCCGAGCCTTGCGTTCTTCAAGGACTCGGAGCGTGCAGCCAGAGTGACGTGCGACGCCCAGCGCATTCTGGGCGTTGATGCCGCGATCATGTTTGCGGACCTGCTGCCGATCCTTGAGCCTATGGGCCTGCGGCTCGATTACTTGCCGGGTGTTGGACCAAACATCGACAATCCAGTGCGCACCGGCGCGGACGTGGATGCGATCAAGGTCATTCCAGCTCGCGACACGATGCCGTACATCGGTGAGACGATTCGTCTGATCCTGCAAGAGTTGCCGTCCGACATTCCGTTAATCGGGTTCGGTGGCGCGCCGTTTACACTCGCGTCCTATGCCATAGAGGGTGGCGGTTCCAAGAACTATGTCCATGCCAAACAGCTCATGTATGGCGACGAGGCCGCCTGGCACGAGTTGATGACGCGAATGAGTGAAGCCGTCATCGATTACCTCAACTATCAAATCGATTCGGGCGTCGACGCACTTGAGATATTCGACAGTTGGGTGGGTTGCTTGTCCGGGTCCGACTACCTTCGGTATGTGCAGCCACATTCAAAGCGGGTGTTTGACGCGATCAGCGGGCGGGTACCCGTGATCCACTTTGGCACCGGAAACCCGGCCCTCGCGCCCCTGATGGCGGACGCCGGCGGCGATGTCATTGGCCTCGATTGGCGCACGCCACTCACTGCAACGTGGGATCTCTTTGCCGACCGCAGCGTGCAGGGCAATCTGGATCCCATTGTCCTCTGTGCTGATCGTCAGTCGGTGCTGGATCAGTCACGGCGCATTCTCGATGAGGTGGGGTCTCGGCCCGGTCACATATTCAACCTCGGCCACGGCATTATTCCGCAAACCCCCGTCGATAATGTGAAGGCGTTGGTCGACTTTGTGCACGAGCACTCGTCCGGGCTGCGGTCAGCCTGACGCAAGTCGCGTGCCCGGGTCCGCCCCGACCTGCGCGGTTTTTCGAAAGTCATTTCGTCGCATGCGTCGTGTGCTCAGGGCACCTTTCGGAGGGCGCTCCCGGCAAGTGACTTGACGAATAGTTTGGACTTGCGCTGGTAGTTGTAGAGCGATTTCCGGGCGGCGGGTAAGTCGCTCACGTCCCGGGTAGCGAAGCCGCGCTCGATGAACCAGTGCGCGCTCTGGGTTGTGAGTACAAACACCTCGTTGACGCCGGCATTCTGCGCGGTGCGTTCAAGGTGCGCGAGAATGCGCTCGCCGCGCTGCTCGCCCTGGTATTCCGGATGGGTGACCACACACGCGACCTCGGCAGCGTCCCCGAAGGGATAGAGCGCCGCACACGCAACGGTCATGCCGTCGCGGTCGATGACCGAAAAGCGGTCGACCTCTGACTCGAGGAGTTCCCGCGAGCGTTTGACCAACACGCCCGCAATTTCGAGCGGCGTGATGAGTTCGATGATGCCAGGCAGGTCCTCCGTGGTCGCCACGCGGATTTGCTCGTAGCTCTCGCGGACAATCTGGGTGCCAGCGCCATCCCGCGTGAAGAGTTCGGTCAGGAGCGCGCCGTTGTCGCCATAGCTGATCACGTGGCCGCGCGGGACGCCCGCTTCACACGCGCGCTGGCAGCGAGACGCGGCGCCGGTCAAGCCGGTGGTGCGGGTATCAACTTCGCCGAGCAGCGTGCCGCTGTCGTCAAAGACGCCGCCGTCGGCTGTCAGGCAGATGAGTTTGTCGGCGCCGATCCCCTGCGCAACGGCGAGGGCAAGCGTGCCGGCGGCGAGGCTGAAAACCTCGCCAGAGGGCGAGTAACCGATGGGGGAGATGAGGACAACGTTGCCGTTTCCCAGTTGCCGTGTGATCGCATCGACATTAACCCTGCGCACCTCGCCCGAGTGTACGCAGTCGATGCCGTCCCGGACGCCAAGCGGTCGGGCGATTACGAAATTGCCGCTTGCCACCGTGAGCGCCGCACGCTTCATCGGGGAGTTAACGACGCCCATCGACAGACGCGCCTCCAGATGTATCCGCGCTTCCGCGCAACCGTGGAGTGCGGCGGTCATTTGCGCGTCGCTGGTTGCCCCGATGGCGTTGTCCAGGTCAACACCGGGGAGTTGGCGCGCTGTCAGGATTCGCGCCAATTGCGGGCTGGCGCCGTGGACCAGCACGACCCGCACGCCGAGGCTCGACAGCAGGGCGATGTCAGCCGCCAGGTTGTCGAAGTTGGTGTGATCGATCGCGTCGCCGGGCACTTCGATGACAAACGTCTTGTCCCGGTGCGCGTTAATGTATGGAAACGCGTCCCGGAACCAATTGATGTTGGAGATGTTCGACAACGTGACGGTCCGGGCGGCTCTAAGACACAGATGAGGGGAGATTATAGCAACCGGCGGGAGTCGCACTATGAAGCTGCCGTGGCGCCCGGCATGGCACACCGGGGCGTCGACATCGAGGTTCCGCTGCCCCGGTGCTGTGTGGGACGTCTGCGGCGCCGGGTGACGGTGGGACGGCCGGGCCGTTCGTCGCGCATCCAACGAGAGGAATGATTGCTGAACCGCCCACATTACTGCAGGTCGGTGGCAGCGTCCCGGGTGTTTCCTGGTGGTATCGACGCTCCGTCGCGCGGGCCGCTGGGCGCTCAGCAGGCTGCCGAAAAGGGTGTAAGCTTCTAGCTCAACCTGCATCGAGTGAAGCTTGCCGTGAGTATGATTGACGAGGGCCTACGCAAGAAGCCCGATATCATCCTGAATCTGCGTTCGGTGCTGAACGACCTCGTTGCTGACGGTCGGCTCAGTACCAATGATGCCGACACCCTGTCGCTCAAATCCCGCACCCAGGATCAGCTCGACTGGCACCCGATCGAGATGATCGGCGAGGACAAACCGCTGGATCTTGCCAACAAGGGCAGGCGTCTGGACGTCGAAGCGCTCACGCTTTGGTTGTGTGAGCGCGCGGGTCAGGATTATCTGCGGATTGATCCGCTCAAGGTCGACGCGCAAAAGGTAACGCGCGTAATGTCGTCGGATTTTGCCCGCCGGCACGCGATTATGGCGGTGGAAGTCACGGACGTAGAGGTCGTGATCGCGAGCGCTGAGCCATGGGTGTCCTCCTGGGAGCCGATGATCGAACAGACCTGCCCCGGCAAACTGGTGCGGCGGGTCGTGTCTAATCCTGCAGACATCCGCCGCTACACGCTCCGCTTCTACCAGATGGCCCAGTCCGTCGAGAAGGCGAGCGCGCTCGGACTCGCCACGAGCGGCCTCAGCAATCTCGAGCAGATGCTGGAGATCGGGCAGCTTGAGACCATGGAGGCGAATGACGCCCATGTCGTCAACATCGTCGATCAGATACTCCAGTACGCCTTCACGCAACGCGCGAGTGACATCCATTTAGAGCCGCGGCGCGACCGCGGCGGCGTGCGGTTTCGCATCGACGGCATGCTGCACATCGTCTATGAGTTACCGTCGCCGGTCATGACCGCGGTGACCAGTCGCCTCAAGACCCTCGGGCGCATGGACGTTGCCGAAAAACGCCGGCCCCAGGACGGTCGGCTGAAGACTAAAACGCCGGAAGGCAATGAGGTGGAACTGCGCCTCTCAACCCTGCCAACGGCCTTCGGCGAAAAGATGGTGATGCGGATCTTCGATCCCGAAATCCTCCTCAAGTCGTTTGATGAACTCGGCCTTGCCAACGAGGATCTGGGTCGCTGGGAGGCGATGGTCGAGAACCCCAACGGCATTGTCCTCGTCACCGGTCCGACGGGCTCCGGCAAGACCACGACCCTCTACTCCAGCCTGAAACGACTGGCGACCGAAGAGGTGAACGTCTGCACGATCGAGGATCCGATCGAAATGGTGGAGGGTTCGTTCAACCAGATGCAGGTGCAGCACAACATCGACCTCTCGTTTGCCGAAGGTGTGCGCGCGTTGCTGCGGCAGGACCCGGACATCATCATGGTCGGAGAGATTCGAGACCTTGAGACCGCGGAGATGGCGATCCAGGCGGCGCTCACCGGTCATCTCGTGATCTCCACGTTGCACACCAACGACGCGCCGTCGGCAATCACGCGTTTGCTCGAACTCGGAGTCGCTCCTTATCTCATCAAGGCGACGGTACTCGGCATCATGGCCCAGCGCCTCGTGCGAACGCTCTGCCGGGAGTGCAAGAGTGTCGTTGAGGTGTCGGACGATCAGTGGAAGGCGCTCGTCGCGCCGTGGAAGGCGCGGAAGCCGTCCCGCATCTACGGTCAGGTCGGTTGCCTTGAGTGCCGCGAGACCGGGTATCGGGGTCGGCAGGGCATCTATGAGGTGCTGCCGATGGTAGACAGCGTCAAGGAGATGATTGGGGAGTACACGGACATCGGCAAGGTGCGCATGGCAGCCATGAAGGAAGGCATGCGCACCTTGCGTCTGTCGGGTGCGCAGAAGATCGCAAGTGGCCAGACCACTCTCGCCGAGGTCATGCGTGTTGCGCCGTTCTCGGGCACAGAGTAAGCAGCGACGGCGGACTGGCGCTCGGGAGATCTGAGAATCAACATATAAGCGATTGATTTTCAAGTGATTATGTCGGTAAACTACAGAAAATTCGGGGCGTGCGAAGAGCCGGTTGCCGCTCTGAACGCGTCGAATTTCGACCGCGCGCACCGGGCTGGACGCGCCCTCATTCGGAGGCTGTGTGGACGCTGTTGACGCGATGCCGCCCGCGAGCGCGGATGTTCTCGCCGACATTCGCCGGGCGATGTCGCTCAGCGAATACCTCTCGCAGTCGATCAATCGGCACCCCGAGCAACTGGCGGACATCATCGGCACGGGCGAACTTGTCGATGGTGCGCAGGGCGTCAGCAGGCTCGATGCTGACGCCCTGGCGATCGACCACCTGGATCGTGACCTTCGTCGCTGGCGCCGGCGCGAGATGATGCGCGTCATCATCCGCGATCTCTCGCGGCGGGCGGACCTCACTGAGACCACGCGTGATCTCAGCCGTCTTGCCGACGACTGTGTGGAGGCGGCGTATCGGGTTCACTACGCCGACCTCACATCCAGGCTCGGCATGCCGGTCGGGCGTTCCGGCGCGGTCCAGCACATGGCCGTGCTCGCCCTTGGCAAACTCGGCGGCGGTGAACTCAATCTGTCGTCCGACATCGACCTCATCTTTTTCTTCGACGAGCCTTCGCCGTCGAACGCCGAAACGAGCAATCAAGCCTTCTTCCTGGCGCTTGCCCGCGCCGTGATCCGCTCGCTCGATGAAATGCAGGCAGACGGCTTCGTTTTTCGCGTGGACATGCGCCTGCGGCCTTACGGTGACAGCGGTCCGCTCGTTCCGCATCTGGCCGCGCTCGAGATTTACTACGAGCAACAGGGCCGGGACTGGGAGCGCTATGCGTTCATCAAAGCGCGGGCGATCGCAGGCGATGTAGCGCTCGGCGAGCGTTTCCTCGCCTCCCTGCGACCGTTCGTATACCGCCGCCATCTGGACTACGGTGCCATCGATGCACTGCGTGACATGAAAGCGATGATTGCGCGAGAAGTTGCCCAGGGCCACCTCGAAGACGATTTGAAGCTTGGCCCCGGTGGCATCCGCGACGCGGAGTTCACGGTCCAGGCCTTGCAGTTGGTCTGGGCCGGGACCGAGACCGGGCTGCAACAACGCAATTTCCTTGCGGCGCTCACCGCGCTCGCCGATGCGGGTCGCCTGCCGGAGGTTGACGCCGCGGACTTGCGGGCCAGCTATTGTTTTCTGCGCAACAGCGAGCACGCGGTGCAGGCGGAACGGGACCAGCAAACCCAGCGGCTGCCGACCACCGATGCGGGAAAGGCCCGTCTTGCGGAGGCCATGGGTTTTTCTGACTGGCCGGCGTATTGGGAAGCGCTGCAGCGCGCACGAGAAAAGATCAGTCGCTGCTTCAACGCGGTCGTATCGTCGGCGCCTGAAAGCGATCTGCCGCTCGTTGAGGGCGGGCTGCAGTGGCCGGTTGTCTGGCGCGACCAGCCGGCAGCGCTGATCGAAAGAGCGGGATTCCGGGATGCTGCGCGAGTTGCGACGTTGCTCGGACATCTGCACCGGGCCCTTGAGAGAGTCGCCGTACAGTCGATCGCTCGCGAACGCGTCCACAAGCTCATGCCAGCGCTGCTTGCCCTCGTGGGCGCGCAGCCCGACCCCGACGCGGCGATGGAGCGGGTACTGCCCATCGTGGAAGTCGTGCTGCGACGGTCAACCTATGTTGCCTACCTTCTTGAGAATCCAGGCGCGGTCTCGCGGATGGTGCGTCTGGCGGCGGTCAGTCCCTGGGTTGCCGATCAGTTTCGGGCGTTCCCGATCCTGCTCTACGAATTGCTCGATGAACGCACCGAGCAGATCGATCTGTCGCCGACGTGGTTGGCCGCGGAGCTTGAGCGGCGTCTGCACCGGGCCGGCAACCTCGAAGAGCAGATGGACGAGTTGCGCCGGTTCCGGCACGCACAGGTTTTGAAGGTGGCGGTGCTTGAGTTGCTCGACCTGATGCCGATCATGCAGGTTTCTGATGCGCTGACCGACATCGCGGCGTGTGTGACGGAAGCTGCGGTGCAGATTGCGGGGGACCATCTGACGGTGCGGCATGGACGCCCTGTGGACGAGGCAGGTCAACCCCTCAACCTGGGTTTCGGCGTGGTGGCCTACGGCAAGTTCGGTGGCGTCGAACTGGGCTACAGCTCGGATCTCGACGTCGTTTTCATTCACAACGGCTCGCTGCGCGGCGAAACGGATGGCGAGACGCCGATTGGCAACGGCATGTTCTACGCGCGGCTTGGTCAGCGGGTCGTCCACATTCTGACCAGCCTCACGCAATTTGGGCGCGTGTACGAGGTTGATCTGCGCTTGCGCCCGTCGGGCAACAAGGGACCCTTGGTCACGTCCCTCGCAGCGTTCGATCGCTACCTGACCAACGATGCGTGGACGTGGGAGTTTCAGGCCCTGGTGCGTGCGCGTTATGTGGCGGGGGACCCCGCGCTTGCGGTGCTGTTTGCCGACCTCAGACGGCGGCACTTGCAGCGTGAGTGGAGCGCGCCGCTGCTGGCCGAGGTGGTTGCTATGCGCGAACGCATGCGCGCGCATCTGTCATCCGGATCGAGCGGCGGCCGCCCGGAGCCACCGCAAGCAGGGGAGTCCACGATTGATGCTGCGGTGGAACTCATCTCATCGGCGATTGACCTTGCGGGCGCCGACCTCGACAACTTTGATCTGAAGCACGGCGCCGGCGCAATCGTCGACATTGAGTTCATGGTGCAGTATCTCGTGCTCGCACACGTCGGCCGGTTTCCGTCACTCGCCGTCTGGAGCGACAAGATGCGACTGCTCGATGAGTTGGGTGGGCTGGGGTTGCTGCCCGCCGCCGATGTCGCCCGCTTGCAGGAAGCATGGCTCGCCTATCGGCGACTCGCGCACTTCGAAGCGCTGGGCGGCAAAGTCGCGAGCCGCGATCACCTGCTGCCACTACGCGATGACGTGCTGCGCATCTGGGAGTCCGTGATGACGGTGGACGATCCTGGCTGAACTCTATCTACACAGGTTTAAAGGTCTATATAGGTTCAAAGGTTCGCCCGCATTTGTCGAGGTGTTACTATTGCGCGCTTCTTTTTCCGACTGCTGAGACTGCCCATGGCACCCTCCCTCGCCGACCGCGACGGCGTCATCTGGTTTGATGGTGAAATGCTCCCCTGGCGCGAAGCGAAGGTGCATGTGCTGACACACACGCTGCACTATGGCTTTGGCGTCTTTGAGGGTGTGCGCGCCTATGCCGCTGCTGATGGCCCGCAGATTTTCCGGCTGCACGATCATACGGATCGTTTGTTCCGGTCCGCCCACATTCTCGGGTTTCCGATTCCCTATACCAAAGATGAAATCAACGACGCGCAGGTGCGCGTCATTCGCGAGAATGGCTTGAAGGAAGCGTACATCCGGCCGATCTGCTTCTTCGGCTCAGAGGGTATGGGCCTGCGGGCGGAGGGGCTGGAGCCGCATTGCTCGATCGCCGCGTGGGAGTGGCCGGCCTACATGACCCCCGAGGCGCGGGTCGACGGCATTCGGGTGCGTACGTCTTCTTACACCCGGCATCATGTTAACATCACGATGTGCAAGGCCAAGGCCAACGGCAACTACATCAATTCTATGCTGGCGCTGAAGGAGGCGCTCGACAGCGGCTGCGATGAGGCGCTGTTGCTCGACAACGAGGGCTATGTCGCTGAGGGCAGCGGCGAGAATGTTTTCCTGGTCGAGGGTGGCAATTTGGTGACGCCGGAACTGACGTCCTGTCTTGAGGGTATCACCCGCGCAACCGTGATCTCGCTCGCAGAGGAACTGGGTCTGAAGATAACCGAGCAGCGGATCACGCGCGATCATGTGTATATCGCGGATGAAGCCTTTTTTACGGGGACGGCTGCCGAGGTGCTGCCGATACGCGAGGTTGATGGGCGAGTCATCGGCAGCGGTGCCCGTGGTCCCGTCACGGAGAAGCTGCAAGCGATGTACTTTGATCAGGTAATGGGTCGGCGCAGCGCAAACCCGGACTGGTCGACTCTGGTACGCTAATCTATGCAGGTGACGGGCGTTGCCGGTTCTTGACCGCAGCCCGTAGAACGGTGGCGAGATTCGTTTGCGGACCAACGAGTCCGCTTGACTGGCGGGGGGCGACACATGTCCGATGAACAACCTGACCCCGGCGACAA